>CACZYP010000057.1 GCA_902785425.1 uncultured Ruminococcus sp. | reverse complement strand
CTCGGTCGGTGCTGTTGCCTTGCGGCAACGTCTGCCACCGGCAGACCGCACCCTGCGGTCGTTTCATGCAATCTGACTAAAAATCTGACTGCGCAATATTGGCACTCGATTTAATCAGTGCTTCCTTAGAGATGATACGCATCGCTCCTTCGGCTGTTAATAAGCAGCCCTGGCGAGCTGTCATTACGGGCAAAACGGTTCATCTTTACGAGAAAAAATCCCTCATAGACAGCTCAATCGGAGAGGTTCAAAAAGTGGATATGGGTATTGCACTTGCTCATTTTTATCTGACTATGCAGGAAAATGATTACACGGGGCAATTTGTCTTTTCTGATCCCGAAATATCAGCTCCCGCAAATACACATTATATTGTTTCTTATAAAATGATAACCTGAAATATATTACTGATTATCGGCGGACGGATTTACTCTGTACGCCGAGTTTTTTTGAGAATATATATTTCTACTTTAAAAAAACTTGATATTTTTTCTTGGAGTCGTTTTCTTTGCACTCAACGAAATTGACAAAATTATAAAACTATGATATAATATTATAGATAATTTACAGTAACTTCAATAAGAGAGTTGTATTGTGGAGATGTAGAGCGTTTCTTACCAGATATCTATTAATTGTGACAGTACAATATATTTCAAATGTGTTTTAGGATTAACTAGGGAAGCACTGATTAAATCGAGTGCCCATATTGCGCCGTCAGATTTGCGGACAGTGTCCGCAAGTGCGTTCTGCAAGCGGGTGCATACCCGCCTGACGTATTTCAAGGTTTTTGAGTTCAATTTGACCAAAAGATGCAAGCAAGATGGGTGCTCAGTCCGTAGGGCGTGATTTATTCAGTGGTTCCCTAGGAGAAACGGAAAATCCTGCCACTGTTTTACAGGCTGCGCTGAAAACATTAAGCGCAGGTGTATTTGGCTTGAATCTGCTTGTAATGTATTGGAAAACCCGCAATATATGGGCATGCGCCGTAGTACACGGCGGATACGACTTTTTGACAGCATATTCCCAGGCTATTATTCAGTCGGATACTACAACAGGAACATACGTAAATGCCTCGCACGCAACAGGTTCAATCATAACATATCTGGTCCAAACCGTGATCGAAGTGATCATTTTTATAGTAATATGGAAAAAGGTAGGCAAGACCATAGATTTTGAAAAGATAAGGAAAGAATGGTAAAACGGTATCTGTGTATATGAATATACATGAATATATAGCGCCATCACGGCGCAGTACACGATTAGAACATAGTTGTAATCAATATTTTCACGAAAGGGGTAAAAACCAAAAATGAAAAAATGTAAGCATTCACTTTTGATCATTGTTCTTGCGGCAGCGATCGCACTATCCTCGGCGGCGTGCGCAGGAGAAGCCGGCAACGGTGGTGAGAGCACGATCACTGTGCCCGGCAACGGAAAATGGGTCGATTCGAGCATAAGAGGAACGATCACCGCCGAGTCGGAGCCGCGTTTGCAGGACGATTTCGCTGCTGCTGCGAACAAGGAGTATATTCTTGAGCTTGCGGCATCGACCGATGAAGATGCCAACACGGGAACGTTTGAATTGATGGATCAGGAGATGAACAACCAGTGCAAGGAGCTTTTTGATGATGAGTCTGTCAGCGGAAAATATGCTGTTGAGCTTCGGAAATATGTTGCTCTTGCCAGGGATTACGACCTTCGCGATTCGCAGGGCGTTGAACCGCTCAGGCCGTATGTTGAAGCGATAACAAGCATTTCAAGTATTGATGAGCTGATCGCCTACGAGAAGGATCTTCAGAAGAACCCGTTCGGTATGACGATGCTGACCGATAAGAGATCTTACGCTCACAATGAAACGTCGGATACTCCGGTAGCGCTGCTCGGGAGTATGCCTTATTCTCTCGGCGACCCGAAAGAATACTTTAATATATCCAATTCGGGCTTCAGAAACAAAGCTGTTACCGACGACAGAACGGAATACCTTCTCGGCCGTCTCGGCTTTGAAAAAAAAGAGATCGATAAGATCCTCAAGGGCTGTTATCATATTGAATTGACAATAGCAAAAAACGATATGCAGCTCAAAGAGGGCGCATACGTGCGGCAAAGATTTACCCGCGAAGATATAAAGAATATGACGGGGAATTATCCGTGCATAGATATCCTGGACAGCAGAGGAGCAAGCTATGAACGCTTCCAGGCTGATAAGACGATGCTCCGTGGTATCGGTTCTCTTTTCAAGGAAAAGAATCTGGAGGATATAAAAGGCTACTACATCGTACATCTTCTTTCTGTTACAGAGAGCTTTCTCGACGTTGAAGCGCTGAAGAAAATGTATAACAGAACCAGCGAGCTGACGGGTAGCGAAGCCCTGGACGATGATGTCTTCGAAACGGATAAAGATGAATTTGTGCTTACTTACATAGAAAAATCATACATGATGCCTGCACTCAGCCAGACGTGGTTTGACAAGCATTATGATCAGAAAACTGCTGACGAGATCATGGGCATCGCAAACGAATACCGTGATTATTACAAAGAACTGCTCGGCAGCACAGAGTGGCTTTCCCCTGAAACCCGCGAGGCTGCGATCAAAAAGGTGGATAATCTCGTTTTTCATATTGGCAAACCGAGCATAGAGGTCGATTACAGCGACTGCAACATCAAGACGGCGGAAGAGGGCGGCAGCTTCCTCGAAGCGTGCGCAGAGTCGTTCAGATATTGCAGCTTGTTCAAGCAGCGCGTTCTTGATCTCGGAAATTCCAACGATATCTGGGATCCGTACGAAACAAGCGCCTTGGAGAGCAACGCGTATTACGAACCTTCACAAAATGCCGTTTACGTTCTGTGGGGCTTTGTTCAGGATCCTTTCTATTCGCCCGATATGACATACGAACAGAAGCTCGGCGGTATAGGTGTCTTTATCGGTCACGAGATAACTCACGCATTTGATGTACAGGGTTCTCGGACCGACTACGAAGGCAATTTGATATCCTGGATGAATGGCGAGGACAACAGCAATTTCCTCGAAAGAACAGCAAAGGTCTCTTCCTATTACAGCATGATAACGCCGTTCCCCGGTGCGTCGTCGGTAGATGGAAATAAAGTTGCGAACGAGGAGATCGCAGACCTCGGCGGAATAAAGGGTGCGCTTGCTATCGCCAAGAAGCACGAAGGCTTCGATTACGACAAGTTCTTCCGTCAGTATGCAAAAAACTTTGCTTCTCAGATAAGTGAGAATACGGAAAAGGCTTACCTTGCGTTTGACGAACACCCGCTCAATTATCTTCGTATCAATGTAGGTTTGCAGCAGTTTGACGAGTTTATCAAGACCTACGATGTCAAGCCCGGCGACGGAATGTACTTAGCGCCCGAATACAGGATCTGTGTGTGGTAATAAGAAGGAGGATACAATAAAATGAGTGAAGCAGTTATAAAGCTTGATAATATAGTAAAAAGCTACGGAAAGCACGACGTTCTCAAGGGCGTTACAATGCAGGTGAACAAAGGCGATATCTACGGTCTTGTCGGCAAGAACGGCGCAGGCAAGACGACTATCTTCAAGATGATTCTCGGCCTTTCAGAGTATACATCGGGCAATGTTTCCATTATAGGCTCGACAAACAAAAGAGAGCTTTTTGCGAACAGGCGCAAGGTGGGCTTCTTTGTAGGCTCGAATTTCTATGGCTACCTTTCTGCAAGGGACAACCTGCAGTACTACGCAAGAGCAAAGGGAATCCCGCACGGCAAGATCAAGGACGAGATCACACGAGTTCTTGATATCGTCGGTCTTGAAGACAGCAAGAAGCAGTACAAGGGCTTCTCTCTCGGTATGAAGCAGCGTCTTGGTATCGGAAACGCGATTCTCGGCAATCCCGATATCCTTATTCTTGACGAGCCGACAAACGGCCTTGATCCTCAGGGTATCGCAGACGTTCGCCACATGGTCCGCAGGCTTCGTGATGAGTACAATATGACGGTAATAGTATCGTCGCATATTCTCGGTGAGCTTGAGCATACGGCAGACCGTTTCGGCATCGTACATAACGGCATTGTTGCGAAAGAGATCACACAGGACGACCTTAAGTCCAAAAAGCCCGAGGTCAACATTGCGCTTTCAGTCAATGATATCGATCGCGCGCAGAAGGTGCTTGCGGATAACGGCATCAACATTCTCCACGAGGTAGAGGACAGGATGACTCTCGAAGATTATTACTTCGATCTGATAGGAGGGGCTGCGGATTGATCAGGCTAATTAACGCGGATCTTCAAAGGATCTTCAGAAAAAAATCTTTTATCGGATTAATGATCGCATTTTTCGTCTGCAGCTATCTTGCGCTGGAATTCGGAGCAGTTTCTAACGATGTCAACGCGGCAACATATGTTGAGTCGCTGCACAAATACGCCGAAAAAGGCTATATGCTGCTTATCCTGTCAATACCGATCTTTCTTGCTGTATATTCCGATGAGGTCTCCTCGCATTCCATGCAGTGTATCGTCGGCAGAGGCGTAACAAGAAGCAAGATACTCTGGGCAAAGCTCATTGACTGCTTTATTCTCACCGGCGTGATCTTTGCGGTGTATATGACGCTCCAGTACTTTATAGCTCAGAGCAACCCCAATGTCAGCTTCAGCGCAAATCAGACAAGGGTGTATATCGCTTACGCTCTTATCTGCGTTTTGAAGATCGTTGCGGCGACGTCTTTCTCGATGATGGTTATGTTTATCACAAATTCAACGGCGATCGGCGTTTTCTGCGTTATTCTATTCACAACGATCTCGCCCAATATAATGAGTCTTATGTATACGAAAGGTATCACCGTTATGAACTATTCCTACGATATGATCCTGATCCGGGGAATGAACAACCTCGCCGCGGGCGTTTCCGCATGGGAGCTTATCCCGTGGTCGGCAGTGTATATCTTCGGCGCGTGGCTTATAACGTATCTTTTCTTCCGCAGAAAGGAGTTTGATTTCTGATATGAGAAGTTTGATAGTTTCGGATATCCTCAGAATCCTCAAAAAGAAAACCTACTGGATCATAATGGCGATCGTGCTCGCAATAACTCTTTTTTCGCAATTGGGTATGATAAAATCGGGCTTCAACGGTATGACCTCGCAGAGCACCAACATCAGAAACACTGGAAGCACGATACTGGGAATCTGCATTTTCCTTTCGGTATATGCCGACGAATTCAGTTCTCGTTCAATGCAGTGCATGATCGGCAGAGGCATTTCAAGAGCAAAGCTGCAAACTGCAAAGTTTATCGACTGTGTTATCCTTACCCTTATAAGCTGCGTTATCTGGGCTGCATGGGTAACGGTGCTCAACCTCATTTTCGGCGGAAAGCTCCAGCCCTCATATATAGCCGCTATTTACGCAGCGTTTCTTGCATTCGCTTTACAGGCGATAGCATACGGTACGATAAGCGCTATATTCCTTTATAAATCGTCGAACGTGGCAGCCGCAACGGTAGTTGATATCGTGCTTTACATTGTCCTGTTCTCGTTTATTGATTTGATCGCAACAAGTGCGCCCCTCGCTCCGACCATCTTAGCCGACAGGATGTGCTTAACAGGCTGTATCAATCAGATCTATACAAGGATCGTGCTCGGTCAGCCGTGCGGTTGGCTCATCGCGGGTGTGTGCCTGGTTTATGAGCTTGATTTCTGATAAAAAGGATATTCATTGAAGTGAAGGTATGCTTATAAGTATATCTTTACTTCAATGCACTTTGATATGTACTGAAAAAATAATAACAAAAGGAGTGCTACAGATGAAAAAAACACTTAAAAGATCGCTGAGCATACTGCTGTCGCTTGCGATGATAGTCAGTCTGTTCACAGCAGCACCTATTTCGGCAAAAGCCGAAACCACCGTCACATATATTGACGCTGACGGCACGCTGAAGAGCGCAGAAGTTGTTCCGCTTACAAGTAAAGACCTTACACCGGGCTGGTATGCTGTAATGTCAGACCTTGAATTCAATGACAGAATGTCATGTTCGGGTGACGTTCACCTTATTTTGTGCGACGGCTGCACTCTGTCAGCAAAAATGGGAATAACTGTCAATAAGAACAATTCCTTGACCATCTATGGACAAAGCAAAGGTACAGGTCACCTTAACGCGACGCGGACCGATGGATTCTACTACCCCGCTGTTATCGGAAGCAACGCCGATCTGGATTCCGGTCTTATTACGATCAACGGCGGCAGCATTAATGCAAAAAATGAGGGTTTGGGTGGTGCTGCGATCGGCGGCGGTTCCTGGGGCTTTGGTACGGTAGTGATAAACGGAGGTAACATAGAAGCAACAGCAGATCGAGGCGGCAGCGTCATTGGCGGAGGTGCTGGTGCCGGCGGAGATGTAACGATCAACGGCGGTATTATATATGCCGAGAATAAATATTACGATGTAGCGATAGGAGGCGGTGGCAAACAAGGAGGCGCACAAACCGTTGTAACAATTAACGGAGGTGAGGTTACAGCTAAAGCTTCAGGTCCGGCTATTGGAACCGGTTATGATGCTCGTTGCGTGATCAATATCAACGGAGGTATTGTTGATGTGACAGCTAATGACTATGCGTTGGGATCGAAAGCTAATGATACTGAAATAAACTTAAGCTGGACTAACAGTGCAGACCGCATCATTTTTAATAATGGCGGCGCAAGAGGAACGGTAACTCTCGAAAAGGCATTTACCGACGGAACGACTGTTTATGCTGCCAACACGGTAAACCCCGGCAATCTCGGCGGTAAAACGCTTATGCCTTCCCCTGCGGTGCAGTTCGATGTTAATTGGGATTTGGACGATGGCAGTTATCCTGTATCACAAAATCTTTTAGAAGGCACACGCCCTGTCTATAGCGGCGATACACCCGAAAAGCCAAACAGCGAGTTTGTAGGCTGGAGGGACGAAAATGGAAACTTCTTTGAACCGGGCGAACCGTTTCCCACGATTCACGCACAAAAAACTTACACGGCAACATACAGAGTAAACTACATAGATGAAAACGGCATTGAACAGACTATGCTGTCAAGCGCATATCGGGATGTAACTTCAAGCGGCGCGAGCGCTCCAAACTGGACGTCAGGCTGGTATGTGTTGAATCAGGATGTCGATTTCGGTTCGATCGGGGTATCTGTCAGCGGGGACGTTCACCTTGTTCTTTGTGACGGATGTACACTGACCGTTCCCGAGGGTATTGAATTGAATAGCGAGTCTTCCTTTTCCATTTACTGTCAGCAGCAGGGAACAGGTGAGCTCGTTGTCACCGATCCGGATGACAAAACTGCCGCTATCGGTGGCGACAACTCAAGTTTAGTGAAAAATATCACGATAAACGGCGGCGTTATCAACGTAACGGGAGGCACCGACGCTCCTGCGATCGGTGTGCCGCCGCGGAAAAACGGTCCCGTAAACATAACGATCAACGGCGGTACTGTCAACGCGACAGGCGGTGCAGGTTCAACTACGGGTGGGATGTATTCTTACAATTTTTCGGCAGGTATAGGCTCTTATTCCTCCTCAACAGCAATAACGATCAACGGCGGTACAGTCAACGCCGCAGGCGGCGCAGCCGGTGACAGCATGGGAATCAATGGCAGCAGCATAACGATCAACGGGGGCAACGTTACTGCAAGCAGTCAGGGAACGGGCGCTCAAAGCGGTACGAACTGCGGTATTTATGTGAACGACGGCGGTGAGATAAGACTTGGCTGGACTAATAAGACAGATTCCATCATGTCGAACAGCTACCGCGGCACGGTCATTCTTGAAAAGCCGTTCGTTTCTAACGGCACTGTTTATCAGGCAGGTGCGGCAGATAATAATGCGATCGCCGCAAAAGAGCTTACGCCCTCGTACACCGAGCGCAATGTAAATATCGGGGAGCTTTCGCACGGCACTGTTACCGTTGATTCTGTAGCACAGGTCGTTGGAAATACGGTAAAGCTGAACGTTACACCCGACAGCGGATATATGATCTCAAACGTCATGTGCGGCAATACGCAGCTGACGCCTGTAAACGGTGTTTACAGCTTCGTTATGCCCGATGCAGACGTAACCGTTACAGCTGAATTTGTCACAGGCGATATAGATCTTGTTGTCGGCGGCACAGCCGTAAACGAAATGAACTGCGGCGATATCCTCGGTGACGGTACGGCAAGCTATGATTACGATACAAACACGCTTTCGCTCAACAATGCCGTTATCGAGATCGCAAAATACAAGGATCTTCCCACGGCATTTGGTATTCGTTACAATGTTGACAGTGACATACCGTTTAAGATCGTCCTTTCGGGTACAAACGTGATCGCTGACAACATAAGCGACGACGCCGGCACAAAATACGGTATCGCTCTTATGTCTACGGCTCCAAGCTACGAGATAACGGGCGGTACGCTGACGATCAGCTGCTCAGCTTCGGGTAATACAGAAGTGTGCGGTATTCATACAAGAAAAAATCTTACGGTAAACGGCACACAGCTTACCGAAAACATTACAACAGGCGGTACAGCGATCGGTATCGGGCTTTACCAGAAGTCTCCCGTTGTGAGCATTACAAACGGCGCAAGCGTATCGCTTGATATTAACGGTTCAGACGGTGCGGCATTCGTGAGCAACCAAAAGAATAAAAACATCAGTATAGGTACAGAGAGTATATTGACCGTAAAAGCGTCAAACGGTGTTGCAAACGATAATGTTTCACTCACAAAAGGAAACTACGAGGTTATCGTCAATACCTCTGCAAGTGAAAACGGCGCTTCGCAGTGGGATCAAACAACGGCACTCAGCACTTACAAGTACATTCAGATCACGAAGTACAAAGTGCTCACGGGCACTATAACACACGGTACTCTGACCTCTGACTTGCACTATTACGATCCCGGTGAAGTTGTAACCCTGACCTGTGAAGCTGATAACGGATATCATCTTCACAGTGTCAGCCTTGCTCCGGTTTATGAAATATCATCAAGAGAGATCACTCTTACAGCGATAGACGGTACTAATACTGATGGTTCTCAGGGCTGCCATCAGCTGGTAGACGGCAATTCAGAAAGCAAATGGGTAACATCAAAAGAAAACAGCTACATTATAATGGATGCCCAGAGCAAAGTTGAAATGACCGGATACAGCCTTATTACCGGAAATGATAACGAATCATATAACGGCCGTAACTGGAAAAATTACACGATATACGGCGCTAATTTTGAGAGCGCAGCTCAGGCCACACGCGACTCATCAGAGTGGAATGAGATCAAAGCTGTTGTTGATGACAATGTATTGGAGGATATAAACTGCAAGAGATATGATTTCACTCTTGACAGTCCTGCCGAAGAATATCGCTATTATAAGATCGAGATCGCTTCAAATAAAGGCGGTACATCTTGCCAGATGTCAGAATTTATATTGAAAGGAAAGCCCGGTATTCCCGAGGTTTCCGGAAGCGGAAACACACGCACTTTCATAATGCCGCAATTCTCTATTGTTGCCAACGCAGTATTTAAGGCTCATACGGGAGCAGTGGATTCCTGGACATGGAGCAATGACAACAGCTCCTGCACCGCAGACATTTACTGCACCGAATGCGGACTTTCTCAGCTTGACATACAGGCTGACGTAACGATCGAACAAGACGGCGACAAAACGATCTATATCGCAACAGCTGTTTATTACGGTAAGACATATACCACCAGAAAAGTGATAAGCGGCGATGAAGTCATTGATGACGCTGCAGTCGTAATATGGAAGAATATGGACGGAACGCTCCTGAAAAAGGAGTATATCTCAAAGGGTACGGTTCCGTCATACGTCAGTGATACTCCCGTTTTGCCCGGCGGCGACTACAAGGACTATTACTTCAAAGGCTGGACAGACGGCACAAATCGCTATACTGATACACTTCCTGCAATAACCGAGGACAAAACATATACGGCATTCTTCTACCACGATAAAGAAGAGCCATATGTCGACGAATCTGGCGAGTATATTCTCGGCGTCGGGAATCATTACCTGATCGACGGTATGTATTATACTTCCATAAACGGTCAGCCTTTGTCATCTCCGAACTATATAAGATACTTCTCTTTCCAAGAGCTTTCCGATGGCACATTGGGTATAATTGAGTTTAGCGGATCTATTGAGAATAATGAGCTGGTTATACCAAAAACTTTCCGGGGCAAAAAGATCACGATTCTCGGAGGGGATTTTCCGGATGGGGTAATCAATAATATAACTATGTTTTATACCCGTCCGTCTGCTGACTTCAAGCTCGTTCTGAACGAAAACATTACCACCATCCGGGCCGATGCTTTCAATAATGTGCCCGTATCGGAAGTAGTGGGTGATACATCGGGGCTTGCAACGATCGGTGACAGAGCTTTCAGGTCTGACAATGTACAATACAGATCATTCCGCTTCGATTATCCCGGTCTTATGTCGATTGGAACCGATGCATTTGAGAATGTAGTAGTCACCGCAAATATAAAACACGCAACAAAGCTTGTTGAAGACGGTTACAATACAAATACTGTTGCCGGAGCACAGGGTGTTTATTATCATTTTACCGATGAACACACAGGTGAGAACGTCTGGAACTGGAACAATGATTACACGTCTGCGACTCTGACAGTCGGTGCGTGCCTTGACTCCAGATGTAATCATACTCAGACCACAACGATCAACGCAGAAATAACGGAAGAAAGAATTTCAGAACAGCTGTCAGAAAAAGCGATCTATACCGCTACTGCATATTCGGACGGTGTAGCTTATACCGACACAAAAGAGATCATTTTCTACTACGTAACAGCAGGCAGTCATGACAACGGAACCTTACCTGAATTAGACAATATTGCAAAGCTCCGAAGCGGAGCTAATGCGGTCTTCACATGCATACCGAACGAGGGCTTCCAGCTTGGTGATGTCACGATCTCTAACGCAAACGAAAGAGCGGATGTTTCGCTGACATCCATTAACGGCAGCAGCGGAAACAGCGCGGGATATTCCGGTAATCTTGTTGACAGCGACGATGATACATACTGGGGCATCACAGCCGATTCCGATAATACAGTTATCCTTAAAGCCGACAAGAAAGTCAGAATGATGGAGTACAGTCTGACAACAGCCGCAGACGCACTTGACAACGCGCAAAGGAACTGGAAAGCATGGACGATCTACGGTGCGAACTTCTCTGACGACAGCGAGGCAGCAGCGGATTCAAGAGAATGGAAGCTTATTGCGGGAGCTGCTGACGATAATGTGCTACAGCCCGTAAACAGCACAAAGTTCAAATTCACGCTCGACACACCGGCCGATTCATACGAGTATTACAAGATCGTTGTAACAGCTCCCTCAAACGGCGAAGAACTCAGAATGGCGGAGTTTGAGATGAAAGCAGTCGCTCCGGGCACGAATCTCACAAATGTGAACGATAGGTTTGAGTTTACAATGCCCGACTATTCCGTTATTGTAAGCGCGGAATTTGTTCCCGAGACATTCACGATCAAATGGTATAACTTTGACGACGAACTGATTGAAACAGACGTAAATGTTTCTGCCGGAGAGTACCCGATCTTTAACGGCTCTCTTCCCGCAACAATAGAAATTAATGGTAATCAGCTTTATTTCTTCGGTTGGTTTAACGAAGTAGAAGGAAAAGAATGGCGTGACGGCGAGCTTCCGTCAGTATCAAAGAACGTTGATTACAGACCGGTGTATCTTGAATTCCCGAGAGTGAATACAGCAGAGTCGGAAAACGGTACCGTTTCTCCCGATACAGATGCTGCTCTTCCGGGAAGCACTGTCACTGTAACAGCAGCGCCTGAGCCCGGTTATCATCTCGGTGATCTTAATGTAAAAACAGATCGGAGAGATTTTACAGACCTTACAGCTCTCTCAGGAAGCGGCAGCAGCTACGAAAACCTTGTGGACGGTTCGATGGACGATCCATCGGATGAAGGGAAGCGGGGCATGCAGTGGCAGACCGATTTTACGGGATCATGTTACGTTATACTGAAAGCTCCCTGCAAAGTTGCAATGAGTAACTATCATCTGTTCGTTGGCGATTACAACTATACCGGCGACGACCGCAACTGGAAAGACTGGACGGTCTACGGTGCAAACTTTGAAAATGACAGTCAGGCAGTACGTGATTCTTCAAAATGGCAGACAGTACATGAAGTAACCGACGATACTCGTATGACACGTAGGAATTATTACTATTCAAGTGAGTATAATCTGAACTCAACTGCCGAGCCTTATCAGTATTATAAAATCGAGATCACCGCAAGCAAGGGCGCAGATATTATTCAGATGAGCGAATTTGCCATGAAAGGTGTTTTCTATGTAAATACTGTTTATGTTGACAGCACCACACGCACATTTACAATGCCCGAACAAGATGTCGAGCTGCAGGCAGCGTTTGAGCCGCATACGTTACAGGGCGAACCTGTCTGGACATGGGCAAATGATTACAGCACGGCAAGCGCAGCGTTCACCTGCTCCGAGTGCGGCGAAACTCAGACATTTGATGCTGCCGTTACTTCCGAAGCATCGGGAAAGAAAACCGTCTACACTGCAGCGGTAACGGTAAACGGAGTCGGATATACAAATGTAAAGACAGTTTTCAGCGAGGAATTCGGCGAAAATCTCGCAGGCTGCACAGTCAAACTTGACGGCGCGATAGGCGTAAACTTCTTTATGGAGCTGAGCGATACGCTTGCTGAAAGCGAAACGGCATATATGCAGTTTACTCTGCCGAACGGCGACACACCGCAGGTAATGGTAAAGGACGTCAAAGATGAACTTCAGATGATAGACGGTCATATATGCTATGTTTTCAGCTGCAGCGTTGCCGCAAAGGAAATGACCTCGGAAATCAAGGTGCAGATCATCGACGGCACAAACGAGGGTACAGAGTACACCTACACTGTAAAGCGGTACGCCGATACGATCCTTAACGATGAGAAGCAAAGCAAGGCAACCAAAGATCTCGTCAAAGCAATGCTTAAATACGGTGCGGCTACACAGACGTTGTTCAATTACAACCCGACTGAGCTTCCCGATGAAAACATAGGCGATTTCACTCCGATTGAACACACAGGAGGTTTTGATGAGCAACCATTATCAATAATATTCAATAATGCGCCCTCGGGTATGACTCTGACTAAAATTTCACTTATCCTCGAAAGTCAGACAGCGCTCAGACTCTATTTTACTCCGGATACAAATCCGGATATCATCGAGACATACGAAGAAAACGGCGAAACGAAGACTCGCTCATATTCAGCTAAGGCAAAGGGTAAGGAGATATACTACGAAATCACAGGCTTTGCGCCGAGCGGGATATTTGCTTCAAGAACGCTGAAGTTTGACAGTGTGGATACTGACTTTGACGTAACCATCGGCAATTATGCAAACTGGGCAGTCAATAATTCCGGCAATGAAGCTCTTGCCAAAGCTATACTTGCACTGTATAATTACGATGAATACGCAAAGGCGTATGTGGACAACAATTACACACCCGGTCAAGGAGGTGTCTGAAATTGATTATGAAGAAGGAATACAAACAGGCAGAGCTTGTGATACGTTCTATTGATTTTCACGATATTATCGTTACTTCGAATGAGGATCCCAACGAAACTCCGTACTGGCAGATAGGAGGCACATCGGGTAATTCCGACCCGTACAGCACATTCTGATCAAGAGGATCATATGCTGCGGTAAATATGTCCGAAAAATACCCCTGCAGTCAATAAGGGATACTTGAAAAGAATAAAGAATCGAAAAAACGGTTTTATATGAGATATGCCTTTTCTTTGAGAACGATCCGGTTCTTACCACAGCCCAGATCCCGCATTCAAAGGACTAAGCGGGTATTTGCTTGGCAGGTCAACGGAATCACATCGAGAAAAGGCATATCTTGTTACGACAGGCTATAACCGCAGCATGATCCGCTTTACAGGCAAAGAGATATGATCAAGGAGGAAAGCAGATGAATGTGTATGACTTTGACGGGACGATCTATTATCCCGATTGTACCGTTAGTTTTGCGCTATGGTGTGCCAATCGTCACCCGAAACTGTGGTTCAAATTTGTTCCGAAAGCGATAAAAAATCTTATATTGTATAAAAGAGGAAAGCTGCCGAGATACAAGTTAGAGCGTCATTTTTTCAGTTTTCTCGGAATGATAGATGATTTCGAGGAGCAGATCGAAAAATTCTGGGATAAGCACGAGAAAAGAATATCAGCGTGGTATCTTGCGCAAAAAAAGCCGGATGATCTTATTATAAGCGCATCGCCCGACTGTATCATCGCACCGATCGCCAGAAGGCTGGGTGTCAATTATATGGCTTCGGAATATGACCGTGAGTTCGGTGTCTTTACCAATAACCTGATGTATGCGAAAGAAAAGGCGCGGTATATGATAGACCACGGCTTTCCGATGATAGAAAACTTCTATTCTGATTCACTTTCCGATACGCCTATCGCACTTTGTGCGGAAAAAGCACATCTTGTTACCGATAAGGCACAGAAGGTCAATGACTGGCCCGAAATGGATAAGGATACCTTAGAGGAAGTTCACCGCAAGATAGATTCAGGAACAAACATACATCTGGACTAAACGACAATCGAAGCAAGATGAGGAACATATATGTATGTTATAGTTTATGATTTTGGGACAAGCGCAGTCAAAACTTGTCTTTTTGAAATAAGCAGTACGATCCGCCTGATATGTCATACAAATGCGGAATACGGTCTTTATATCCTCGAAAACGGCGGTGCGGAACAGGACACTGAGGAATGGTGGGCTGCGATAACCAAGACTACCAAATCGCTTTTTGACAAGACAGACATCAGACCATCGGAGATAGCAGGTATATCCTTCTGCACACAGATGCAGGGAGTCGTGCTGGTGGATGAACACGGCAATGCGCTGCGCCGTCCTATGAGTTTTCTTGATACAAGGGCAGTCGATGAGTTTAAAGAAGGTCTGGGAAAAGGTCTTATCAAAGTATCGGGATGCAATGTGTTCAAGCTGTTCAGAAATCTTCATATCAACAAAACAGCTTCGATGAGTGTCAAAGATCCTGTATATAAGTATAAGTGGGTCGAGAAGAACGAGCCGGATATTTTTGCTAAGGTATACAAGTGGCTCGATGTGAACGACTATCTGATAGCCCGCTGCACCGGTAACATCGTAAGGACCGTAGATTCTGCGTTTTCCACTTTTCTTTATGATACGCGAAAAGGCAAAGAGGGCTGGAATATCGGGCTTGCAAAGATGTACGGCGTGAAGCCCGAACACCTCCCCGATCTTATCGAATGTACCGATGAAGCAGGAAAGCTGATTGCCAAAGCGGCAGCAGAGCTTGGACTTCCTGAGGGCATACCGGTTTTCGGCGGCGGAGGAGATGCCACTCTGACAGGTATCGGTGCAGGATGTACTAAGGTCGGTCAGACGCATATCTATGTCGGAACATCGGGTTGGGTCATCACGCTGATGGATCATCAGGCGGTAGATCCATTATGCAGTATGACAGGTGTCATGTCAGGCTTAAAGGGGCATTTTCACTACTATGCGGAACTGGAAACAGCCGGAAAATGCTTTGAATGGTTCAAGGATCATCTTGCGCTTGATGAGGTGGGCGTGTATTCACATAAGATCAGTATTTCTGAGGATCATGGGAGTAAATACAATAGCCTATATGAATATTTGTCAGATGAGGTCAGCCGTGTGCCGCCGGGATCAAACGGAGTGATATTTACACCGTGGCTGCATGGAAACAGGAGTCCTTTCGAGGATTCCTGTGCGGCGGGTATGTTCTTTAATCTGAAGCTTGAAAACAGTAAGCGTGACATGATAAGAGCGGTTTGGGAAGGCATCTGTTTCCATCTGCGATGGCTGCTGGAGTGTGAATCGGCAAAGATCAAGACCTCGGATACGATCCGATTTGTGGGCGGAGGGGCGCGGTCTCCTGTAACCTGTCAGATGCTTGCTGATATAACAGGCAGAGTGATCGAAACGATCGAAAATCCACAAAATGCCGGAACAGTCGGCGCAGCTTTGCTGATAGCGCTTGGAATGAATAAAATTGAATCAGCGGAAGAAGCAGGTAAGCTGATACCCGTCGATGCTGTTTATCAGCCTGACAGTAAGAATAAAGCTGTCTATGAGATGAATTATCAAGTGTTCCGCAAGTTGTATAAAAGCAATGCAAAGCATTTCAAAGCTCTGAACGGCAGCTGATCCTTAACGCCTGAATCTGAAAGGAAGAATATCATTGAAAGAACGGATCAGAATTATAAAATTTGTGCTGTTTTCTATATCGGCAGGTGTCATTGAATTCATATCCTTTGCAGCGCTCGAGCATTTCACAAATTGGCAATACTGGCCTAAATATCTGATCGCTCTGACTCTGTCTGTACTCTGGAATTTCACATTAAATCGCGAATTCACATTCAAATCTGCCAACAATGTACCTGTTGCAATGATTAAGGTCGCTTGTTTTTATGCTGTGTTCACACCTGTCACAACGATACTCGGCAACTATCTGGCTGAAACAAGAGGGTGGAACGATCTTATTGTTACAGGGTTGAATATGGCACTCAATCTTGTAACTGAATATTTATATGACCGCTATTTTGTGTTCAGGAAAACGATAGATACAAAGCCTGAGCGATAAAGCTATAATTTACATTAAAGCCAATAGCCTGCAGGTATACTCACATTCCATTGCGCATAAGTTGGTATTATTACGGAGCATGTCGAAATCATCAGAAGTACTTGCGGTACATTACTGCAATGTTGGCAAGGCGACCTATGGCATCCCGATAAAAAAAGATAGCGGAATAAAGAATAACAACAATTACGGCGAGTGGAAATACTTCCTGCTCGCCGCTCTTTTTTTGTCACGAAAAACTATAATAAAGGGCTACCCACAACCCTTGAAATATGATATAATAAAACCATCAAAACCCTTGGTAGTAATTGCTTAGTAGTTTTACTACGATTTTACTACTAACGGCGTCCGCAATTTGCCTTGTTTCGCCCCGAATTGCCGTTTTGCCCCGATTCTGTCAAAAACCCGGAAACCGCATAGCAATCGGCAAAATACGGTATGATTCGTGTGATGTTCGTATGCCACGGCAGGACTACTGAGCGAATAGTATGATATGGCTTTAACACGGCTATTATCGGGCAAAACGCGGTCGATTTAATCGGTGATTACTACCGGTTTACTACCAATACAATAATGATCAAAAACTGTGTAGAAAAAGAGAATTACGGCTACAAAACAGAAATATAAAAACAGGTGCAGGGCATTGCGGCTCTGCACCTTTCTTGTTTTCTGAGCGTCATTCCAAAATCAAAACACCGAGTTCCTCCCAATATGATACCCTCAGATAATAGGCAGGGTTCATTTTTCCGGTACACCATTTGAAGATCTCTGACACACGCTCATAGGAAACAAGCAAGTGTGTACAAGTGATCCACCGTCGGCATTGCGTAGCCGTAGTACCAACGATATACAGACTGCGGTGATTTAAGATTCAGCTCTCTTTTGATGTCCGCAACGGTAATGTTATTCTTCTCGCAAAGCTCCTTTATATGAGCCCCTGTCTTTTTCATGTCAACTGAATAATTCATACCATCACTCTCCTTGTTGAATTTGTGCTGATATGTTAGCATTCGCTGGGAGAAAAAACAAGGGGCAGAGGTCACAAAATATATGTCGGTTGTTTGTCGATTAATTGTATTGATAACTACATTCAATCAATGGTAAAATCGTAGCTAACGCGATTGTATTAAAAGTTGAATGAGGTGTATGACATGACCGACAGATGTAAAAAAGAAGCCGAGATTCTGCGTAAACGCCGAAAAGAGTTAGGCTTGACGCAGATGGAAGCCGCTGTTCGGGCGGGGCTGGTGCTTCAGCAGTACCAGCGTTTTGAGTACGGTAATCAGCGGCTTTCAAACGCGAATATGATAACAGCGCTGAGAGTTTGCGCCGCGTTGGAGCTTGACCCGTACTGTTTCGTCAGCAACAGTGGGGAGATGTATGATACAGACAAATAATAGTCATTTATCCCCGATATATTCTACATTTCAGTACAACACATGTGGTGTTGAGATATCGCCGATATAATGGTAATATAGCGGTAGGACTTCGGGTCTTATATATATTATACATTACGGAGGCGAATGGATCAATGATTGTATTTATCAGAGGTGACGGCTATGGATGATATCCGCAGGAACGCCGAAAAACGAGCCTGGAGCGTAAAAAGCAAAAAGCGGCGCTTGTCCGTCAGCTTGACGAGCTCGATTCAAGCAGGGTACGCAAGATATCGGCGTACACAGAAACTGACGATCCACAGAAAACGCTGCGTGTTGCGGCGTACTGCCGTGTATCGACGGACGACATCGATCAGGCTATTTCGATTGAGCTGCAAATGCGTCAGTACAAGGAAAAGATACAGGCAAATCCGAGCTACAAATACGCGGGAACGTATGTTGACAACGGATTCTCTGGAACCAATACCGCCCACAGACCCGGCTTTCTGAAGCTGATCGAGGACGCCAGAGCGGGCAAGATCGATATGATCATCACAAAAGCTGTGTCACGTTTTGCGCGAAATCTGCTTGACTGTATCGGATATATCGAAGAACTGAAAAACCTCGACCCGCCTGTCAGAGTGTTCTTTGAACAGGAAAATCTTGATACGGGCTTGCAGACGAGCAATATCATTCTTTTCGTTCTCGCTATGGTAGCCGAGGAAGAGAGCCATATGAAAAGCGAAGCTATGCTGTTATCGCTTGAGTGGAGATTCAGCCGCGGTCGCTTTTTGACACCGTCACTTTACGGATACGATAAGGTGGAAATATCCGACAGCTACGGCGGCAAGCGCAAGATACTGCAGATAAACGAACCTCAAGCACAGGTCGTTAAGTGGATATACGCGATGCTGCTGCGAGGAGCAACGACCGAGGAGATCGCCGAAACATTGACCGAGC
The DNA here is from genome assembly GCA_902785425.1 of uncultured Ruminococcus sp. Classification (GTDB taxonomy): domain Bacteria; phylum Bacillota; class Clostridia; order Oscillospirales; family Acutalibacteraceae; genus RUG592. The sequence goes on along the minus strand of CACZYP010000057.1, from coordinate 7,500 downwards.
TTAAAATACCTACAGGCGGCAGGAAAAGGAACGGAACGATCAATACCGATTGGACCGCAAAAGGAATAGTTTCTCTTGTCAGAAATGAACGCTACTGCGGTGATGTTCTTGCGAGAAAAACGTATACACCGAATTTCAAGGATCATAAATCGAAAAAGAACAACGGGAAAAAGAACAAGTATTTTCAGCCCGATCATCACGACGCTATCGTGACACGAGCGGTCTGGAACGCCACGCAGCGTATTTTAAACAGCAGGCGTTACGGTCATAAGGGGGAGTATCTGCCTATGAGAGTTATCGACAGCGGTGTACTCACGGGATTCATTTCGATGAATCGCTCGTGGGCGGGTTTTGATTTCGATGACTATTACCGTGTGTCACAGATCGCGATGGGACTGCTTGACGATTGCGCGTGAACTGACCGAGGCGGAACAGCAGATAAAGGACGAGCTTGAGGGCGTTGATAAAGAAGCGTCGATAATGCGCGAACAAGCCGAGGTAGTCAAGATGTTCCAAGTGGTCAGCGGCGATATGTTCAGCAGGATAACAGAGCCTGTTTTCCGTGTCGATACAAGCTCTATTCTTTTTAACACAAGCTGTAAGTTGAAGCTGACCGCCGAATTTGTTGAGATTCTTTTCAATCCCGTTGAGCGTATGATAATCGTTCGTCCTTGCGAGAAAGATCACACTAACGCTCTGAAATGGGACGGTAAGCCGAAAGGAGCAAGCTCGCTGTGTAGGGTCATTTATGAGAGCATGAACTGGGACAGTGAATACACATATCGTGTTCCATGTCAGATCATGCCAGTCATGATGAGCGATAACAGCGTCAAGCGTGTTTTGATCTTCGACCTCGACAATTTTATCGGTAAAGCGGTCACCAAAAAGGATGAGATAATTATACCACGAAAACCCGAAAATGACAATACCGAGAAAAGCGCCGACAGTCAAAGTTTTTTCTTCCCGCCCGAGGACGACGACGAACCGCAGGAGCTTAAAGTCATAGCGGAGCAGGTCAGGCAGGAACTTGAAATAAACAAGAAGATCTTCGGGACACCGGTGTTTAAGCATACGTCGGCTTTTCGTGGGATAGAGGGTACATGGACGGGCGAGGAGTGGTTCATACAAGCGCGATCGCTCGATATCTCGCACAGGGTCTCCGATGAGGTGATCGACCGCCTTATGACCGATATCCGGCACAATCCGCCGAAACCGAAAACGGGCACCATAGAGGTTGACCCGACAAATACGGAGGTGAATTAAATGTCAAGAAATCCCGCAAAAAGCAGACCTCTTTCCGAAAACGTCAAGCGTATGATGTGGCTCGAAAGAGCGTCTCCGAGGAACAACAAGGTTATGCGTTCCGGCAGAGAGTTTACGCAGAACGACTATATCTTCTGCCACAAACAAGGCAACCTTTTTATGGAGGCATCCGCTATGGGTATAACCATGGAGAGCTTCGTTCCGCTGTATATGCAAAGCCACCTCGCAAGCGTTGTCGACTACTGTTTCGGCAGTTTTAGCGATAACGAGTCGGGGCTGTCGAGCCTGCTGAAAGTGCCCACGCTTTTTGAAAAACCGAGAATGATAATCGAAACGCTTTACTGGATAGATGATATAATCTCAAAAACGAGCGAAACCGACAACAGGGCGCTCATACTCACACAGGCGTATGAAATGAGTATCCGTCAAACGCCGAGGGCGCTGCTGGAGCTTCCAAAGGTCGATAAGCCCGATATTGACGAGATGTCATACGCATACTGGCTCGGGTACATTTATCGCTGTGAGTGCATACTTCACGACGAGTCAAGCCGCATGGTTTATGGCGCTTTTGACGAGAGTACAATGCGAAAGGCGTATGAGGGGATAATAAACGGTCCGCTTAACGACACGGACTTATCAGACTGCGCTATGGAAATATGCGCCGAGCTTGACAGGCTGCTTGTCGAAAAGATATGGCCGGAGCAGAACCACAGAACATATAAAGGAGGGTAACAAATGGAGATGATACAGCCGTGGATGCAGCAGAAGTTGGCGCTTCCGATCCACCAGAATCCCGCTCCGATAGGACTCAGCCGTGCCGAACAGCTTGAAGCCAAGCGGCTCGCCGAAGAAGAAAACTTCAGCTTCGAGGGATATCAGGTCGTGCGCCGTGAGTTCATATCTCACCGATTCGACCCCGCGATGACGATACGGGGCAACAGTATAACGTTCAACAATTCCTGTATCAGCAAGCTTGAAAATGCATCGTACATACAGTTCCTTATAAACCCCACGGAGCAAAAAATGATAATAAGACCGTGCGACGAGGGCGCGCGCGACGCGATAAGATGGTGCATTTTAAAGGCCGATAAACGTAAAAGCAGACAGATAACGTGCAGAGTATTCGCGGAGCGTCTTTACGAGATGATGGGTTGGGACCCGATATACCGCTACCGCCTGCAGGGTATGAAAATACGATACAACGATGAGCAGATGTATCTGTTTGATTTGAAAGCGCACGAGTGCTTCCTGCCGCAGAAAAAGGACGAAGCGACGGGCAAGCGCAAAGCGTCGTCGGCGGAGTTTCCGAAGGGCTGGGAATCCGGGTTCGGCATGGACGTAGAGGAGCATAATATGTCAACACAGGTGAATTTCCTTGATGGGTACATTTAGCCTGACGGAGAGGGAGAGAGTGATGAAAGAGATAAAAATGAGTCTTGATCTCAAAGACGGAGTATTTACTATAAACGACGGCACGATAGAAGCGCTCGGCAGACCGCGACAGGTACAGCTGCTTATAAATATGCAGGAGAAAATGCTTGTTTTAAGAGCCTGCAGCGTAAACGACACACAGGCGGTCGTGCTTCCGAAAGAGCACGTCATGTCAACGGAGATAAGCGGCAGGAGCATAATGAAGGAGCTTCGCAGCAAGATGAACTGGAACGATGACGCTCCGAGAGAGTTTAAGGGTAAATGTTACCCTACGATCAGGGCTGTCACGTTCGATCTGAATGATGTAACGATTTTGAGTTAGGAGGATCACCATGGATAAAGAGCGTCTTTTCAGATTTATCGACAAGAAATATGCTTCCAAGAGGGAGATGTACACGGCACTGCCGCTCGGCATGAACGCCGATGAGCTGTGGAGCGAGGTGCTCGAAAACCGCCGTTCCAAAGGGGTCATTTTGCCCATCAGGAATGCCGCAGGTCAGAGCTACTGGTACACGCTCACCGACACTATGATAAAGGCAAGCGAGAACATTTTGGACGAGCTTTTCGATACCGAGATCACCGAGCCGATCACGAGCGTATCGCCGATAAAGGAAATATTCTTCACAGGATACATGGAAGGCGCGCAGATATCCATCAGGGACGCTATGTCATTTTTGCAGAGCGGGGAAGAGCCTCATGACGTGGAGGAGCTTATGATCCTCAACAACAGGCAAGCCGGGACCTTCGCTGCCGAAAATATACACCACCCGATAAACGAACAATATCTCCGCAGCCTTGCAGAGATCCTGACAAACGGACTCGACAACGGTGGCGGAGATTTTCGTACAAGCGATGACGCGGAGATACTGTCAATGCAGGGTGAAGAATACAGTCTACCGAGAGCGATAGACCTATCCGACAGGGTAGGGGAGCTTACCGCAATGCTTGCCGATCCCGGTATCCACCCGATGATAAAGGCGGCTGCGGCGCAGGCGTGGGTCTTGGTCACAAGACCGTTCCCAGAGGGGAACGAGCGATTAGGAAGAATGCTTTCTGAGATTATTTTGATACGATCGGGCTACACATTCTTCAGTGAGATCAGCATTTCCGCGATCATTGCTCAAAACGGCTACGATTACTTCAACGCCATAGCGAATATCATACGGGGAGAAAACGGAGCCGATCTTACGTATTTCATCGAGTACTATCTTTCTGTGCTGTCGTCCGCCGTTGACGATTATCGCGTAACGAGACGCAAGCAGGACGAGGATAACATCGAGGCGGAGCGTGAGCTTGCGAGGATGCCGCTGTCTACGAAATCAATTAACGTTTTAGGTTCGAGCGATACAACAGTACAGGATACACAGATCGAAGAAATACGAAATAGTCTGCACAGGATCATCAGAGACACTAACGGAAATAGAGTAAGGGAAACTTGTACAGTTCTTCTTGGATTGCTGAATTCCGAGAAATACGAGTTTTCATCACAGGATGTTGCGGAACATGTTATTGACGTTAAGTACGAAGTTACTAAAATCCTAAAGTCAATAGAAAAATACGGAATAATCAGAATGGTTCGGTATGATAAACGCTTGAGTTATTACACCTTTAACTTCATGCCGGAATACGATAAACGGATTCATGGTAAAGAAAGTGGTTTGGAGGCGATTGTCGATAAGCTGAACCAAGTCGAAAATGACAGCACGGGAAATATGGTCCACATAGCGCAAATGATGATATCATTCCTTAAGAGCGGAAAATACACTTTTAAATCAATTGAGATCGCAGATTGCTTAGGGCTTACGGCGCACTGCGTGGGGAATTATCTTAAAAGACTAAAAACGCTTGATATAATAGATCATGACAATAACAAAGGAGGTGTGAGATACAGATTCTGTTTGGGAGACAGCGTTGAATACGATATACCGGGCGAAAACAAGCAGATTTACACTCCCGAGATAATCCAAACGATCGACCAGCTGAAGAATTCAAGGTACTCGGGCAAAAAGGATATACGCATCGCACAGATGCTTGAAAAATGCCTGCAAAAAGGTATTGTTACGGAAGAAGATTACTTTGCGGCAGGCGAAAGAAAAAGCTACCGTACCGATATGGTGTTTGCAACGCAGCTTGGGCTTGTAGAGCGTATAGACGAAAGCACATACAGGATCAACGCTAAACTGACACCGTCACTGAACAGCATAGAGGAAACCACAAAGAACGATCTGGCAGCTATGTACAAGATCTTCGGAGACGGCATTTTCTCCTCGGATATGGTGGTCGCCGAATTGGAATACAGCTCATCGCACGTTACCGCAACGCTGCATAAGCTGACCTGGCTCAAGATCCTGCACTGCGAGATCGGCTCCGACAGAAAGTACAACTATCAATTCCTCGTCACCCCCGAAGACCACCCCGAATGCTTTGGCACGGCAGCTTAAGCGGGAGTGTTGAGTGCAAGATGTGGTTGTTTTGACAGAGTATGACAAAAATCAGTTCAATAAAGTATAAATATATTGATTCGCTCAAAATGTTCACAAAAAGTTTACAAAATAACACTTCAAAAACATATACGGAGTCATCAAGCTACGACTCCGTAAATTTGACAAATTTTTCAAGGCGTGATATAATTTTATAGATAATATTTTTTGAGAGGGTGAGACCATGTCAGATCCAAAATATCAGCGAATCAAATTCTTAAAGATTATGGAGATCCTTTATCGTAAAACGGATGAGGCGCACCCTATTACAACAAAAGATTTGGTCAAAGAACTTGCTCTTCTTGGGATTTCCGAAGATCGCCGCACAATGTATGCCGATATCAAAGCTCTGCAGGAATTCGGATATGACATTCACTCCAAAAGAACAAAATATGATTCTCTCTATTGGGTATCAAAGCGTTCATTTGATCTGCCTGAATTAAAGATCATAATGGACTGCATTCATAGCTCTAAATTCGTAACCGAAAGTAAAACGAAAGAATTGATCGACAAGATAGCCGACCTCGGCGGCAGCGCCAGAGCCGATCTTATGAAAAGGACCGCCGTTCATTTCAATGCGGTCAAGCACAGCAATGAAGCCATTTATGAAATTGTAGATGTGCTTGAACGAGCTATTGAAAATCGAAAAAAAGTCAGTTTCAATTATTTTGTTCTCGATCAACACGGCGAACGTGTCTACAAGCATGGTATGCAGTTATATGTAGAAGAACCGCTTGCAATGGTTTGTAATGACGGCAATTATTATTTGCTGTGCTATCGCCCTGAAGAGGAGTACGAGAATCACATCAAGGTGTTCAGGATCGACCGCATTGATAACATTGCAATGACAGATGAGGATATCTCCAAAGACGGCAGAACAGCATTGCGCAAAGCCAGCCAGTATCCGCTCCAGGCGTTCAAAATGTATGGCGGTCCGCTGCGTAGAGTCACCCTGATGTTTGACGAGAATCTTATAGGTGTAGTATACAACAAATTCGGTGAAAATACAAACATAAAAAAGTATAAAGGTAAATATACAGCGTCCGTTCAAGTGCAGGTCAGCCCGACCTTCTGGGGTTGGATGCTGCAGTTCCCGACAGAGATGAAGATAAAATCCCCCGAAGATCTGAAGGAGCAGTATCGTGAGTGGGTGTGCTCGGCGATGGGTGAAGATGCATCTGCCGCAAATGAAGGTGAGAACGATGGAGTTTCGTAATCCTTTTGGGGTTCGTAACGGCGAAATTGCAATGATCAATGATATTCTAAAGTGCCAAAGCGGACTTAAATAATAAAGACTTAAAAATTGTAATACGAGGGAATAATAATATGGATAATCAGGTACATAATTCGATTGTAAGTTTTATATGGGGAATCGCTGACGATTGCCTGCGGGACGTATATGTACGAGGCAAGTATCGTGACGTTATCCTTCCAATGACGGTCATCCGCCGTTTGGATGCACTTTTGGAGGATAGCAAAGAAGCTGTTCTTGATATGAAGAAACAACTGGATGCTGCCGGAATTGATAATCAATGGCCTGCTCTGTGCAACGCTGCTGGACAGGCTTTCTGCAACGCTTCGCCGTTTCGCCTGCGCGATTTAACCAGCCGTGCGAAAAGGCAAACTCTGAAGAGCGACTTTGAGGCATATCTTGATGGCTTCTCTCCAAATGTACAGGAGATTTTGGATAAGTTTAAGTTCCGTAGTCAGATAGATACCATGATCGAGGCGGACATACTTGGCGCAGTTATTGAAAAATTTATTTCGCCTAACATCAATCTTTCTCCTGATCCGATCTATAAGGACGATGCAAAAACAATGCTAAAACATCCCGGATTGGATAATCACGGTATGGGTACGATTTTTGAGGAACTGATCCGCCGTTTTAATGAAGAGAATAACGAGGAAGCCTGAGAACACTGGACTCCGCGTGATGTTGTTGAATTGATGGCTGACCTTATATTTATTCCGGTCGCCGATCAGATCAAGGACGCCACTTATTCCTGTTATGATATAAAAACACCGAGATTGATACAATTTAATTATTCCTCCGCCGTTTTTGTCGCTTGAGGGGTAAGTTGGCGTTTGAGGGGTAAGTTGTGGATGTCGGGGTGTCCCGGCTGTTTTTATCGGTAGAAATGTTCATACTTCGTCGGTATAATAGACGACAAGAAATCGGGATTTCTCTTAGAGATAATTGATGGACGAGAATTACCAGAGTATATGGCAATGAATAAGGGGAAGATATGTGGCTGATCATGGCGGCTTTGTCCGCGCTCTTTGCCGGACTTACGGCGATACTTGCGAAATGCGGGATCAAAAAGAC
>CACZYP010000056.1 GCA_902785425.1 uncultured Ruminococcus sp. | reverse complement strand
CCTCTAAAAACCCTTGATTTTAGCAAATCGAGTTAGAATAAACCGCTTGAATGCTGAATTTGTGTTTTTAAAAAGTGAGTTTTTAGAGATGCCCAATTGTCAACTGTCAATTGATCAGAGTCCCTTTTTCTTAGCCTGAACCTTGATCGGAAGACCGAAGAGGTTGATGAATCCTGCGGAATCGTTCTGATCGTAAACCTCGTCCTCGTCGAATGTAGCGATCTCTTCATCATAGAGAGAGTACGGAGAAGTTACGCCTGCGTCGATGATGTTGCCCTTGTAAAGCTTGAGCTTAACATCGCCTGTAACATTCTGCTGTGTGCTGTCTACGAATGCGGAGAGAGCCTCACGCAGCGGTGTGAACCACTGACCGAAGTAAACGAGCTCTGCGAAACGGTTTGCAACGTTCTGCTTGTAGTGGAGAGTGTCTCTGTCGAGGCAGATCTCTTCAAGCTTTGCGTGAGCAGCATAAAGGATCGTGCCGCCCGGAGTTTCGTAAACGCCTCTTGCCTTCATGCCAACGAGACGGTTCTCTACCATGTCAACGATACCGATACCGTTTTCGCCGCCGAGCTTGTTGAGCTTCTTAACGATCTCTACTGCGGGGAGCTTCTCGCCGTCTACAGCTACCGGAGTACCCTTCTCGAACGAAACTGTTACGTATGTCGGCTTGTCGGGAGCCTGCTCGGGAGATACGCCAAGCTCAAGGAAGCCTTCCTTGTTGTACATAGGCTCATTAGCCGGATCTTCAAGATCGAGACCCTCGTGCGAAAGGTGCCAGAGGTTCTTGTCCTTGGAGTAGTTTGTCTCTCTGTTTATCTTAAGAGGAATGTTCTTAGCCTCTGCGTATGCGATCTCGTCTTCTCTCGACTTGAACTCCCATGTTCTCCAGGGAGCGATGATCTGCATATCGGGAGCGAAAGCCTTGATCGTAAGCTCGAAACGAACCTGATCGTTACCCTTGCCTGTACAGCCGTGGCAGATTGCGTCTGCGCCCTCAGCCTTAGCGATCTCTACGATCCTCTTTGCGATGATCGGACGAGCGAAGCTTGTACCGAGAAGGTACTTGCCCTCGTAAACTGCTCCTGCTTTGAGTGTAGGCCAGATGAAATCCTCTACGAATTCCTTGTTGAGGTCTTCGATATAGAGCTTGGAAGCGCCTGTAGCGATAGCCTTTTCTTCAAGACCGTCAAGCTCGGTACCCTGACCAACATCACCGCTTACTGCGATAACTTCGCAGTTATTGTAGTTTTCCTTGAGCCACGGAATAATGATGGAAGTATCAAGTCCGCCGGAATAAGCAAGAACAACCTTTTTGATATCTTTTTTTGATTTAGCCATTTTTTTGACCTCCGTTTTTTATTTTACGTTACGGTATAATTATACACCGTTTATGCAAAAAATCAAGCGTTTTTTGAATGAATATTCATTATTATGAATCGTTATTCAAATTTTTTGCATTTTTACGTTCAGCTTGTGCAATTTGCACCCGAAAATAAAAATTTCAAATACATTTTGACAAAAGCATACAAATATAGTATAATGAATTCCGCAGTTTTTTTCAAGTAAAATCTGCGTTTTTTCTTGAAAATATGTATTTTTTCCGGGACTTTATTATAAAATAATAACAACAACGTAATTTATTGTAAACTATTGTAAACTGTTGTTGAGTTCGGAGTGTAATCGGTCTGTAAAATAAGGAAACACTGATTAAATCGAGTGCCCATATTGCGCCGTCAGATTTGCGGACAGTGTCCGCAGACGGATATGTGGCGTTCTGCAAGCGGGTGCATACCCGCCTGACGTATTTCAAGGGAGTTGAGTGCAATATGACAAAAAGATGCAAGCAAGATGGGTGCTCAGCCCGCAGGGCGTGATTTATTCAGTGGTTCCTAAGTTCTTGCGTCGCCGTTGTCACGGCGATGAAGCCTGATTTGATTGGCTGCTTAGGGGCATTTTCTGCCAAAATGCCCCTCTTTCCAAAACAGTCCACCGGACTGTTTTGGAAATTCACCCTTAAAAGGGCCTAAGTATGCCTCCGGCGGCCAAAGGCTCCGCCTTTGGAAACCGCCCGCTTTTTGAAAAAAGCGGGGCAAAAACTTTCAGATATGTGCTCTGCAAACTAAAGCGACGAGCGCAGCGGGCAACTCCACACTTAAAAAAATACCTGTTTTCATTATGTTGTGAAAGGAATCGTTTTTTATGAAGATCTTAGCACCATTTGAACTGGAAGGAAACATCATGCGTTCACTCGGAACAGACTGGATGCTTATTACATGCGGCACAAAAGAAAAGTATAACACTATGACAGCAAGCTGGGGCGGCATGGGTATTCTCTGGAACAAGTCGGTAGTATTCACTTTTATCCGTCCGCAGAGATACACCTATGAATTCATGGAGAATAACGAGTACTTCTCGCTTTCGTTCTACGATCAGTCATGGGCAAGAGCACTCAAATTCTGCGGCACAAACTCCGGCAGAGACGTAAACAAAGCAAAGGTAACGGGTCTTGTACCTGTGTTCGATGAAAAAGCTCCATATTTCGAGCAGGCAAATCTCGTTGTGATCTGCCGCAAGCTTTACGCTCAGGATATGTCTACAGACTCGATAATCGACGAGGAGCTTATGCAGTATTATCACGGCGACGATGCACACAGATTATATGTCGGCGAGATGGTACGTGTGCTTGTAAAGGATGAACACGAATGGATGGTAAGGGGTCAGCAATCGTAACAGGCGCTTCAAGAGGGATAGGCGCAGCTATAGCCGAAGAGCTTGCAGCGTGCGGTTATCCCGTTATAGTTGATTACGCAAATAATAAAGATGCTGCCGATCGTGTGTGCGAAAGGATAATGGAACGTGGCGGCACTGCCGAAAGCTTTCGGTGCAATGTAGCTGACCGCAGCGAAGTTGATGATATGATGTCATATGCCGCAAAAAAATACGGCAGTATATCCGTACTCGTCAACAATGCAGGCGTTTCACAGATAAAGCTTTTCACCGATATCTCGAAAGAAGAATGGCAGAGCATGACCGGCGTGAACCTTGACGGCGTTTTCAACTGCTGTCAGAGCGTTCTGCCGTATATGATACACGAAAAATACGGCAGGATCGTCAATATCTCGTCTGTATGGGGCGTATACGGCGCTTCGTGCGAGGTGCATTACTCTGCTGTAAAGGCAGGCGTTATCGGGCTTACGAAAGCTCTTGCAAAAGAGGTCGCACCGAGCGGCATCACGGTAAACGCCGTGGCGCCGGGCTGTATTCTTACCGATATGCTCAAAGAAGAATGTGATGAGCAAACGCTTATCGAGCTTGCACAGGACACGCCCGTTGGCAGACTTGGCACTCCCGAAGACGTTGCAAACGCAGTTTCGTTTCTGGCAGGCAGCAAAGCCTCGTTTATCACGGGACAAGTCCTCGGCGTTGACGGCGGCTTTTCGTAAAGGAGCAAGATAAATGAGAGGAAATAAGCTCATCTGCCCCGTTTGCGGCTTGCCGCTTTCAAAAACGGAGCGTACATACCGCTGTGAGAACAACCACAGCTACGATATCGCAAAAAAGGGATACGTCAATCTTGCAATGTCGCAAAGCTCATCAAAAAAACGTCACGGCGACGACAAGCTTATGGTTACGGCACGGCGTGATTTTCTTGATAAGGGATATTATGCGCCGCTGCGTGAAGCTGTAACAGAAGCGGCAGCCGAATTCACAAACGGCAGCGCCGTTATCGTTGACGCAGGCTGCGGCGAGGGCTACTACACTGCAGCGATAGCCGAAAGACTGCCCGACGCCGATATTTACGGCATCGATATATCAAAAGACGCTCTTTCCTTTGCCGCAAAGCGAAGCAAAGAGCTTACTCTTACGGTCGCAAGCGCCTCAGCCATACCGGTACAAAGCGGCTGTACAGATGCGATCGTCAGTATTTTTGCACCGATATTTCCGGAAGAGGCGGCACGGCTGCTGTCGGATAACGGTGTGATAATCAGAGCCGTACCGCTTGAAGAGCATCTTTTCGGGCTGAAAGAAGCGATCTATGAGAAAGCATACAAGAATCCGCCCGATGATTTCATGCTTGACGGATTTGAGATCGTTTCAAGGAAAGAACTGCGCTGCACGCTCACACTTGATAACAACAAAGATATCGAAGCACTTTTCATGATGACGCCGTACTACTACAAAACGTCACGGCAGGATCAGGAACGTCTGCTCGAACGTGACCACCTGGAAACGGAAGCGGCGTTCGGGGTAATAGTATATAAAAAACAAGGAAGCACTGTGTAAGCGGTGCTTCCTTAAGTTTGTCGATAGAGTTTTTTTCGTCGCCTTGGAGCGGCGAGGAAAAATAATAAACATCGAACTTAGGGGCATTTTCTGCCAAAATGCCCCTCTTCTTAAAACAGTCCACCGGACTGTTTTAAGAATTCACCCCTAAAAGGGCTTTGGGATTGTCTACGACGTCTTAGGGGCGCTGCCCCTAAGAACCCTGCCCGCTTTTTGAAAAAAGCGGGGCAAAAACTTTTGGCTGTAACAAATATGACTTTTTCAACAGACCGGGAAGCACCGTGTAAACGGTGCTTCTTTTTTCTGCGCCTTGTTCGGTTTTATATCAACTCCACAAGCTTCTTGCAAAGCTTCACAAGATCGTACCTTATGCCCTCACGGCTGCGCCATTCTCTTTTATCCCACTCGTCCTGCGAGATATCGTCGCCGCCGTAGATCAACGCTCCGTAAGCAAAGTTTCTGAACTGAGATACAGCGATACAGCCTGCCTGTTCCATTTCAACAATCTTTGCACCCTCGCTCTTGCGGCGCTCCATTTTATCTGCTGTTTCACGGAAAATAGCGTCGGTAGTCCATGTCAGACCTTTGAGGTACGATATATCATTTTCGTCAAAATAATCCGTTATTGTTTTTACTGTCTCTTCTTTCGTGTATATGACTCTTGACGGCTCTATGTAGTGATATGAAAAGCCTTCGTCTCTTATTGCACCCTCTACGACGAGTATCTGACCAACTTCAATATTCTTGTCAAGCACTCCGCCGCCTCCGCAGAACATCGTTTTCATTATTCCCATAGCATGGAAAAGGTCAAGATTTCCGCCGCACGCTGGACAGCCTACCTGTCCGAGGGAGATAAGTATATCGGAGTCGGTAAAGCGGCAGATCTCGATCTGGTTTTCACCGGGGATAATACGCTCTGTCTCGATCTCGCCCCTGGCTTTAAGCTTGTCGATAATTTCGGGGAAAAATGTGATCACCATTTTATCCGTTGTGAACGGTCTTTCTATAAAAGCTTCGGGGTTGATCTTTGCAGTCGGGTTACTGTCAAATTCAAGCAAAGGCACATTTGCTTCATTTATCATATGTATCACCTCAGTTTGATTTTTGATATTGTATCATAATAGGCTTTATATGTCAATGTTTTTATTCCCTATTTCAAAAAACATGTCCGCTTACAGAGTCCTTCATGTCTCCCCATATCTCATAATCATGATCGATCAGACTCGTATCGATACCGTTATTACGATCACAGTATGCTTCCCATGACTCCCTGAATTGTGACATCTGCTTTGTGAGTCTGAGACTAAGAATACAAACAGCTGCGATCGGAATGAACATAATACAAAAGTCAAATACACCTACTGTTTTTCTTATACCGAATATATATATGTAAGCAGTCATAAACAATGAGTATGCGATCGTTAAATATGACATTATATACGAAAAGACTTTATTCCATGTCTTTATAGCAATTGCCGCAAAAAGATATATCAGCACAGCGTACCCTACCGATATATACCACAAGATCACAGACAAATACGGAGCAATAAAAGCCTGCTCAAACACTACACATAAAAAAGCCGTAACCAATATCGCAGAGAGGAGCAATTCTATCTTATCAACGATCTTTTTTACAAAATGATGCTTCGTGTATTCCCTTATATTATTTGCCTTATACTCTTCGGAATGCTCGGTTTTTTGGGGAGCCTCCGTCAGTTCGGGCGCATCTGAATACGGATTGCTCTCAGCGTCATGAGGTATATCAGCCGTACTCGCTTCCTTTGGATGGACGTTTTTATAAGATGAATAGAATTCATCATCACTCGGTTTTACAACACCTCTGACGGGTGTGTAAACGGCTTCTTTTTTTCTGTCCGAACGAAAATACTCGGTGTCGTCGGGTGAGATCATCGTATCGGCAGAGACGCCGTAATATTTCTTTTCATGAGCAACGGCGTGCTGCTGTGTATAGCCTTCGTTCTCGGCAGTCCTGCTGCGTGAACTGAATATCTCATACGAAGACGAATCAAAGCGCCTTGGAGCATAATTCCGAGCGTCAGCAGCAGGCATATTGTTTGAAGAAAACAACCCAACAGATGATTCTTTTCTTTCGTTAAACAAATCGCCGCACTTAGGACACCTGGCTGTATATGTCGGCCAATAAGCACCGCATTGCGGACATTGTTTAGTTTTAAACTTGTCAAACATATTCATATACTTCCTTCCATAAAAAGCTTCTCGAAAAGCTTCTCGTTTCATAACTTGCACAGATCAAGAAAACTTTGTATTAACCGTTTTCTTTTTTTCTATTTTTAATTATAGCATAGCAACACATACGTTGTCTACAAATTGTGGAGGCAGAAAGCAAAAAAATCTGCCTGCGCACAAATGTGCCGCAGGCATAAAAAACTATTTGATATTATATGTTTTTTCGATTCCCTTTTTAATACACGATCATGTTGAAAAACGTCCCGCCGATCCTGTGTTATACTTATTCCACTTGCTTTGCGGGGCTGACTGATCCGCCGAAGGCTTGTTGGCATTCAGCGAAGCTATCAGAACGTTTTTGATATCCTGAACCATTGTGATCAGGAAAACATAATCATATGGAAACAAATTCGTAGAGCTTAAAGCCTTGAGCAAAAACACACACTCGACCGATGACTTCAGTGCATCCTGAAGACAACCGTTAAAAGCCGCTTTATCACTGCCGTAAACGGATTTATTGATATTTGTACCCATTTCAGCGGCAGCCGTTACAAGACGGCTCGTTATTGTTTTGTCAAGACCCGACTTCGAATAGGCCTCGTTAAAAAGGGCAATCTGTGCCAGAAATTCAACAGATTTGTCAAAAATTGCGGTACTCACGCCCATCACCTCTCTATGATTTATTATATCAAAATCGGCGATAAATTGCAATAAATATTTTACGCCTTTGCGTGAATTTTAGTAAATTTCTTACTGATTTTTCTGTGAAAATTCCCAATTTTACATATTTTCGCCTCTCTGTTATGTGATATAATATATCATATTGCACAGTTTTTTATGATGCCTTTTTACACACAATTCAAAGCTTTAAAACAACCGCCGCAACATACAACATTAGTTGTGGTTCTTATAGATAAATACATTCCGCAACAAATTCGACCGGAACACTCTCAACGCACCATACATTATTTTCCGTGACTCCGAATTCATAACCGTCTTTATACATCTGCAATGCGGATATTTTAAGTATCACGGGCGTTCTGTGCCAGCGCTGCGCAGACTGCTTCGCCTTATCGGGATCAGCCTGCATATGCACAGCGTGACGGCTCATTTTGGATATGTGACCGATTGCTTTTATTTTCTCAAAAGCCTCTGCCGTAGTTCCGTGATACAAAAACTCGGGCGGCGCTTTGATCTCCACTTCCGGTATGACCCAATCTATAGAATGCCCCTGACAGCACTTTATCTTGCTGTGCGTTTCGTCAAAGCGATATCTTCCCTTTCCGTCGGTCGAAACGATCATTTCGAGAACCTGCGGCGTGATGTGATACTTGCCCTTGCGGTTAACGCCGTCTATGAGCGTATCCACACTGACCCAGCCGTGTTCGTCCATGACCTCATGCGCCGCCCCTATCTCATCGGGATGATGACGCAAAATGTAGCAAAGATACTTTGAGATTTCGCCTATGGGTTTCATTTGGTGCACCTCCTGAAAAGCATTATTTATTACTTACCTATTTTTATTTCGTGTACTATTATTTATTTTTCAGTCTTATTAATGCGGCAATTAAATAATCCTATTCTCTATCTGATTTTTGATGCCGAAGGGGTGCAGGGGAGCGACCGGAAAGCCAATATCAACAACTTAAGGTTCAATAGTGTCCAACACAAAGTTTTCGCCAAGCCTTTTTCAAAAGGCTTGCAGGGTGCAGGGACGGAGTCCCGCCCGCCGGAGGCATGTTCCAGCCCTTTTAGGGGTGAATTCTTAAAACAGTCCGGTGGACTGTTTTAAGAAGAGGGGCATTTTGGCAGAAAATGCCCCTTAGCTACGGTTTGCACTAAGATTTACTCGCCGCCCCAAGGCGACCCTAAAATCTTATCACTGTTTACTTAAGACTTAAAACTGAAAACTTAAAAATGAATAATACAAAGCGAAAAACCTGCCACTTGCGTGACAGGTTTTTCACTTTGGCCCGCCCGGAGGGATTCGAACCCCCGTTCTTCAGAATCGGAATCTGCTGCGTTATCCGGCTGCGCCACGGGCGGGTATATGATATTTATAAGCCTGCGCCATGCTTTAACACAGCGCAGGCATTTTTTTAGATCAAATCAAGATCAAACAAGCTCGATGATAGCCATCTCTGCAGCGTCGCCTCTGCGGGGACCGATCTTTGTGATTCTTGTGTAACCGCCGTTTACGTCAGCGTACTTCGGTGCGATCTCATCGAAGAGCTTCTTGCAAACGTCTTCATCTGTTACAAAAGACGCGATCGTGATCATCTTCTCGGCCATAGAGCTAACCTCTTTAGCACGAGTAACAGTTGTTTCTATTTTTCCGTTCTGAAAAAGGAAAGTAACCATACCTCTGAGCATTGCTGTTCTGTGAGCTGTGGTTCTTCCGAGCTTTCTTGTACCGGGCATTTAAGTCACTCCTTAACATGTGGTGAAATCGAAAAGGATCATTCCTCTTCCTTGTGAAGACTGAAACCAAGAGTCTGAAGCTTTTGGATAACTTCCTCAAGCGACTTTCTGCCAAGGTTTCTTACCTTCATCATATCGTTCTCGGATTTGTTTGTCAGATCTTCAACCGTGTTGATGCCTGCACGCTTCAAGCAGTTGAACGAACGAACGGAAAGATCAAGCTCTTCGATAGTCATCTCAAGAACCTTCTCCTTGCCCTTGTCGTCCTTCTCTACCATGATCTCTGTGTTGAACGCCTTATCGGAAAGATCAACGAAGAGATTAAGATGCTCTGTAAGCACCTTTGCGGCAAGAGAAACCGCTTCCTGTGCATTGACAACGCCGTTTGTCCAAACGTCAAGCGTGAGCTTGTCGTAGTCGGTGATCTGACCGACACGAGTGTTGTCTACCGTATAATTAACCTTTAAAACAGGCGTATAGATGGAGTCTACAGGCAACAGGCCGATCACGTTCTCGTCAGCAAGCTGCTTGTTGCGCTCACCGGGAACATAGCCTCTGCCCTTGTCCATAGTGATCTCCATGAAAAGCTTTGCTCCTTCGCCCAACGTTGCAATGTGCATTTCGGGGTTCAGGATCTCAACCTCACTGTCACACATAATGCTTGCGGCAGTGACCTCGCAAGGTCCTTCCGCTCTGATTTCAACTCTCTTCTCGCCCTGGCTGTTGAGCTTGGCGGTAAGACCCTTCATGTTGAGGATGATCTGTGTAACATCTTCCTTAACGCCGGGGATCGTTGAAAACTCGTGCAGTACGCCGTCGATCTTGATCGACTTAACGGCCACGCCCTCAAGTGACGAGAGCAATACACGACGAAGGCTGTTGCCAAGTGTGTTGCCGAAGCCTCTCTCAAGAGGCTCTACAACGAATATGCCATGCTTACCGTCTGAAGAAAGCAGCTCGGTATCAATTTTCGGCTTTTCAAACTCTATCATATGTTGGCTCCTCCCTACATTTTAGGCACAGCGCCATAAAAGGCGCTTTGTGCCGATATGTGTGTGTATTACTGTGCGGATGGGATTACTTGGAGTACAACTCGACGATGAGGTGAGCCTCAACTTCGTAGTCAAGGTCTTCAACTGAAGGCATACGAGTAACTGTAGCCTTGCACTCGTCTCTGTTCTCATCAAGCCAAGCGGGAACTACACGGCTCTTTGTGATCTCAAGGTTGTCCTTGAACTTCGTGCTGCTCTTGCTCTTGTCTCTGAGCGTGATAACATCGCCAACCTTAACTCTGTAGGAAGGAATGTCAACTCTCTTGCCGTTTACCAGGAAGTGACCGTGGTTAACGAGCTGTCTGCTCTCACGTCTTGTGGAAGCAAGACCCATTCTGAAAACAACGTTGTCCAGTCTGGACTCAAGAAGAACGATAAGGTTGTTACCAGCCTGACCTTCCATCTTTGCTGCGAGCTCATAGTAGTGATAGAACTGCTTCTCAAGAACACCGTAGATGAACTTGAGCTTCTGCTTCTCTTTGAGCTGCATGCCGTACTCGGAAACCTTTCTTCTTGAGTTAGCGTTCGGATTCTTGTTAGACTTCTTGTCTATACCGACAACTGTCGGGCTGATGCCCAAATATCTGCATCTCTTTAAAATAGGATCTCTGTTTACTGCCATTGTTATAACACCTCCGAATATATGTCAGACACGTCTTCTCTTCGGAGGACGGCATCCGTTGTGGGGGATCGGCGTAACATCCTTGATCATAGTTACGTCAAGGCCTGCCTGCTGAAGAGCTCTGATCGCTGCTTCACGGCCCGAGCCGGGTCCCTTAACGTAAACCTCTACCGACTTCATGCCATGCTCCATAGCTACCTTTGCAGCTGTTTCTGCTGCTGTCTGAGCTGCGAACGGAGTAGATTTCTTAGAGCCTCTGAATCCGAGCTCGCCTGCGCTTGCCCAGGAGATAGCGTTGCCCTGTGTATCTGTAATTGTTACGATTGTGTTGTTGAATGTTGACTGAATGTGAGCTGCGCCCTTTTCAACATTCTTGCGTTCACGGCGACGACGTGAAACCGTCTTCTTAGCGCCCTTAGGTGCTGCCATAAGATCTCCTCCTTACTTCTTCTTGTTGGCCATTGTCTTTCTCGGGCCCTTACGGGTACGAGCGTTTGTCTTGGAACGCTGACCTCTTACGGGAAGACCCTTTCTGTGGCGAACGCCTCTGTAACAGCCAATTTCGATAAGTCTCTTGATATCAAACGCAACGTCACGGCGAAGGTCACCCTCAACGCGGCAGTTGTGATCTATATACTCTCTGAGCTTCGAGATATCATCCTCGCTCAGATCTCTTACACGAGTGTCGGGATTTACGCCTGTTGCGGCAATGATGTCGCTTGCAGTCTTGCGGCCGATACCGTAAATATAAGTCAAGCCGATCTCAATTCTCTTATCTCTCGGTAAGTCAACACCAGCTATACGTGCCATATATCTGCACCTCCACTAATAGATAAAAAATGTCAATTCCATAGAAATATCCGTGACGGATATCAGCCCTGACGCTGCTTGTGCTTCGGGTTCTCGCAAATAACCATAACCTTGCCTTTGCGCTTGATTACCTTGCACTTGTCACAAATTTTCTTTACAGAAGGTCTGACTTTCATTGTGTAATCATTCCTTTCATAAGTCCATTGTTCGGAATATACTAAACGGAAAGACTTACTTGCCTCTCCATGTGATCCTGCCCTTTGTGAGGTCATACGGTGAAAGCTCTACCGTAACCTTGTCACCGGGAAGGATCCTTATAAAGTTCATTCTCAGCTTACCCGAGATATGAGCTAAAATAACCTTGCCGTTTTCAAGTTCTACTCGAAACTGTGTATTCGGCAATGCCTCAGTTACTGTACCCTGCAGTTCAAAAACATCCTGCTTAGACAAAGAAAACTCCTCCTAACAGTCATTATCCTCGCTTCCGGAAAGAAGCTCGGCTAAACTAAGCTTTACTTCACGGTTAGTAGCAAACCTTTGCGCCGTCTTATTTGTCGGGCTAAGGTGAATCAGCTTTTTTCGCTTGGGAGCTTCAACTTTGCGGCTTCTGCCGTTTACAATCATGGCATACACGCCGTCAAGCTCTTTTATAATGAAAAAGCTGTCTTTGTCACGCCCCGCTTTCGCTTTAACTATCTGTCCGACATAAAATTCCACATTATCACTCCTAACCCTTAATCCGCATCAGTAAGAATGACCGGACCGTCGGGTGTGATCGCCAAAGTATGCTCAAAGTGTGCCGACAGCTTACCGTCTGCGGTCACCGTCGTCCACTTGTCACGAAGCACCTTGACTCTGTGGGTGCCTGCGTTAACCATAGGCTCGATTGCTATCGTCATGCCGGGCATAAGCGCTGCGCCTCTGCCGGGCGTACCGTAGTTTGGTACATTTGGGGCTTCATGCAGCTTTGCACCTACTCCGTGTCCGGTAAAATCTCGAACCACCGAGTAGCTGCGAAGTTCGGCATACCGCTGTACCGCATGACCGATATCCCCGATCCTGCCGCCTGCTTTGGCAGCCTTGATACCCTCGAAAAGAGAGTCTCTCGTCGTGTCGAGAAGACGCTGCGCCTCATCGGAGATGTCTCCGCAGGCAAACGTCCACGCATTGTCGCCGTGATAGCCTTCAAAGAAAGCTCCGACATCAATGCTCACGATATCGCCCTGCTTTAGTATCGTTTTCTCGTTCGGTATGCCGTGGATAACCACGTTATTGACCGATATGCAGGCGCTCGCAGGAAATCCGCCGTAACCGAGGAATGAAGGGGTCGCCCCCTGATCCTCGATATATTTGCGGACGATGGCGTCGAGCTCGGAAGTTGTAACTCCCGGCTCAACGGCCTGACCCGCCAGGCGCAATGCCCTTTGGGAGATCCTGCCTGCTGCTCTCATTTTTTTAAGTTCTTCTACAGTTTTCAGAACTATCATCAATTAATCAAGCTCCTTGAATACGAGAGCCGTTGTATCGGAGATCTCATCCTGACCCTCAACAATTGCAAGCTTACCCTGCTTTGAGTAGAAGTCCTTAAGAGGCTCTGTCTCGCTGTGATAAACCTCAAGGCGAGCCTTTACCGTGTCGGGGTGGTCATCCTTGCGCTGAACAAGGGCACCTGCGCACAGGTCGCAAACGCCGTCTACCCTCGGGCGCTTAAACTCGAGATGGTAGCTTGCGCCGCAGTTGCCGCAGACACGGCGTCCGGACATTCTGCCGATGATCTTCTCGTCAGGTACTTCGATATCGATTACCTTGTCGATCTGAACACCCATCGTATCCAGAGCCTCGGCCTGGGGAATGGTTCTGGGGAAACCGTCCAGAATAAAGCCACGCTTGCAGTCGTCTTCAGCGAGACGCTCCTTGATGATACCGATAACGATCTCATCGGGAACGAGTGCGCCGGACTCTGTGTAAGCCTTAGCCTTAAGACCCATTTCCGTACCGCTCTTCAGCGCTGCACGGATGATGTTGCCCGTGCTGATCGTGGGAATACCAAGATACTCGCAGATCTTTTCTGCCTGAGTACCTTTTCCGGCGCCGGGAGCGCCTAAAAGAATAATATTCATATATCCGATCTCCTATCCTAATCAGTCAAGGAATCCCTTATAATGACGCATCATCATCTGAGATTCAAGCTGCTTAACCGTTTCGAGTGCAACACCTACGATAATGATGATCGATGTACCGCTGAGCGACATACCTGCCATTCCGGAGATCTTGCCGTAGATGAGCGGAAGCAAAGCGATCAGTGCGAGGAAAAGCGCACCAATAAGTGTGATCCTCGAAAGTATCTTTGCGATATAATCTGCTGTGGGACGGCCGGGACGGATACCCGGGATCGTACCGTTGTTTGTACGTAGATTGTTAGCCATCTCTACGGGGTTGTACTGGATAGTTGTATAGAAGTATGCGAACATAATGATCAGGAAGAAGTAGATGATCATGTAGCCGATGCTCGATGAGCTGAAGAAATCAAAGAAGCTCTTCCAGAAGCCCGACTCAGCCTTAACAAAAAGGTTGATAGTAGCGGGGATTGAAAGGATGGAGCTTGCAAAGATGATCGGCATAACGCCGTCCATTGCAACCTTGATAGGAAGGTGAGTGGACTGACCGCCATACATCTTTCTTCCTACGACTCTCTTTGCATACTGAACAGGAATACGTCTTTCAGCATCGTTCATGAATGTGATGAGCCAGATTACGGCGAAGAAGATCACAATGTAGATCGGTACAAAGAAGAAGTACTTTGTCTGTCCGTTGAGAGCCATCTGCCAGAAGCTGACGAGCTGAGTTACGAGTGTGGAAGCTCTCGAAATGATACCTGCAAAAAGGAGTATCGAGATACCGTTGCCCACGCCGTGAACATTGATACGCTCACCGAGCCACATTACAAGCGCAGTACCTGCAGTGAAGGTAAGAATAATTACTGCGCAGGAGAACACACCGTAGCCGCCGTTTCTCCAATCGGAAACGATGATAGCGGAGCGTCTGAGGAAAACATAATATGCCGTACCCTGAATAAGTCCGAGGCCGACTGTTACGTATCTTGTAATGGAAGCAATTTTCTTGCGTCCTTCGTTGCCTTCCTTGGCGAGTCTTTCGAGCGCCGGGATAGCAACAGTCAAAAGCTGCATGATAATGGAACTGTTGATGTACGGTGTGATACCCATTGCAAACAATGTTGCGTTCTGGAACGCACCGCCGGCGAGCATGTTCTGATAAGCCAGAACGTTATCGCCTGCATACTGCGACATAAGCGTTGCGAGTGCCGCACGGTCCAGAAAAGGAACAGGAATAACCGAACCGATTCTGAACACGATAATGATCATAAGTGTAAACAGAAGTTTCTTTCGAAGATCCGGGATCTTAAAAGCGTTCTGAATTGTTTTGAACAATTAGATCACCTCAGCCTTTCCGCCGGCTGCTTCGATCTTCTCCTTAGCTGACTGCGAAAAAGCAGTTGCCTTTACAGTCAGGCTCTTTGTGAGAGTACCGTTTGACAGAATCTTAACTCCGTCAAATGAATTCTTGAGTACACCTGCCTCTACGAGAGCATCGATATCAACGACTGCGCCGTTTTCAAACTTCTTCTCAAGTGTGCCAACGTTTACAGCGACGATCTCCTTAGCGAAGATGTTGTTGAAACCTCTCTTCGGGATACGTCTCTGGAGCGGCATCTGACCACCCTCGAAGCCGGGGCGCATACCGTGACCTGCTCTTGCCTTCTGGCCCTTGTGGCCCTTGCCTGCAGTTTTGCCCCAGCCTGAGCCGTGACCTCTGCCGATGCGGCGAGCCGTCTTCTTGGAGCCCTCTGCGGGCGAAAGTTCGTGCAATTTCATCTTGTGCACCTCCTCTTCTTATGCGTTCTCAGTTACCTCAATGAGGTGACTGATCTTTTTGATTTTGCCTCTTGTCTGAGGATTGTCGGGCTGTGTTGTGGAGTTACCGATCTTGCGGAGTCCGAGAGACTCAGCAGTAGCGATCTGATCCTTCTTAGCGCCGATGAGGCTCTTTATGAGCTTGATCTCTACAGAGCCGTTATTCTTTCCAAGATTCATTGAACTGCCCTCCTATTAAAGATCCTTAACAGAGATGCCGCGAGTTGCTGCGACCTGCTCTGCCGAACGAAGAGCGCCAAGTCCCTGAAGCGTAGCTCTAACTACGTTGCACGGATTGTTGGAACGAAGAGCCTTTGTTCTGATGTCCTTGATACCAACTGCCTCAATAACAGCACGAACGGGGCCGCCGGCGATAACGCCTGTACCGGGAGCAGCGGGCTTCATAAGAACTCTGCCTGCGCCAAACTCACCGATGATCTCGTGGGGGATCGTTGTGCCCTTAAGGGAAACCTTGATAAGGTTCTTCTTTGCGTCCTCAATACCTTTGCGGATCGCATCAGGAACTTCGCCTGCTTTACCGATGCCAAAGCCTACTGTGCCTTTGCCGTCGCCTACAACAACGAGTGCTGCAAACTTGAAAATACGGCCGCCCTTTACGGTCTTCGATACACGGTTGATGGCAACAACACGTTCCTTAAACTCTACCTCTGTTACAGGTGCTTCAGTTTTTGCCAAAGTGATTTCCTCCCTTACTTAGAACTTAAGGCCGCCCTCACGAGCGCCGTCAGCGAGTTCTTTAACTCTGCCGTGATATACGTAACCGCCTCTGTCGAAAACGACTTCGGTAATACCCTTGTCAGCTGCACGCTTTGCAACGAGCTTGCCTACTTCTTTAGCCGCTTCCTTGTTGCTGCCTTTGCCCTCGATCTCTTTGTCGAGTGTAGATGCAGCAGCAAGAGTCTTGCCGCTGAGATCATCGATGATCTGAGCGTAGATATTCTTGTTGGAGCGGAAAACATTAAGTCTCGGGCGCTCCGCAGTTCCGCTGATCTTGTTGCGGATTCTCATGTGGCGCTTAATTCTTGCCTTATTTGTATCAGGCTTTTTAACCATTATTTCTCACTCCTTCAATTATTTACCCTTACCGGCCTTGCCTTCCTTGCGGCGGATATACTCGTCAACATACTTGATACCCTTGCCCTTGTACGGCTCCGGCGGACGCTTCTCTCTTACCTCGGCAGCAAACTGACCAACCTTCTGCTTATCAATACCCGAGATAATGATCTTGTTCGGTGTGGGGCACTCGATGGTGATGTCCTCTGTATCCGACACAACAACTGTGTGGGAGTAACCAAGGTTCATTACGCAATCCTTGCCCTTCTTCTGAACACGGTAGCCGACGCCGTTAACGTCAAGCTCTTTCTTGAAGCCGTTAGTAACGCCTTCAACCATGTTTGCGATATTTGTACGTGTAAGACCGTGAAGCGATCTGTTGAGCTTCTCGTCGTTAGGTCTGGATACGACGATCTCTGCGCCCTCGACCTTAACGTCCATATTTGTGTGGTACTTCTTTGTAAGAGTACCCTTCGGTCCCTTGACCGTGATTTCACCATCGTTAACAGTAACTGTAACGCCAGCGGGAATATTTATCGGTTTTCTTCCAATTCGAGACATGATCGCACCTCCTTATTACCAAATGAATGCGAGAACTTCGCCGCCAACATTCTCTTTACGTGCCTGACGATCTGTCATAACACCCTTAGATGTGGAGATGATAGCAACGCCGAGGCCCTTCATAACCTTGGGCATATCCTCAACATTTGTGTAAATGCGAAGACCCGGCTTCGAAACTCTCTTAAGACCCTGAATAACAGGAGTCTTGTTCGGACCGTACTTAAGTACTACTGTGATGACGCCCTGCTTGCCGTCCTCTGCAACGGAGAAGCTCTTGATGTAGCCCTCGTCTGCAAGGATCTGGCAAATAGACTTCTTCATGTTGGAAGCAGGAATCTCAACAGTGTCGTGCTTTGCAGTGCTTGCGTTACGGATTCTCGTAAGAAGATCTGCGATAGAATCAGTGATCTGCATAATTTATTCCTCCTTCTTTAATTACCAGCTTGCCTTCTTAACTCCGGGGATCTCGCCCTTGTAAGCGAGCTCTCTGAAGCAGATACGGCAGATACCGAACTTACGGAGGTACGCGTGCGGTCTTCCGCAGATCTTGCATCTTGTATAGCTTCTTGTAGAGAACTTAGGAGTTCTCTGCTGCTTAACCTTCATAGACTTCTTTGCCACGTTTACCCCTCCTTACTTTGAAAACGGAGCGCCCATAAGCTTAAGGAGCTCACGAGCCTCTTCGTCTGTTTCTGCGGTAGTAACAAAACAAATGTCCATACCACGAACCTTGTCGATCTTATCGAATTCGATCTCAGGGAAAATAAGCTGCTCCTTGAGACCCATGTTGTAGTTGCCTCTGCCGTCGAAGGAGTTCGGGTTGATGCCTCTGAAGTCACGAACTCTCGGAAGAGCTACGTTGAAGAATCTGTCGAGGAACTCGTACATCCTGTCGCCTCTGAGCGTTACCTTAACGCCGATGTTCATGCCCTCTCTGAGCTTGAAGTTAGCGACCGACTTCTTTGCCTTACAGATGTAAGGCTTCTGGCCTGTAATAGCAGCCATGTCGGAAGCGATAGCGTCGATAACCTTTGAGTTCTCTCTTGCTTCGCCTGCGCCAACGTTGAGAACGATCTTCTCAAGCTTCGGGATCTGCATAACACTCTTGTATGAATACTTCTTCATAAGAGCCGGGGCAACTTCGCTCTTATAATATTCCTTTAATCTTGCCATGTTTTACCCCTCCTTAAAGTGCTTCCTTGCATTTTACGCAAATACGCTCTTTCTTGCCGTCGGCAAGGATCTTATGACCTACTCTGGTCTGCTTGCCGCATCTGGGGCAAACTACCTGCACCTTGCAAGCGTAGATAGCGGACTCTGCCTTAACAATGCCGCCCTGCTCGCCCATTCTTCTGGGCTTGATGTGCTTTGTGACCATGTTGCACTTCTCAACGATGACCTTGCCCTCGCTGGGAGATACTTCAAGTACCTTACCCTGCTTGCCACGGTCTCTGCCGCTGATGATCTTTACGGTATCACCCGTTTTTACATGAACCTTACTCATCGCACGCACCTCCATTAAAGTACTTCCGGAGCGAGCGAAAGGATCTTCATATAATCCTTATCACGAAGCTCTCTTGCTACGGGTCCAAAAATACGAGTTCCTCTCGGATTCTTGTCTTCCTTGATGATAACAGCTGCGTTTTCGTCGAAACGAATATATGTGCCGTCTTCACGGCGAACGCCCTTCTTGGAGCGAACGACTACTGCTTTTACTACATCGCCCTTTTTAACGGTGCCGCCCGGTGCTGCCTTCTTAACGGAAGCAACAACAACGTCGCCGATATTGGCGTACCTTCTGCCGGTACCACCGAGAACACGAATGCACATAAGCTCTTTTGCACCGGTGTTGTCGGCAACCTTGAGGTATGTCTGCTGTTGTATCACAGTGATTTCCTCCTTTAATGACTACTGAGATTATTACTTTGCCTTCTCAATGATCGAAACAAGTCTCCATCTCTTCTCCTTGGAAAGGGGACGTGTTTCCATGATCTTTACGCGATCACCGATGCCGGCTTCGTTGTTCTCGTCATGTGCCTTGAACTTGATCGTTCTCTTAACGACCTTCTTGTAGAGCGGGTGCTTTACGCTGTCCTCAACAGCAACGACGATAGTCTTGTCCATCTTGTCGCTGACTACTCTGCCGACCTGTGTTTTTCTTAAGTTTCTTTCACTCACGATAGATCCTCCTTCCATTACGCATTCTTAATGCTTTCGAGCTCCTGCTCACGGATTACTGTAAGTACACGAGCGATGTCTCTCTTAACTGCTGTGATGCGCATGGGGTTGTCAAGCTGATTTATAGCGAGCTGGAAACGAAGATTAAACAGTTCCTGTTTCAGTGCCTTAAGCTTGTCCTGAAGCTCTTCAGCTGTCATATCTTTGATTTCAGATGCTTTCATTACTGCTCAACCTCCGTTTCTTCCTTCTTCACGAATTTGCACTTGATCGGGAGCTTTGCAGCAGCGAGACGCATAGCCTCTCTTGCTGTTTCCTCCGGAACGCCGCCCAGCTCGAACATTACCTTGCCCGGCTTAACAACGGCTACCCAGAACTCAGGTGCGCCCTTACCTTTACCCATTCGAGTACCAAGAGGCTTGCTCGAAATAGGCTTATCGGGGAATATTTTGATCCAAACCTTACCGAATCTCTTGCAGTAACGTGTCATAGCTACACGGGCTGCCTCGATCTGGTTTGATCTGATCCATGCCGGTTCTTCAGCCACAAGACCGAAATCACCGTATGCTACTTTATTGCCTGTGAGGGCTTTGCCCTTCATACGGCCTCTGTGTACCTTACGGTACTTAACGCGCTTAGGCATTAACATTACTTAACGCCCCCTTCTCTGTGTGACTTGCGGTTGTCTGCAAGTACCTCACCTTTGTAGATCCAAACCTTAACGCCTACCTTACCGTAAGTCGTGTTTGCCTCTGCAAAGCCGTAATCGATGTCTGCTCTGATCGTCTGAAGCGGAATAGTACCCTCATGATACTGCTCTGTTCTTGCGATCTCTGCGCCGCCGAGACGACCGGAGCACTGAGTCTTGATACCCTTAACATTGAGTCTCATAGCTCTTCCGATTGCCTGCTTCATAGCACGGCGGAAAGAAATTCTCTTCTCGAGCTGCTGAGCGATGCTCTCAGCTACGAGCTGAGCGTTAGTGTCGGGGTTCTTCACCTCGATGATGTCAATGGAAACGCTCTTGCCGAGCATCTTCTCGCACTGAAGTCTGAGCTTCTCGATCTCTGCGCCGCCCTTACCGATAACCATACCGGGCTTTGCGCAGCGGATGTGGATTCTTACCTTCTGCTTTGTGCGTTCGATCTCGATCTTAGCGATACCGGCAGCGTAAAGCTGCTTCTTTAAGGTTTTACGGAGGTTGTAGTCCTCAACAAGAGTATCTCCGAAATCCTTATCATTTGCGAACCAGCGTGAATCCCAATCCTTGATCACGCCAACACGCAAACCGTGCGGATGTACTTTCTGGCCCATTACTCTAACCGTGGGATGTCTTCTTGTCGATTCTGTATGCTCTGCCCTGAGCTCTGGGACGGATACGCTTAAGTATCGGACCCTGGCTAACACTGCACTCTGCAACATACAGCTTGGAAACATCCATATCATAATTGTTCTCGGCATTTGCGATTGCCGAATTGAGCAGCTTCTCAAGATACTCGCAAGCAGCCTTAGGAGTATGCTTGAGAACAGCCTGCGCATAATCAACCGGCTTGTTTCTGATGAGATCAAGCACAACAGATACTTTTCTCGGTGAAATGC
This sequence comes from uncultured Ruminococcus sp., assembly GCA_902785425.1. Taxonomy (GTDB): domain Bacteria; phylum Bacillota; class Clostridia; order Oscillospirales; family Acutalibacteraceae; genus RUG592. The sequence goes on along the minus strand of CACZYP010000056.1, from coordinate 2,728 downwards.
GAGCGTAATTCAAATAAGCCTTAGCTTCCATGTGTTTTGAACTCCTTTCGGCATTACTTCTTTGTTGTCTTAGAACCTGCATGACCCTTGAAGGTTCTTGTCGGTGCAAACTCGCCGAGCTTGTGTCCGACCATGTCCTCGGTTACATATACCGGAACGTGCTTGCGTCCGTCATGAACTGCAAATGTATGTCCGACGAAATCAGGGAAGATCGTTGAGCTTCTGCTCCAGGTCTTGAGGATCTTCTTCTCGCCTGTTTTGTTCATTTCCTGAACCCTTTTAAGAAGTACGGGCTGTACATAAGGGCCCTTCTTAACACTTCTGCCCATCTTTTAAGCTCCTTTCTCTTTAAGCTCTCGTATGACGATTACTTGCCGTTTCTGCGCTTAACGATAAGCTTGTCAGAACTCTTCTTGTGCTTTCTTGTCTTATAACCAAGTGCGGGCTTGCCCCACGGAGTTACAGGACCGGGACGGCCGACAGGGCTCTTACCTTCACCACCACCGTGCGGGTGATCGTTCGGGTTCATTACGGAACCTCTTACTGTCGGGCGAACGCCCATGTGTCTCTTACGGCCTGCCTTACCGATCTTAACGTTCTCGTGATCGGTGTTGCCTACCTGACCGATTGTTGCCATGCAGGCTGCAGGAACATTACGCAGCTCGCCGGAGGGGAGTCTGAGCAGTGCCATGCCGTTTTCCTTTGCCATGAGCTGAGCCATGATACCAGCCGAACGAGCAAGCTGTGCGCCTCTGCCGGGGTAAAGCTCAACGTTATGGATAAATGTACCCGTAGGGATGTTTGTGAGCGGAAGTGCGTTGCCGACCTTGATATCTGCATCGGGACCGGAAACTACCTTGTCGCCTACCTTGAGGCCCTGGGGTGCGATGATGTATGCTTTCTCACCGTCTGTATACTCGATAAGAGCGATAAATGCTGAACGGTTCGGATCGTACTCGAGTGTCTTAACTGTTGCCTCAACGCCTGCCTTCTGGCGCTTGAAGTCGATGATACGATACTTTCTGCGGTTTCCGCCGCCCTTGTGGCGAACCGTTATTCTTCCGTAGCTGTTTCTGCCCGAGTTCTTCTTAAGAGGCTCAAGGAGGCTCTTTTCCGGTGCAGTCTTTGTGAGCTCGGAGTAATCTGTAACCGACATGTTACGTCTGCCGTTTGTAGTCGGCTTATAAACTTTGATTGCCATGTTGATTCACACTCCTCATGATGGCTTTGCGGGGATGGCGTCCCCATACGTTTCAGTCACAAGGACTTACATCATGCCTTCAAAAAATTCAATTTCCTTGCTGTCGGGCTTAAGTGTTACGTAAGCTTTCTTCCACGCTCTTGTGTAACCCTGATTTCTGCCCTGACGGCGAAGCTTACCACGAACGTTTACTGTGCTTACCTTCTCAACGGAAACGTTGAAAAGCTCTTCAACAGCCTTTGCGATCTCGATCTTATTTGCGTCCTTGGCTACCTCAAAGGTGTACTTCTTGGCAGCGATACCCTGCATTGCCTTCTCTGTGATGATCGGGCGAATTACGATGTCCTGTGCAAACATTATGCGTACACCTCCTCGATCTTCGAAACGGCGTCCTTAGCGATGATGAGCTTGTCAGCGTTGAGCATGTCATAAACGTTGAGCTCATTTACCTGTGCCGTCTTAACTCCCGGAATGTTCGATGCAGACTTGATTACCTTCTTGTCTACCTCGGGAAGAACTATGAGAGCTTTCTTCTCGGAGCCTACAGCCTTAAGCATGTTGACGATGTCCTTTGTCTTGTAATCGTCGAGTGCGATGCTGTCGATAACGATGATGTCGTTACCCTGAGCCTTTGTCGGCTTCGGGGCAAATACGATACCGCCCTTTGTCCACTGAGGAGCTCTGATAGAACCCTGACGTGCGTGGCCTGTACCCTTCTGTCTCCACGGCTTCTTGCCGCCGCCTCTTACTTCGGAACGAGTAAGAGCAGACTGTGTGCCCTGACGCTGATTAGCGAGATAATTAACAACTAATGTGTGCATTACTGCGGCGTTCGGTTCAATTCCGAAAATGGAATCTGCGAGGTTGATGTCGTCAACCTTTGTGCCCTTCATGTCCACTACTGCTACATTTGGCATCTTAATTCCTCCTTCCCTTACGCCTTAACGCTGTCTTTGATAACTACCGTGCCGCCGTTCGGGCCGGGAATAGCGCCCTTAACTGCGATAAGGTTGTTTTCAGCGTCTACTTTGACTACTGCAAGATTCTGAACTGTTACCTTCTCTGTACCGAGATGGCCGGCCATCTTCTTGCCCTTCCATACTCTTGAAGGAGTGGAGCAAGCGCCCATCGAACCACCGTGACGAGCAACAGGGCCCGAACCGTGTGTTTCCTTAAGTCTCTGGAAGTTCCAGCGCTTGATAACGCCGGCGTAGCCTTTACCTTTGCTTGTGCCTGTAACGTCGATCTTGTCACCTGCTGCAAAGATATCTGCCTTAACGATCTGACCGAGCTCGTAAGCGTCGGTGTCGTCAAATCTGAACTCTCTGAGAGTTCTCTTCGGAGCAACGTCGTTCTTCTTGAAGTGACCTGCCATAGGCTTGTTAACCTTAGCGGGCTTAAGATCACCGAAACCAAGCTGAACTGCTGCATAGCCGTCATTTTCAACTGTCTTCTTCATTGAAACAACGCAAGGGCCTGCTTCAACGACAGTTACCGGAACGACTTTTCCGGTCTCGTCGAAGATCT
>CACZYP010000055.1 GCA_902785425.1 uncultured Ruminococcus sp. | reverse complement strand
ACGTCTGCCACCGGCAGACCGCACCCTGCGGTCGTTTCATGCAATCTGACTAAAAATCTGACGGCGCAATATGGGCACTCGATTTAATCAGTGCTTCCCTAATCAACAGTTTATTTACATTGAAAGCTTATCAAATTGAAAACGGAAAATTGCAGAAGCACTTCGTGCTTGTTTTTATTAGTTTTTCGTATAACATACTTCATTCAATATAGGACTAAAATAAAGTACCGGCAATAATAACGGTTTGTTCACCGATAAAGCAATATAAAATCAGGAGCGCAGCGACTCCGAAATTTTCCATTTTCAACTTTCCATTTTCCATTTGAACGAAAGGGTGATTTTATGAAAAGAATAGGTATCCTGACGAGCGGCGGAGACTGCCAGGGATTGAATGCCAGCATCAGAGGCGTTGCAAAGACGCTTTATCAGCACTACGGCGACAACGTTCAGATAGTCGGCATCATTGACGGCTACAGAGGACTTATCAACGGAGACGCCAAGGAGCTTTCAAGGGAAGACCTTTCGGGTCTGCTCACTCGTGGCGGTACTATCCTCGGTACGTCACGTCAGCCGTTCAAGCTTATGCGTGTTATTGATGAGGAAAATTCCGTCGATAAGGTCGCCGCAATGAAAGAGAACTACAAGAAGCTCAAGCTCGACTGCCTCGTTGTTCTCGGAGGAAACGGCACGCAGAAATCGGCTAACATGCTCTCTCAGGAGGGTCTTAACGTCGTATCTCTGCCGAAAACGATCGACAACGACCTATGGGGCACCGACATGACGTTCGGTTTCCAGTCCGCTGTTGATATCGCAACACAGGTAATCGACTGCATACACACAACGGCTACATCTCACGGACGTGTATTCATCGTAGAGGTAATGGGTCACAAGGTTGGCTGGCTCACACTTTACGCAGGCATCGCAGGCGGCGCTGACGTTATCCTCATTCCCGAGATACCTTATGACATAAATTCGGTCATCCGCACCGTTCAGCGCAGAAACGAATCGGGCAAGAACTTCTCTATCCTTGCAGTAGCAGAGGGCGCTGTTTCAAAGGATATAGCTTCGCTTCCGAAAAAGAAGAAAAAGCAGGCTATGGCGGAGATGATCTATCCGTCTATCTCCTACAAGATCGCAGCAGAGATCGAAGAGGCTACAGGTCAGGAGACGAGAGTTACCGTTCCCGGTCACTTCCAGAGAGGCGGCAGTCCCGACGCTTACGACAGACTCATCTGCACACGTTTCGGCGTAGCTGCGGCGAATCTCATCATCAACAAAGACTACGGAAAGATGGTCGCACTCAAGGGCAACGAGATAATCTCTATCCCCCTTGAAGACGTTGCCGGCAAGCTCAAGGAAGTACCGCCGGACTGCGAGATCGTAAAAGCAGCAAAAGATCTCGGCATCAGCTTCGGTGAGTAACCGGAAACGGCTGCGCCGCTTCCAATCAACAATTGATAATTGAAAATGGAAAACTGCGGACTCCTGTTTTAACCGCTCGGTCAGTTTCGCTGACAGCGTCTCGTCTCCTATCTCGGTCTGTGCTGCTGGCTTACGGCAATGTCTGCCGCCGGCAGAACGCAGCATTTCAAATGAGGCTCTGAATAGTTCCATCAATTCTCATAATAAAAAAATGTACAAATAAAAGCCCGATAACGTGTTAAAAATCTATTTAAATTTAGTTCATAAATTATTGACACGCATGGCGAAATATAGTATAATAATGTACAGTTTGAGGGTAATATAGTTACTCACAGTGGGACAGCATCCGAAAAGGTGCTGTCCCGCTTTCTTAATTGACAATTGACAATGGATAATTGATAATTTCGGAACTCGCCTGCGGCGAGTTGGATTTGTATTAGTTCCCGAAAAAACACTTTATTCGCCGGTGAGAAATAACTGCTAATTGGGCACCTCTAAAAACTCACTTTTTAAATCACAAATCCATCATTCAAGAGGTTTATTCTAACTCGATTTACTAAAATCAAGGGTTTTTAGAGGTTCCCAATTCTGAATAAACTAATATAAAATCAAGCACGCAGTGCTTCCGCAACTCCACACTCCATATTCCACATTCAAACAAGCGGCTGCGCCGCTTCCGCAATTGTCCATTGTCCATTGTCAATTATCAATTGAAAAGAGCGGTGTTTTTATGTCACTTAAAGATAATATACGGCAAAAGCTTGAAAACAGTGCAGAGTTTGTCTCTGGGGAGGAGCTTGCACGGGAGTTTTCGGTTTCGAGGGCTGCTGTATGGAAGGCTGTCAAAAAACTTAAAGACGACGGCTGTGTTATAGATTCCGTCAGCAATAAGGGCTATCGCCTCGTAAAGCCTGCCGACGTTCTCTCACGTGAAGAGATAAAGGCGAATTTTGATAAATACTCAGACAGTCTTGATGTTATTGTGCTCGAAACGGTCGATTCAACGAACAACGAGGCAAAGAGAATGCTTGCAAACGGCTTTGCCGACAATGCGCTTATTCTTGCAAACGAACAGACGGGCGGCAGAGGCAGGCTCGGACGAAGCTTCTATTCCCCGAAAAACACAGGCATCTACATGACGTTCCTCGTACACACAAGCTTGCAGCTTTCCTCTGCGGTTACTGTAACAACGGCTGCATCGGTGGCGGTGGTTCGTGCGCTCGAAAGTGTTACAGACACGAAGCCCGAGATCAAATGGGTGAACGATGTTTACATCAACGGCAAAAAGGTTTGCGGCATACTTACCGAAGCTGTGAGCGACTTTGAAACAGGCACGGCGGCGGCGCTGATAATCGGCATAGGCATCAACATAACTACGGAAGATTTCCCGGACGAGATAAAAGACAGAGCGTCTTCTGTGGGAGCGCTCTCCCCCGTTCGCAACAAGCTTGCAGCTCAGGTCGCAAACGAACTTATGTACATATGCGAAGACCTTAACGACCGTTCACGCTTTATCGACTGCTACAAAAGCCGCTCGATGATAATCGGCAAGGATATCGACTTCTACATCAACAACGAAAAACAAAGCGGCAAAGCGATCGACATAGACGACTTCGGCGCACTGATAGTCACCCTCCCCGACGGATCACAAAAAACTCTTTCAAGCGGGGAAGTCACAGTAAGATTAATGGATAATTGAAAATGGAAAATTGCGGAACTCGGCTTCGCCGAGTTGATTTATATTAGTCTTCACAAAGCCATGTTTTTATTCGTAGCCGTGATATAACTATTAAGGAACCACTGAATAAATCACGTCCTGCGGACTGAGCACCCATCTCGCTTGCATCTTTTGGTTATATTGAACTCAAAAACCTTGAAATACGTCAGTATTCCGGCGGCTTTTTCGTCCAATTTGCCTCAAAATCTGGCGGTGCGATATGGGCACTCGATTTAATCAGTGTCTCCTTAAGACTGAATAAAACAATATAAAAACAGGAGCGCAGCGACTCCGCAATTTTCCATTTTCAATTTTCCATTTTCAATTTGACAAAATCTCCGCACAGGTTGCCTTATAATATAAGGTGAATCTTACTGCGGAGGTTTTTTTATGGATATGATCTGTTATCTTATGGCGGCTGTTTTTAGTGATATCGGTAATATCGCAATCGGTATATTGTTTCTTGTTATTGGCGTTACGGGGTTTGCTCTTTTGAAAATCAACGAAAAGAACAAGGACAACAAGTAATTTTATGTATATTTTTTAATAATATTGTTGCTTTTACTGTCTTTCTTTGTTATAATAATGAATATACACAGAGGCATTCTCTGTGTAGCATAACCTTTTGCAAGGAGTTTGTTTCTTATGACAAGAAAGATCAGGATCACGGCAGACAGCACCTGCGATCTCGGAAAAGACCTTACCGAAAAACTCGGCGTTGATATTTCGCCGCTGCATATCGTTTACGGTACGGAAAGCTACGACGACTGCGTAGACATCTTCCCTGCCGACATCATCAAGCGCTACAGCGAGAAAAAGGAGCTTCCGAAAACGGCTGCTGTGAGCGTCGGTGAATATATCGAAATGTTCAAAAAACACGTTGACGAGGGCTATGATATCGTTCACATCAGTCTCGGTTCGTCCATCTCGTCGTCACATCAGAACGCCGTTGCGGCGGCTGCGGACATGGACAATGTTTTCGTTGTCGATTCGCAGAACCTCTCGACAGGCTCGGGACTGCTCGTTCTGAAAGCAGTTGACATGGTAAACAACACGGAGCTTTCCGCAAAGGAGATAGCCGACACGATCACCGAAGCCGCATCAAAGGTACACATGAGCTTTGTGCTTGACGACCTTGAATTCCTGCGTGCAGGCGGAAGATGCTCAATGCTCGCCGCCCTCGGCGCAAATCTGCTCAGCATTAAGCCGTGTATCGAAGTTGACAGCTCAAAAGGCTCGGCAATGTCGGTCGGCAGAAAGTACAGAGGAAAGCTTGAAAAAGTTGTTCCCCAGTACACAAGAGAAAAGCTCTCGCAGTACACAACGTTCGACCCCGCACGTGCTATCATCGTAAGCCGTGACGTATCGGAGGAAATAACCGCAAACGTTCACGAGATAGTTTCATCTCTCGGCATTTTCAAAGAAATCCTTACAGCCGAAGCACACTGCACCATAACAAGCCACTGCGGCGCAGGAACCATCGGGGTGTGCTTTATGACAAAATAACCCGGCGCATTGATAATTGACAATTGATAATTGACAATGGACAATTTCGGAGTCGCTTCGCTCCTGATTTGTATTAGTTTGTTTAAACCTTTCACATATTGCTCCCGAATGCAGATAAAGAATAGTTTTCCGATAATTGATACAAATCCAACTCGGCAAAGCCGAGCTCCGCAATTGTCTATTATCCATCGTCCATTGTCAATTATAAAAGGCGAACACAGTGAGCCTGGCCGCAATTTTCCATTTTTCATTTTCAATTTTCCATTTCCTAAGGGGGGCATAACAATGGCATTATCATTTGAAAAAACAAACGAAGCAGCGTCAAAACTGACGCTTACAAAGAATCCCGAGCTTAACAAAAAGCTTACACTTCGCAAGGTCATAATTGAAAAGGAAGCTGCAAAAACTTCCGTAAACGGCAGCGTGGCTCGTGTTGTGTTTGCGCTCGACCATTCAGGCTCTATGAGAAACATGTACAAGGACGGCACCGTTCAGACGCTGCTTGAGCGTGTTTTCCCTATGGCGATGTATTTCGACGACAACTCGGAGCTTGATTTCTACTGGTTCGACACGATCTACAAGCAGTTTGACCCTGTTGTGCCCGACAATCTTGACGGCTATGTAAACAAGGTCATTCTTTCACAGAAAGACCACTTCGGCGGCACATGCTATGCGCCCATCATGCAGGAGATCACGAACCGCTTTGCATTAAGAGAGCCTGCGGCCGTTCCGACGTTCGTTATTTTCATCACAGACGGCGCAAACTCCGATAAGACTGCTTCAAAGCAGGTGCTTACCGAGGCTTCAAAGTACAACATCTTCTGGAAATTCATAGGCATCGGAAAAGAAAAGTTCGAGTTCCTTGAAAGGCTCGACACACTCACGGGAAGATTCATCGACAATGCAAACTTTGCAAACGTAAACGACCTTTCCGCCATTTCCGACGACGAACTGTACAAGCTCCTGCTCGAAGAATACTCCGACTGGCTCGCACTGTGCAGGCAGAACAATATTCCGGTTTGATTAAAATTGAAAATTGATAATTGAAAATGTATAATTGCGGAACTCAGGTTCGTCGAGTTGATTTATATCAATCTTCACAAAGCCATGCTTTTATTCGTTGCCATGATAGAACTATTAAGACTGAATAAACCAAAATAAAATCAGGAGCGCAGCGACTCCGCAATTTTCCATTTTCCATTTTCAATTTTCCATTAAAAAAAGAGGGCTGCTGCCCTCTTTTTTATTTAGTCAAGCTCAAACGCTCCCGTGTAGAGTTGGTAGTATTTGCCTTTTTTCGCAATAAGCTCTTCGTGGCTGCCTCGTTCTATTATCCTGCCGAGTTCGAGTACCATTATCACATCGGAGTTGCGGACTGTTGAAAGTCTGTGCGCTATGACGAATACCGTTCTGCCGTTCATCAGGGAATCCATGCCCTTTGAAACAAGCGCTTCCGTTCTTGTGTCGATCGAAGACGTTGCTTCGTCGAGTATCATTACGGGCGGATCGGCAACGGCTGCTCTTGCTATAGACAGAAGCTGTCTTTGTCCCTGCGAAAGACTGCCGCCTGTGCCGTCTATCATTGTGTCGTAGCCTTGAGGCAAACGTGAGATGAAGCTGTGTGCGTTTGCAAGCTTTGCTGCCTCTATACACTCTTCGTCCGTTGCGTCAAGCTTGCCGTAGCGGATATTGTCCATTATCGTGCCTGTGAAAAGGTTCGTTTCCTGCAGTACGATGCCGAGCGAACGGCGAAGATCGGCTTTCTTTATCTTGTTGATGTTTATGCCGTCGTAGCGTATCTTTCCGTCGGCGATATCATAGAATCTGTTGATAAGATTCGTGATCGTCGTCTTGCCTGCACCCGTAGCGCCTACGAATGCGACCTTCTGACCGGGCTTTGCGTACACTCTTACGTTGTGAAGAACGATATTGTCGGGAACGTAGCCGAAATCAACATCGTCAAGAGTTACATCGCCGTTAAGACGCTTATACGTAACAGTTCCGTCCTCATGAGGGTGTTTCCACGCCCAAACACCTGTGCGATCGCTGCATTCTTTGAGCTCGCCGTTCTCTTCCTTTGCGTTGACAAGAGTAACGTAGCCGTCGTCAACTTCGCTTTCTTCGTCCATAAGAGCGAAGATACGCTGTGCGCCTGCAAGCGCCATGATAACGGAGTTGATCTGCTGCGACATCTGACCGAGCGGTGCGCTGAAGCTCTTTGAAAGCTGCATGAACGACACGATAGAACCGATACTGAGCAGACCGCCCGTTGTAACGTTGATAACAGCGCCGACTATAGCAAGCACCGCATACTGTAGGTTTCCTATGTTTGCCATGATAGGCATGAGCATATTCGCAAACTGATTGGCATTGTATGATGCTTCATACAGCTCTTCGTTGAGCTTGTCAAACTCAGCCTCGGCTGCCTCTTCATGACAGAACACCTTTACTACCTTCTGCCCCGTCGTAAGCTCTTCGATATAGCCGTTGACCTTGCCGAGCGAATTCTGCTGCGCAATGAAGAACTTGCCGCTTCTGCCGCCTACCTGCTTTACGGTGACAAACTGTAAGCCTATAAAGAGAAATACAACTATCGTGAGCTGCCAGCTTGTGTATACCATAGCAGCGAACACCGTAATGATCGTGATGAGCGAGTTTATCATGTTCGGTATACTCTGCGAGATCATCTGACGAAGCGTATCTGTATCGTTCGTGTAGTAGCTCATGATATCGCCGTGTGTATGCGTGTCGAAGTAGCGTATCGGGAGCGTCTGCATATGCCCGAACATATCGTCACGAACCTTTTTCAGCACGCCCTGCGAGATTATGAGCATTATCCTGTTGTAAAGATATCCTGCAATTATACCGAAAAGATAGATGCCTGCCATAGTGAGTATCGCTCTGAGAAGCGGCGTGAAATCGGGGTCGCTCTGCCCTACGAGCGGTATGATGTAGGAATCTATAAGCGTTCTTATGAACATTGAGCCGATGACGTTAACAACGGCGCTCAGAATGATGCAGAATACGACTACTGCGAATCTTCCTCTGTAGTTATCGAAAATATATGACAGCAGACGCTTGACCGTTTGTTTATCGACCTTCGGCATCTGAGGCGGCATTCCCGGCTTACCGTCTTTCATATCGGGAGCTTTCTTATCGGAAGTTTTCTCTATCGGCTTTTCGGGCTTTTTCGTCTTACTCATCATCTGCGCCCCCTTTCGACTGCGAGGTGTAAACCTCTCTGTAGATCTTGTTCGACTTCATAAGCTCGTCGTGAGTTCCCACGCCGTCTATCCTGCCGCCGTCGAGAACGATTATCCTGTCGGCGTCCTGAACGGACGAGATACGCTGCGCTATGATAAACTTTGTCGTGTCGGGTATCTCTTCGGCAAAAGCCTTGCGGATAAGGGAATCTGTCTTTGTATCGACAGCAGAGGTGGAGTCGTCAAGAATGAGTATCTTCGGCTTTTTAAGAAGCGCACGGGCTATGCAAAGGCGCTGCTTCTGACCGCCCGAAACGTTCGTTCCGCCCTGCTCGATGTATGTATCGTACTTATCGGGAAACTTTTCGATAAACGAATCTGCCTGTGCAAGTCTGCACACACGCTTGATGTCTTCATCGGTCGCATCAGGGTCGCCCCAGCGGAGATTCTCTTTGATAGTGCCTGAGAACAAAACGTTCTTCTGCAGCACCATAGCGACCTCGTTTCTCAGCGTTTCGATGTCGTAATCACGAACATTCACACCGCCGACAAATATCTTGCCCTTCGTTGCGTCGTAAAGGCGAGGGATAAGCTGCACAATAGTCGTCTTTGATGAACCTGTGCCGCCGATGATGCCGATAGTCTCGCCCGACTTGATAGACAGATCGACGTCGGAAAGACAATACTTGTCGCCGCCGTAGCTGAACGATACGCCCTCAAACTTAACGGAACCGTCGGCTACCTTCATGACGGGAGTTTCTTTATTAACAAGATCGGGCTGTTCGTCAAGAACTTCAACTATACGCTCGATGCTCGATCGTGAGATAACGATCATCATAAACACCATAGAGAGCATCATGAGGTTCATCATCATCTGCATAAGGTACGTGAACATACTTGTAAACTGACCCGTTGTCATGCCGTAAGCAGGATTATTGCCCGACGCTACGATATACTTTGACGATATCCACGACATGAGCAGCATTGAAGCGTAAATGACAGCCTGCATGAGAGGCATGTTCATGATAACGAGTTTTTCCGCTCTTACGAAGAGGTCATACATATCCTGAGATATGTCCTTGAACTTCTTGTCCTCGTAGTCCTCACGCACGAAAGCCTTGACTACACGAATGCCGTGCAGGTTTTCGCCCACTACATTGTTGAGCTTGTCATACGTTTTGAACACTTTTCGGAAGATCGGGTGCGCCTTCGAGAAGATGAACAGGAAGCCTGCCGCAAGTATCGGGATCATCAGAAGGAAGCACGAAGCGACCTTTGCGTTTATCCGGAAAGCCATTATCATACTGAAAATTATCATTGATGGACTTCTTACGGCAATTCGCACGATCATCATATAGGCGTTCTGAACGTTTGTAACGTCGGTCGTAAGTCTTGTAACGAGGCTCGACGTTGAAAACTTGTCTATATTTGAAAAAGAGAACGTCTGCATCTTATAATAGAGATCGTGGCGAAGATTCTTCGCAAATCCTGCCGCAGCTTTGGCAGCGAATTTACCTGCAAGAGCGCCGCACAGCAGTGAGAGTATGCACAGTACAACTATCAGCACACCCACCTTGATGATATACGGCAGATCGGTCTTCATTATGCCGAAGTCGATAAGCTTTGCCATCAAAAGCGGCACGATGACCTCGATAATGACCTCCATAACGACGAAAGACGGCGCTAAGATCGAAGGAGTTTTATACTCCCGGACAGAAGCCGCCAGTTTTTTTATCATTTCTTTCACTCCGTTTCGTTTAATGCGTTATTTATTATTGTAGCACACAAAAAACAGGAATGTCAAGCGGCAGGCATACACCTTCAGGCAGTACGCACACAGACGTTAATGTAAACTATTGTTTTTTCACATGCGTCGGAACATACCGCTAACGGCAAGCGGTATGCTGTATGTTAATGCGGTCAATCGTGATTTTACACCTTCTATTTTAATTGATAATTGACAATGGACAATTGACAATTGCGGAACTCGGCTTCGCCGAGTTGGATTTATATCAGTTCTCGCAAAAAAATACTTTACTCGCCGCCATGAGATAAACTGCAAGTATAATAATACCAATATAAAAACCAGGAGCGAAGCGACTCCGAAATTGTCCATTGTCAATTATAAAAACGGCGAACGCAGTGAGCCTGACCGCAATTTTCCATTTTCCATTTTCAATTTTCCATTAAAAAAAGGCGAGGACAACGAAGAACGTGCCCTCACCGAAAAACTATGATCTATTCACTATACACTTCCGCTATCCACTATTCCCTGAGCGAGCGCTCCCGTTACTGCTTAACAAACAGCGTTCCGTCTGCAATGTTTTCTTTGTCGTCGCTCCAGTTGACGCTTGTTTCGCCTGTGCCGTCGATGTTGCCCATCTGAAAGTAACCCGTTCCGTCGGTGTATACTACTTCTTCGGTGTAATTGCCCTCGTCTGTATATGTTGTAACGGTCTTTTGTCCGTTGCTGTAGTTGAGAACGCCTCTTCCGGAAAATTCTCCGCTCATCGTCCAGCTTGCCGATTCCGCTGCACTTGACGACCACTGAACAGTTACGTTGTATGTGATACCGTCGCCTTTTGATATCAATATGATGCCTCTTCCGGCTGTCTGATCTACGTATGTGCCCTCGAACGGGTCTTCATTGTTTGCAGATGATGTATCATCGGGTTCAGGAATGCTGTCGTCTTTTTCGTGCATTGCTTCGTCGGCTTTGCTCTCCTCTTTGACTTCTTCCTTGCTTTCTTCCTTGCTTTCTTCCTTGCTCACGGCTTCGCTTGCCTTTTTGCTTTCGGCTTTACTCTCTGCCTTGCTCTCTGCTTTGCTTTCAGCTTTGCTCTCGTTTTTGCTTTCGGGATCAGACTGTGCCTTGCTTTCAACAGCGGAGCTTACACTCGCCTGCGAGCTGCCTGATGCAGTGCCGTTTGAAGCGCCGCAGCCGCAAAGAAGCGCTGCAGCAAGAATAAATGGTATAAATCTCTTTTTCATATAGAAAACTCCTTCTGTGTTTGTTGTATTATACCCTCATAACGCAGCTATTGTCAAGCAAAAGTATGATGGGATTATATAAAATAGTCAAAAGATTATTCACTCGTTGACGTAAACATAAAAATAATGTATAATTATATCATGGAATAAACGCACCAAAGGAGGTATATATATGTCATCTATCATTGCAGTTGTATGGGACTTTGACAAGACACTCGTTGACGGCTATATGGAAGACCCGATCTTCGAGGAATACGGCATCAAGCCCGATGAATTCTGGGCTGAAACAAAACAGATAGCCGACAAGCTCGAACAGGAACAGGGCATCAAGGTAAACAGCGACACGTACTATCTTAACCGCTTCATCAAGTATGCAAAAGAAGGGCGTTTCAAAGGTCTTGACAACGCAAAGCTGATGGAGTACGGCAAGGCGCTGAACTACTACCCCGGTGCGACCGAGATCTTTTCCGAGCTTAAAAGCATCGTTGATAACGACCCTACTTACCGTGAGTACGACATAAGAGTTGAGCACTACATCATAAGCACGGGCTTCAAAAAGATAATCGAAGGCTCCGAGCTTGCAAAGCAGATATGCTGCTGCTGGGGCTGCGAGCTTATAGACGCACCTGTCGGCATTGACGGTGAAAATGTCATCAGCGAGGTGGCGTATACCATCGACAATACCACAAAGACCCGTGCGCTTTTTGAGATCAACAAGGGCGTTCCTGTCCTCAAAGAGATAAACGTGAACACACGCATACCGGAAGAACGCCGCAGGATCATGTTCCGCAATATGATATACGTCGCTGACGGACCGAGCGATATACCTGCTTTTTCCGTTGTGAACAAAAACGGCGGCTCTACGTTTGCGGTTTACCGCACAGGCGATTACGAGGCGCTCGCTCAGGTTGACACGATGCGCTGCGACGGCAGAGTGCAGATGTACGCACAGGCAGACTACCGCAAAGGCGGCACCGCTTATATGTGGCTGTGCAAAAAAGTGCGTGACTATGCCAACCGCATAGTTAAGGAAAAGAAAAACGCCATCATGGAAAACATAGGCGGCAGCACCCCGAAGCACCTGCCCTCCGCCCCGCCGACACAGACGAAGTAAAGGGTTTTTGAAGTGTGGAGGGTGGAGTGTGGAGTTATGCTTTGCGGCGAGTTTGATCGGATTGACAATTGACAATTGGGCACCTCTAAAAACTCGCTTTTGAAACAAAAGGTATGTAGATTTTAGTTATCAGTGCCATGTTATTTCTTCGATTTATTAACATTTTGACAT
>CACZYP010000054.1 GCA_902785425.1 uncultured Ruminococcus sp. | reverse complement strand
TATCATAAATCAAAGTGTGTAACGCATATCCGTCTGCGGACACTGTCCGCAAATCTGACTGCGCAATATGGGCACTCGATTTAATCAGTGCTTCCTTAAAATCAAACACGCAGTGCTTCCGCCATTCCGCTTCCGCTTTCCGCACTCCGCATAAAAAAAGCGGAGCGAAGTGATTTTGAAATAGTAAGTGCGCTGAATGATCGCAGTTATCAATTTATTAACAATTTTCTACTTGACAAATCATAAGTTTTGGGCTATAGTTATTTTAGCACTTGGGAATACAGAGTGCTAAAAACATCTGAAGAGGTAATCCGAAATGGCAAAAACTGAATTTAAATCTGAATCGAAAAGACTTCTTGACTTGATGATCAATTCTATCTATACTCACAAGGAGATCTTTCTCAGAGAGATAATCTCCAACGCAAGCGACGCTATCGATAAGCTCTACTATATCTCGCTTACCGATGAAAACGTCGGCATAAATAAAGACGAATTCCGTATCAAGCTTGATGTGGATAAGGAAAACCGCACGATCACTATTACCGATAACGGTATCGGTATGGATAAGGACGATCTCGACAATAACCTCGGTACGATCGCAAATTCCGGCTCGTTCAAGTTCAAGCAGGAAAACGGCAAGTCCGAAGATGTTGATATTATCGGTCAGTTCGGTGTAGGCTTCTACTCCGCATTCATGGTTGCCGATGAGATCACCGTTCAGTCGAAAAAGTACGGCTGCGATCAGGCTTATCAGTGGCAAAGCTCCGGTGTGGACGGCTACGAGATCACAGAGTGCGACAAGCAGGACGTCGGCACGAAGATCATTCTTAAGATTAAAGAAGATACAGAGCAGGAGAAGTACAGCGAGTTCCTTGAGAAGTATAAGATCTCCTCGCTCGTTTCAAAATACTCCGATTATATCCGCTACCCGATAAAGATGGATATGGAGCACAGAAAGATGAAAGAGGGAACAGACCTCGAAAATCCCGAGTACGATATGGTATCCGAGGAAGAAGTGCTCAACTCGATGGTCCCGATCTGGCAGCGTAATAAAAAGGACGTTACAGACGAGGAATACAACGATTTCTACAAGCAGAAGTTCATGGATTTTGAAGATCCTGCCCGTGTGTTCGCAAACTCCGTTGAGGGTACCGTAACGTACAAGTCGCTTCTGTTCGTTCCCGCAAGAGTTCCGTTCAACTACTTCACAAAGGAGTACAAGAAGGGTCTGCAGCTTTATTCAAGCGGCGTTCTTATCATGGACAACTGCTCCGACCTCGTTCCCGAGCAGTTTGCATTCATCAAGGGCGTAGTTGATTCTCAGGATCTTTCGCTCAATATTTCCCGTGAAATGCTCCAGCATGACCGTCAGCTCAAAACGATCGCTCACACGCTTGAAAAGAAGATCAAGAACGAGCTTCTTGCATGGCTCAAAGACGACAGAGAGGCTTACGAGACATTCTACGGTAAATTCGGCAAGCAGCTCAAATACGGTCTTGTAGCAGACTACGGCGCACATAAGGATTCCGTAAAAGACCTCGTTCTCTTCCGTTCGTCAACAGAGAAGAAGCTTGTAACGCTCAAAGAGTACGTTGACAGAATGGCTGAGGATCAGAACGATATCTACTTCGCTTCCGGCGAGAACATCGAAGCTATCGACAGACTTCCGCAGATGGAATACTTCAAGGACAAGGGCATCGAGGTTCTTTACTGCGGCGACGAGATCGACGAATTTGCCATCAAGGGTCTCAACGACTACAGCGGCAAGACGTTCAAGAATATCGTCAACGAGGATATCGAAGAGGAAGAGAAGGACAGCGAAGAAAACAAGTCGGACGAGGGCGTCCTTACATTCGTTAAGGATACGCTCGGCATGAGAGTAAACGAGGTAGTATTCTCGAAGAAGCTCAAAAGCCACCCCGTATGCCTCACTGCAAAGGGCGAGATCTCGTTTGAGATGGAGAAATACATGGCAGCGGCTCAGCCCGAATCTCATATCAGAGCAGAAAGAGTTCTTGAACTGAACGCATCGCACCCGGCAGTAACGGCTCTTATCGCCAATATGACGGCAGACAAAGAGAAAGCCGAAAAATACGCAAAGATCCTCTACACACAGGCAGTTATCATTGCAGGCCTTCCCGTAGAAGATCCGTCGGAATACGCAGACCTTGTTTGCGAACTTATGAAATAATATACATGAAGATAACTGCGCTTCCGTATTTGGGAGTGCAGTTTCAGTTTTTAAGTAACAAATAGCCAAAAGTTTTTTGCGCAGCTTTTTTTCAAAAAAGCTGCCGGGGTTCTCAGGGGCAGCGGTCTCGGCTGCCGCCTCGGTCGGTGCTTCTGCCTTCGGCAGAGATCTCCACCGGAGATCCGCACCCCTGAGCCGTCGGAGACACAGCGTGCGAAGCACAAAAAAGTAACCGGCGTTACAAATAAAACAGGCACGAGGCGCAGCCAATGTGCCGGACGTAAACTATCAAAGTTCAAATCTCACCAAAAACAATCTATGTTTTTGCAAACAGAACATAGAAAGTATAGATTTATCTTCAAACCGAACTGCGCTTCCGTATTTGGAAATGCAGTTTTTTATTTGTATAATGAAAAGTAGAAAACGTGTCTGCCGTATACTTGAAAAATTCCCCGACTTGTGTTACAATCAATGACAGTACACAAAACGGAGGCTTATTATGGCTGAATTCAAGCTGATAAAAAAATGCGGCTGCGCACGCAGGGGAGAGTTTTCCACCGTTCACGGCACGGTGCAGACGCCTGCTTTTATGAACGTTGCAACGTGCGGAGCGATAAAAGGCGCTGTTTCTGCGCTCGATCTTAAACAGATCAAGTGTCAGGTGCAGCTTTGCAATACGTATCATCTGCATCTTCGTCCGGGTGATGAAAATGTCAGGAAGCTCGGCGGCATACATAAATTCACACGCTGGGACGGTCCTATTCTTACCGACAGTGGCGGCTTTCAGGTCTTTTCGCTTGCAAAGCTGCGTAATATCAAGGAAGAGGGCGTAACTTTTGCCTCTCATATCGACGGTCATAAGATCTTTATGGGTCCCGAAGAGAGTATGCGCATACAGTCTAATCTCGGTTCGACGATCGCTATGGCATTTGACGAGTGTATCGAGAATCCTGCCGAGTACAATTATACAAAGCAAAGCTGTCAGCGTACTTACCGCTGGCTTGTGCGCTGCAAAAACGAGATGGATCGCCTCAATTCGCTTGAAGACACGATCAACCGTGAGCAGCTTCTTTTCGGCATAAATCAGGGCAGTACATACCGTGATCTTCGTATAGATCATATGAAGCAGATAGCCGAGCTTGATCTTCCCGGTTACGCTATAGGCGGTCTTGCTGTCGGTGAATCGACACAGCAGATGTACGATATAATAGAAACGGTCGAGCCGTTCATGCCCACAGACCGCCCACGTTATCTTATGGGCGTCGGTACGCCTGCGAATATCCTTGAAGCTGTACGCAGAGGCATTGACATTTTCGACTGCGTAATGCCCTCACGAAACGCACGCCATGCTCATGTGTTCACATGGGAAGGCTGCCGCAATATGAAAAATGCAAAGTACGCCCTTGATGAGTCGCCTATAGACCCCGAGTGCGGCTGCCCCGTTTGCCGTAACTTTACACGGGCGTATATCCGCCACCTTTTCAAAAGCGAGGAGATGCTCGGAATGCGTCTGGCGGTGCTCCATAACCTTTATTTCTACAACGATCTTACGGAGCGTATCAGAACGGCTCTTGATAACGATACTTTTGATGAGTTTTACGAAAAAAATATTGAAAATCTCGGAAAACGTATCTGACAATCATTGCATTATTATTGATTTGATGGTATAATATTGAACGGACGTTTTAAACATAATGAAAAGGAGAGACTTTAAATGGGTGGTACGATAGACAGCAGCACGGGCGGTATGATACAGCTCGTTCTTACTACAGTTATCCTGGTTGCGGCTTTTTATTTCGTTCTTATCAGACCGCAGTCTAAAAAGCAGAAGGAAGAGGAGCAGATGCGCTCGAATCTTGAGATCGGCGACGAGATCGTAACGATCGGCGGCATTATCGGCAGAGTTGTCAACATCAATGACTCCGACGATTCGATGATGATCGAAACAGGCGCTGACAGAACAAAGATCAAGCTCAAAAAATGGGCGATCTCTTCCGTTAACAACGGCAAAGCAGACGAGAAAAAGAAGTGATCAAAAGCTCCGCTTAGGCGGAGCTTTTTTAAATGGAAAATTGAAAATAGAAAATGGAAAATTATGGAACTCGTCTGCGGCGAGTTGGATCGTATTAATCTTTGCCCATATGTTTTATTCTCTGCCGAAAGATAACTATTAAGACCGGATAAACTAATATAAAATCAAGCAAAGTTCCTTTACTTCACACTTCATACTCCACATTTTTCACACTCGATATTAAAAAGTAGACATTGATAGTTGACAAATCCAAACGAATATAGTAAAATTATACTGAATATAGGTTTATGAAAAGGATGTAGTTGCTGTCATGAAAAAAACAATCGCCTGCTGTCTGGCGGCTTTGATCGCTGTTTCTTTTGCAGGCTGCACCGCTGTCAGCCGTTTTGAAGCTCCGGAAGACGAGCTTGCTTATTCCCGTGTGCTTTATTCGGACAGTTCTTTCGTTTCGGAAGATGACGAAGACGAGCTTTTTGAAGACGAGGTTTCCGAAGATGAAAAATCAAAGGAGAGTAAGCCCGAAGAAAAAACTTCTCATGAGGAAAAAAAGCCCGAGAGCAAGCAGGAGAAAAAAACTGCCTCGGCAGCGTCGAATAAAGCTTCTTCAAAGGCTTCAAGTGTATCGTCAAAAGCTTCCGAAAAGAAAAGAGTAACATCCTCGGCGGCTTCTTCAAAAAGCAGTAAACACACAATTATCCGTCAGTCCGATCTGAAAAAGAACAATTCGAGCAAATCGACCGATACAGACTCCGACACCGATACAGCTCAAAAAAAGAAGAATGAACAGACCGCCTCTGTCGGCTCGTTCACTGTGTTGGATCTGTCGTACAATGCAGATAAAGATTACCTCGATTTCGGTGACGATGAGCCTTTCATCAGGAAAACTATGGGCGAACCGCTCGAAGTATCCGAGGACGGAGATCTCAGATGTTTGACGTATGAGGACTGCGTAATAACGCTCAAAAAGCTTTCGGAGGATACAGAACCTGTGCTTGTGCGGATATTTGTGCCGCAGGAGTCGTATTACACTACTATCAAGAGGATAGAAACGGAATCACGCAGATACAGGGTTATTGATGCTTACGGCGAGCCTGCCGATATAACTGCCGTTTATCCCGAAGCAGAAGAGCCGTCCGAGCAGGATCCGAACAGCAGTATCGGGAATGATACAGATATCGGGCAGGAAAACGATCCTTCGCAGGATACCGAAACGCCGATAGATACAGATACTTCCGACGAGGATATCATACCCCAAAGCGATACCGATACAGCCGAGGAGCTTCCCGAACCTCTTTACGAGATACTGACCTACTCCATTGGTGATAAATCATTCGTTCTTCGCATAGAGGGCGGCAGAGTTGTAACAATGGAATACGTGTGGGCAGTTGACACCTGACGGCCGTATTCAGACTATAGTAAAGCGATGAAATACTAAGGAACTGCTGAATAGATCACGCCCTGCGGGCTGAGTACCCATCTTGCTTGCATATTCTGGTCAAGCTGAACTCAAAACCCGACTGTACAATATGGGCGCTTGATTTGATCAGTGCTTTCCTGAAAAGGTGGTGTGTTCAATGTCCGGTAAATCTCATTCCGGGCACCGTGGCAGGCTTCGCAGGCGTGTAAAGAGCTATGGCATGGATTCCCTTGAAGACCATGAGTTCCTTGAGCTGCTTCTTTACAATGTGATCCCGAGAAAGAATACGAATAATATCGCACATGAACTGATCGAACGTTTCGGTTCGCTCAGCGGCGTTTTCAGAGCTTCCGAAGATGATCTGAGGGAATTCGGTCTGAACGAGAAAGCTGCTTTCTGGATAGCGCATCTGAACGATTTTGCCGAGATGTACGCAGGCTATTACCGCAGAGACAATACTCCGCCGTTTATGATAGTAACGCAGGCCGACGCATTTGTTAAAAACGAGTGCAGCCGATATCTTCGTGAAAATAAGTCGTTTGCGAATAAGATACTCGTTGTTTCTATTGCTGTAACTGGCGAGATAATATATTCCGGGTGGTTTGCATCGTCTGAACATAATGAACTGAACAATGTCAACACAGTGTGCAGAGCAGCTGTAAGAAACAAAGCGTATTACGTTATGATCGCACACACATACGGTAACGATGTTCCGATGCCTACCGAAAAAGAATGCCGCATGACGGAGCGCTACGATAAGGCGCTTAAACAGCTCGGTATGATCCTTCTTGACCGATATCATGTCACGCCGATGCTGTGCACCTCATATCTCAGAATGGGCGCATTCTTTGAAAAGGAAGAAGATTTTGAAAGAAGTCTTTACTGCAAGGTTCTGAAAGATAACACATAAAAGACCCCAACTTTTCTCGTGTGAGAATAAGTTGGGGCTTTTTTTGAGAAAGCGTCAGTGTCCCTTATGCTTCTCTTTTCGTTTTTGCTGTTTCAGCTCATACTGCCGCTGTTTCACGGCTTCACGCTGTTCACGGCTCTTCTGTCTGCGTTCGGTTTTCAGCTGATCACGCTGCTTTTGTAGTGCCTGCTGTGATTTTGTGCCGATACCACGGCTTTCCAACTGCTTTGCGGTTTTGCGCTGCCGCCGCTTTGGATTGTCGGCAGTTTGTTTTACATCTGCCTCAACAGCCGGACTGAACCTGAGCTTATAGAAGTTGTGCAGGATAAACTCCCACACCTCGCAGTCTTTGGGTTCGGCTCCGAATGTGACCTTGCAAACAGACAGTTTCCCGTCACAGATCACCTCAAACACGCCTACCCAGAAAGGCTCTTCAAAAAATACCGTAAGCTTTCCGCTCGTTTTGTCCATAACGATCCCTCCATAAAAAGTGTTACAGACAAAGAACGGACAACCCGGAGGGGCAGGTTACTTACCCTGTTTAAACAGGACGGCCGGGCTACCTACCGGCTCTGGCTCGCCGTTTGACGAACGTTGCGTTTTTATCTTTGCCGACATAATTGTATCACATTAAACAAGAGAAATCAATAACGAGCCGGTCAGGCGACCGGTGGCAAGCTCCGGTGTTGCCTTGATGTATAGTGGTGATTAATTGCAACAAAGCTTTACGAGTTCTCTTTCAGAAGCTTCTCCAGCGTGTTCCAGCCGAGCGTGGCACATTTTACTCTTGCCGGCATTTTCGAGATATTCTGCAAAGCGCCTGCTTCTTCAAGCTCGTCAAGTTCTTCGTCCGTTATCTCACCGCTTATCATTTTTGAAAAGAGCGTCTTTAATCGCTGTGCTTGTTCGGCCGTTTTGCCGATGATAAGCTCCAGCATTATGTCGGTAGACGCCTGCGAAACGGCACAGCCGATTCCCGTGAATGAGCCGTCTTTTATCACGCCGTCCTCAATTGAAAGGTGCAGCGTGAGCTGATCGCCGCACGAAGGGTTCAGCCCTGCTGCGGAACATGTTGCGCAGTCAAGGCCGCATCTGTGAAGCGGATGAAGATTGTGATCGAGAAGTATCTCGTTGTACATGTTATCGCTCATAGCCCATTCTCCTTCTTACTGTTTTCAGCGTTTCGATAAAGCGCTCTATATCTTTTTCGTCGTTGTAGAGTCCGATGCTCATTCTTGCTGTCGATTGTACGCCAAGATATTGATGAAGCGGCTGTGCGCAGTGGTGTCCTGCTCTTATCGCAACACTGTCTGCATCGAATACTGCGGCGATATCGTGCGGATGAACGCCGTCTATCGTAAATGTGATTATGCCGTTGTGTTCATGTGCGTTTTTCGAGCCGATAATGTTGATGTACGGAATGTTCTGCATCTCTGTGAATGCAAGCTCTGTGAGCGCTTCCTCACGCTTTATTATCGTTTCAAAGCCGATTGAATCTATATAGTCTATTGCTGCATGCAGTCCTACTGCGCCGCCTGCGTTTACCGTACCTGCTTCAAATTTGTGCGGAAGCTCCGCAAAAGTTGCGCTCTCTCTTGTGACATACTCGATCATCTCACCGCCGTAAAGGAACGGCGGCATTTTTTCAAGCAGTTCACGTTTGCCGTAAAGAACGCCTATACCCATCGGCGCATAGAGCTTGTGACCTGAAAATGCAAAGAAATCGACATCAAGATCAACAACGTCAACGGGTACATGGGGCACGCTCTGCGCACCGTCGCAAATGATGATCGTGCCGTTCTTATGGCATATCCCGGCAAATTCCTTTATCGGGTTCACTCTTCCGAAAATGTTCGACACCTGAGCTATTGCAAATATAGCAGTGTGGGGAGTAAGAGCTTTTTGGAGCGCCTCTGCCGTGTATTCTCCGAACTCGTCGCATTCAAGAAATCTGAGCTTTGCGCCTGTCTGTGCCGCTAAGTTCTGATAGGGGAGAAGATCTGAGTGGTGCTCCGAGATCGCTACAAGTATTTCCGAACAGCCGCATATGTTTTCTCTGCCGTAGCTGTTTGCAGCAAGGTTCAGGCTTTCTGTAGCATTGCGTGTGAAAACGATCTCTTTTGTGCTTTTTGCGCCGATGAATTTACGCACAGCTTCACGGGCGTTTTCGTAGCTCTCCGTTGCCTTTACGCTGAGATCATAAAGACCTCTGAGCGGATTTGCGTTCTCTTCGTAATAATACTTCGCAACAGCGTCGATAACACTTTTCGGCTTCTGCGCCGTCGCTGCGCTGTCAAGGTAAACAACGCCTTTATTGTTTCCGAATATCGGAAAATCCTTTTTTATATCAGTCATCGAGATCACCCCATCCGAGAGCCTTGAAAATACGCTGCTTTACCTGTTCGTCGTCTATCTTGCCGATAACTCTTGCAAGCTTTGCTCTTGCAAGGATATTTAGTATCTGTTCATCGGGTATCCCTCTTGAACGCATATAGAAGATCTGATCGTCGTCTATGCGTCCCGATGTTGCGCCGTGACTGCCCTCAACGTCCTCTTCGGCGCAAAGGATAACGGGAACGATCCTGTTTCTGATATTGTCGCCTGCGAGCAGAACGTCCTCTTTTTCGTGACCTTTAGCGCCCGATGCGCCGCTTTTGAAGTCGATAGTGCCTTTGAACACCTTGTCGGAACCTTCATTGAGAACGCCGCCGACGTTTATTTCCGAGACGCTTTTTTTGCCGTAATGATCGGCGATAAGATTGATGTCGAGCTTGCTGCCCGTGCCAAGCGTATAGGCGATATCGGCATTGAAACGAGAAAGCCTTCCGCCGAGTGTTGTTCTGATCTCACTTACGGTATCAAGGCCGCCTATGTAAAGCTGAGAAAGATCAAATGAAGCGTTCTCGTCAAGCTTTGTTTCAAGCTGCGATATAAGCGGCGCCTGACATGCAAATACCTGTACAAGCGACACCGAAGCGTATTTTTCGGCATTGATCTCAGTCTTTATATGCGCCGCCTTATCTGTGTTTATAAACTGTATTATATTGACCGTCTGCCCGTTCTGCGCTGCAATTGAGCAAACAGCGTCGCCGGTGATATCGGTGCAGCCGCCCTCAAGCCAGATCTTATCCGAGGGAAGCTCGCCGACTGCACGCTCGGCAAAATTCACCCCCAACTGCCCGAATGTAGGTGAGGGAAGAACGTTTAATCTTATTTTATCCATTGTGGTTTCTCCTTTATTCAATTGAAAATGGAAAGTGGAAAATGGAAAATGTCGGAACTCGCCTTGCGGCGAGTTGCTTTTTATAATACAGGAGCGAAGCGACTCCTGAATTTTCCATTTTCCATTTTCAATTTTCCATTATTATATCTCCACAGTCGGTTGGTTGTTTGCTGTTTATCCTACGTTTCCCTTCATCTCAAGCCCTATAAGATTATTCATTTCTACGGCGTATTCGAGGGGGAGTTCTTTTGATACGTTGTCGGCGAAGCCTCTGACGATCATTGCTCTTGCATCTTCTTCGGAAAGTCC
This sequence comes from uncultured Ruminococcus sp., assembly GCA_902785425.1. Lineage (GTDB taxonomy): Bacteria > Bacillota > Clostridia > Oscillospirales > Acutalibacteraceae > RUG592. The sequence continues at coordinate 12,357 of CACZYP010000054.1, read as the reverse complement.
TCTTGATGTGAGATAGAACAGTGCTTCGTCGCTTATGCGGCCTATTTTTGCTTCATGGCCTACATCGCATTTGTCGGTCTTTATGTCTATCGCCGGGATAGTGTCGGAGCGTGAGATATCGTCAAGCATGAGCGATTCGCAGCTTACTGACGATTTGCTTCCCTCTGCGTTTTTATTAACAACAACGGAGCTTCGGAATGTGCTTATGCCGCCCGATTTGCTTATGGATTTCGTGTTGATATACGAAGAAGTATCGGGCGCATTGTGAACTACCTTTGTGCCTGTGTCGAGGTTCTGCCCTTTTCCGGCGAATGTGATCCCCGTAAACTCGGCGGAGGCGCCCCTGCCGTTTAATATGCTCATGGGGTAGAGGTACGATACGTGCGAGCCGAAGCTGCCCGATACCCATTCTATCTTGCCGCCTTCTTCAACTATCGCTCTTTTTGTGTTGAGGTTGTACATGTTCTTCGACCAGTTTTCGATAGTTGAGTAGCGCAGCTTTGCGCCCTTTGCAACGTAAAGCTCAACGCAGCCTGCGTGAAGTCCTGCTTCGTAGTATTTAGGAGCGGAGCAGCCCTCAATGAAATGAAGGTAGCTGTCTTCTTCAAGAATGATGAGCGTGTGTTCAAACTGCCCTGCGCCTTTTGCGTTCAGGCGGAAATAAGACTGCAAAGGTATGTCAAGGTGTACGCCTTTCGGAACGTATACGAACGATCCGCCCGACCATACTGCGCCGTGAAGCGCTGCAAATTTGTGGTCTGTGGGAGGTACGAGCTTCATGAAATGAGTGCGTATCATTTCTGCGTATTTCGGGTCGTGCATTGCGCTTTCGATGTCTGTGTAAACGACGCCTGATTTTGCCACCTCGGAGCGGACGTTGTGGTAAACAAGCTCGCTGTCGTACTGTGCGCCTACGCCTGCAAGGCTTTCACGCTCAGCCTGCGGTATACCGAGACGCTCGAAAGTCTCTTTTATATTGTCGGGAACACTGTCCCAGTCTTTGTTCATTCGTGATTTGGGGCGGATGTAAGTAACGATATTGTCAACATCGAGGCCTTCTATCGAAGCGCCCCACTTTACCATCGGCGTTTTTTCGTATATCCTGAGACATTTCTGACGGAACTCGCTCATCCACTCGGGGTCGTTCTTTTCTTTTGATATCTCCGAGATTATTTCCGGAGTGATTCCGCTTGTAAATCTGTCGCTTTCGTCCTCGTCAAAGCGGAAGTCGTAAAGCGAGCGGTCAATGTCGTTTATCTGTGTTTTCTCGCTCATTACAGCACCTCACCGAAACCGTTTTCAAGAACTCTGAACGCAAGCTCTCCGCCGCCGTCCTTTGCGTTTTTGCCGTCTGCCAGTATATGCGTCTTATCGACAGTGAGCGATTCGAGTATCTTTGCGTTGTGCGTGATGATGAGCAGCGTGCCGTTTGAAGCCTTGCGGTATTCTTCAATGCCTTTGGAAACTGTCTTTACAGCGTCAACGTCAAGACCCGAATCGGTCTCGTCAAGGATCGCAAGCTTCGGCTTTAACATAAGAAGCTGGAGTATCTCTGCTTTTTTCTTTTCGCCGCCCGAAAATCCGACGTTTAATTCACGGTCCGCATATGCTCTGTCCATTCCGAGCACGTCCATTGCGGCGTGAAGCTTCTTTTTGAAGTCCCATATCTTCATTTTGCTGCCCGTAAGCTGTTCGAGAGAATTTCTCAAAAACTCCGAAAGCGTAACTCCCGGTATCTCAACGGGATTCTGGAACGAGAGGAAAATACCTCTTTTTGCACGCTTATCTGCTGTTTCTTCGGTGATATCCTCGCCGTCGAAATAAATGTTTCCGCCCGTTACGGTGTATTCGGGGCTGCCCATTATCGTGCAGCCGAGAGTGGACTTTCCGGCTCCGTTCTGACCCATCAGTACGTGAGTTTCACCCTCGTCTATTATAAGATCGACATTATGTAAAAGCTCCTTATCCTCGGCCTTTACGGACAGATTTGTAATTTTCAGTAGTTCGGACATCTTTGTAACACCTTTCTTTTCTTTGCTGTATATGCAGGTCGTTAAGGAGACACTGATTAAATCGAGTGTCCAGCAGGGTGCGGTCTGCCGGTGGCAGACGTTGCCACAAGGCAACAGCACCGACCGAGGCGGCAGCCGAGACCATACTGACGTATTTCAAGGGAGTTGAGTGCAAGATGACGAAAATATGCAAGCAAGATGGGCACTCAGTCCACAGGACGTGATTTATTCAGTGGCTCCTTATATGTTCATCGCATCGTATGCGGTGATGTATTCGAGGTTCGGGATGAACACTCCGCTGTGGCGCTTTCCTCGGTAGTGTTCCTCACCGTTTTTAAAAGCGATCACCTGTGCCATCGGAAACGGTATCCATACGCCACGGTCGAGCGGCAAGGTCGATATCATCACGCCGTCGTCGGTATATCTGTAGCTGAGCGTGTTTTTCAGGTTCTTGTGAACGTAAAGCAGCTCACCGTCAAATATCATCAGGTTCAGCTTGTTCCTCGGCGCATGAGTCTCTACAAATTCACTCACGGCACAGAAGCGTTCCCTCTCCGTAAGCCGCCCTTTGCACAAGGCGTCATTCATTGCGTCAAGAAACGAGAGAAACAGCCTCTCCGAGTCGGTATCTCCCGACTGCGTCTTGTAGTATCTGTAAGTATTCTTTCCGGAGTAGATCGTGCCGTTGTGGATCATAGTCCATCTTCGCCCGGAAATATCTATACCCGAAAAAGGGTGGCAGTTTTCCTCTTTTATGCTGCCTACCGTTGCGTAGCGGATATGAGCGAGCATATTCTTTTGCGGCGGAAGATCATTTAGCAGCGTTTTCAGTGTTTCGCTGTCCTCAGCCTTTACCGGCTCTTTTACGATCCCCTTGCTGTGCATTACGCCCCAGCCGTGAGGGTGCATTCTGCTGTGTGAAAAAAATATTTTCAGATAGTCGGTAACGTCTGCGGCTCTTCTTCCGCTGAAACCGAAAAGCTCGCACACTCAGATCACCTCCCGTAGTAGTTTTCGTATCTCTCCTTGTGAGCTTTGTGAAGCTTGTCTTGTTCGTATTTTATTATCTCTTTTGCTTTTTCATTGTCGGAGTAATAGGCTGACATTTGTGAAAGTATTGTCTGTGCTTTTTCGATAAGCTCTTTGTCCGGGTCGATCAAAGCGGCGCTCTGGTGCGTTCTGATCGCTTTGCACTGCATTTCCTCCGTAAAGTCAAGATCGGGAAGAGTGAGCAGATAGATCATTAGCAGATGAGCAAATTTCAGGTCACGCTCGTTTATGCCGAGCGGAGATCTTGGGTCGAGATCAAACATTCTCAGCTCGATGTGATCCACTCCGTTTTCACGAAGCGCATCAAGGCTGTTTGCTCCTTTCGGCTTCATTCTGATCGGAAGGTACAGCTCGCTTGCGGAAAAGAGAAGACCTTTCTTTATGTATTCGTCAATGCTTATACAGAAGCTTTCAATGCTTTCGTGGTCAAGCACCGGTATAAACTGATTGAAGTAGCCGCGCTTGCTGTTTCTGACGGAAGAGTATATGCTTTCAATAACGCCGTCAGCGCCGTCTTCATCGAACGATCTGTCGTAGTATGCGCTTGCTCCCGTCAGCAAAACAAGCAGCCACGAATGGCACATGAGCTGTTTGTAAAGCCTCAGATACAAAGCGTCGGTGAACGCTCTGTCGGGATCGCCGCCCGACATTTCAAAAAGCTGCTCGTGTGAGAACGAAAAGTTGAAATGCACGCCCGAAAGAAGCATCAGCCGCTTGCCGTAGCGCATCTGAAGCGCCATGCGGTAGTCCTGTTTTGCACTTTGTGCACCCGTAAAATTTGCGATGGGAATATCGTCTTCCGACTCGATGTGCGGCGGATTGCTGTAAAGCCATATGCGCTCGCCTTTTTCGGCAAGCGTATCGGCAGCTTTTTTGTCAAGCTTTTCAAGTGCGCCGACAGCTTCTTCTATACTCTGACAGACAGGCGTTATAAGCTCGATCTGGTTTTCGCAGAAGTCTCGTGTTATATGCTCGTCATTGCCGAACGGGTGCGGCGTCTGTGCAAGTCTGCCCGAGCTGTCAACACGGAGCGTCTCACGCTCAAGACCGAAGTTTCCCGAAAATGTAATGTCTTTCATAATGCCTCCTTGAAAAATCCGTAACACAGCATTATAATGAAGAAGGAGGTCTTTACTATGTACGGAAGATTTATTGATAAATTAAGCTCTGATTCGTTTGATGTCCTCGCTTTTGAAGTGTATCATCAAGGCGGGACCGAGTTTCTGTATGAAAAGGAAAGCGGCAAACGCTGTCCTGTGTATTCTGTCACGAAGTCGATAACGTCATCTGCGTTTTCGATAGCCTGCGGCGACGGAGTTGTTTCGCCCGATACGCCCCTTGCACAGCTTTTGCCGAAAAAGTATACAGCCGAGCTTCCGAAAGGCTTTGACAAGCTGCCCATGAGCCGTTTTCTTACGATGACGGCTGCCGAATATCCTTTTCGCCCGTCCGGGGAAAACTGGCTCGATACCATATTCTCACTCGATGTTGACTACAGTGTTCCGTCTTATCATTACTCGAACATTCCGGCGTATCTTGTCGGTGCTGCGGTGGAAAACGCAGTGGGGAAGAAGCTTATCGAATACCTTGACGAGCGTCTGTTTGCTCCGCTCGGTATAACGCAGCCGCCGTACAGCACGTCGCCGGAGGGCTGCTTTTACGGTGCTACGGGAATGAGTTTTACGGTCGAGGAGCTTACACGTTTAGGCAGGCTTTATCTGCAAAACGGCGATTGGAACGGAACACAGCTGATAGGCGAGCGCTTCGTTAAAGCAGCCGTAACGCCGCATGTTGATACAGGCTTCGGAGATCACTACGGTTACTTTTTCCGTGTCGCCGAGGATCATTTTTCGATGGTCGGCAAGTGGGGTCAGCGCTGCATGATCTACCCGAAGTATGATCTTGTCATATCGTACCTGTCAAACGAGCCGGAACGCTCAGCACAGCTGTATGAAGCAGTGAAAGCCTTCGCAGCCGCCGAGTTTAATCGGCTCAGCTGATATGTAGCTAAAGAAACACACTGCCGAAAATTTTTGCCCCGCTTTTTACAAAAAAAGCGGGCGGATTGCAAAGGGTGCGGTCTGCCGGCGGCAGCCGGGACTCGGCGCCCTTGATCTTACACTTTATAGAGCGGCATATTTTTCAACAAACTTCCTCATCGGAACGCCGTGCTCAATGCCGTCAAGCATCTCCCTTGCAGGGTTGGTGAGCTTTTGTGCTCTTTCAAAAAGCGGTGCGAGAAGTATCTCTTCTCCGTGACCTCTTGAGCGAAGTCCGTCTTCTGCAAGCGTGAGTATACGCAATAGCTGATTCGATATCTCCGAGCTTTTTGCAAGCTCGGGGTATTTTCTTTTTGAGAAAAGATCCTGAAGCTCTGTCGGTGTGTAGCCGTGCGAGTAGATTATCCTGTCGTTTTCGAGTATCTCTTTGAGAGCGTCTATCCTTTCGTTAAGACCCGTGTGGAACGCCGCAACCGTCATGACGTCGCTTATCGGCTGGCAGCATGAGCTGCGGTACTCTATCGTGCCTCTGAATGTGAGATCTTCAAACTTGAATGTTCTCAGATAGTCAAGATCGCTTTCGATCGGTGCGAATGAGATCTTCCTGTAACGCTCGCCGTCGTAATACTCGCCCTGTAGCTCTCTTTTGTTGAAGTAATCGCATACTCTTACAGGATCAAAGTCTATGTACTTGCCGTCACGCATCGTGCAGTAGAGAGACTGTGTGCCGATATACTCAATAAGCTCGTTCGTGCTGCCGAGAGTCTGCGAGAACATTCCGACGTTGTGCGGATTGTAGCCCTGCATGCTGTGCTCCCAGAGCATATTTCTCACGCAGAGATATTCGGGGTGATCCGAAAGATACGAGTTTGCAAACAGCATAGCCTTGTACGGTTCAAGAAGTCCCGTTACGTTTATCACGTCGATAAGCTTGTCAAAACCTACGTCAAGCTGCACCTGCGAGGCGCTTGTGAATGTGCCGAAGTCGGGGCGGTCGTGAAAGCTTATCCCGAACTCCGAGATATGATTTTTGTAGGAATGTAGATAGTGATAAAGCATTCTGTACCGCTCGTTCTGTATCGGCGTTCCTCTGACATGCGACGCATTCGGGTTTATACCCATTCCCGTAAGCGTGTAGTCCTTAGCATTGAACCGATCGTTCAGAAATGCGTAGTAGCTTTTGAATCGGTCGTAAACCTCAAACAGTGTTTTTGCCTTTCCGAACGAAAGCTCTAAGTTTGAATACGAGCAGTCGAAAGATAAAATGTCGCCGTTTTGTTTGTTTTCAAACGAAGTGATATTGCCTGCGCTGTCGTGACCGGCAGGGGAGAAGCCGAATTTTCCGGAAAAAAGCTCTGCTGCTTCATGCACGTCCGCTTCATTGACCTCTTTGCCGCCGAGACTCACTATAGGCATTTCTATCTCAACGCCGATATAGCTGTCACGGACTTTTTTAGTCGGTGCTATGTATTTATCATAGATCGCTTCATATATACGATCCCTTTTCATAACCTCTTCACCTTACTTCTTACAAGATCTGAAAGAAAAACATAGGTAACTTATATATCCTATTAAATTACTATGTATTGATTATAACGTGTTCCCACGCCGATGTCAAGGGGTTTAAGATATTTTTTTGAAGACTATCTGATACAAGCGTGGAGTTGAAGCGCTCGCTGCGTGTTCCGGTTAACGAGCTACAGCGAGCGCACTGATTCTTCCACACTCCGAAAGTCACCATGTTTTTTTGCTGCGGGAAGAATAAGCGGCAGTACAGCTGTTGTGCACAATAAAGCTTCAACGGTACTGTCTGCTGCCGCATGACCGCTTACTCAATTTTTCTCCGAAATATTCTTCTCGCATATCTCAAAGTACGCCTGCGGGTGGGAGCAGACGGGGCATGTTTCGGGGGCTTGCGTTCCTGTCATGATGTGGCCGCAGTTGCGGCACTGCCATACTCTGACTTCGCTCTTTTTGAATACCTCCTGCGCTTCAACGTCTTTCAGAAGCGCACGGTAACGCTCTTCGTGGCTTTTTTCTATTTCTCCTACCTTGCGGAATTTTTCGGCAAGCTCGGGGAATCCCTCGGCTTCCGCAGTTGCGGCAAAGCTGTCGTAAAGATTCGTCCATTCAAAGTTTTCTCCGTCGGCAGCGTGTAAAAGATTCTCCGCAGTGCAGCCGAGTCCGCAAAGCTCGTCAAACCATATCTTTGCATGCGCACGCTCGTTGTCTGCCGTTTCGGTGAAAACTGCGGCTATCTGCTCGAAGCCCTCTTCCTTTGCCTTTGCGGCGAAAAAGGTGTATTTGTCACGGGCTTCCGCTTCGTCCGTGAATGCACGGCGAAGATTCTTCTCCGTCTGTGTGCCTGTGTATTTCGTCTGAGGCGTGTCCTCTGTCTTTACGCATCGGTCGCACGGTGCGCCGCAGCTCGGGCAGGACGGCTGCTTCTCCTGCGATTCAAAAGTGTGAGCGCATTCTGTACATTGATAACGTGGCAATTTATGCTGCATCCTTTCATTTTTGTTTTGTAATTATTATATTATCCTTTTTGTCCGAAAATATACTTTAGTGATCTGTTTTTCATCATATATAAGATAATATTCAGCCGATTTTTAACAAAAACGTAAATTGCATTTTTCAAGGAATCTGTTATAATAGAATCCGTGTAAGGCGGTGAATATATGAAAGAAAAGAAAAAACAAGGCAGTTCGAGCTGTGATTACTGCGTAAATTACGGCTACAATGAAGAGTACGACTGCTATGAATGCGCCGTTGATCTCGATGAGGACGAAATGTACGGATTTCTCAGCGGACACAGAAATACTTGCCCGTACTTCCGTATGGGAGACGAGTATAAGATAGTTCAAAAACAGAATTGATCAAAGGAAAGAAATTATGGACACAACAATGTACAAAAATCTCGGAGTATGCGATGAAGTGCTCCGATTCTGCGGCGGCGTGCTTGAAGAGCTTGCGCCCCGCTTCAAAAAAATCGACGAAACAGCCGAGTATAACCAGCTTAAAGTTATCTCGGCAATGCAGAAGCACCGTGTTAACGCCGCATGCTTCGCCGCAACAACGGGCTACGGCTACGATGACGCAGGCAGAGACAACCTCGAACGTGTTTATGCTTCCGTTTTCAATACGGAGGCGGCGCTCGTCCGTCCGCAGATCACATGCGGAACACATGCGCTTGCAATAGCGCTTTCGGCAAATCTTCGCCCCGGCGATACTCTTTTGTCGCCCGTAGGCAAGCCGTATGATACTCTTGAAGAGGTCATAGGCATAAGAGAATCACGCTGCTCGCTCAAAGAGTACGGCGTAAATTACAAGCAGGTCGATCTCCTGCCCGACGGCGGCTTCGATTACGACGGCATAAAGGCTGCTATCGACGACACGGTAAAGCTCGTGACGATACAGCGCTCAAAGGGCTATCAGACACGCCCGACACTCTCCGTTGAGCGCATAGGGGAGCTTATTTCATTTATAAAGTCTGTAAAGCCCGATATCGTCTGCATGGTGGATAACTGCTACGGTGAGTTTGTTGAGAAGATCGAGCCTTCCGACCTCGGCGCAGATATGATCGTCGGCTCGCTCATCAAAAATCCGGGCGGCGGACTTGCTCCCATCGGCGGCTACATCTGCGGCACAAAGGAGTGCGTTGAAAACTGCGCATACAGACTCAGCGCTCCCGGTCTCGGTCAGGAGGTAGGCGCAAATCTCGGTATCATGCCTGCTTTTTATCAGGGCTTGTTCATGGCGCCTACAGTTGTTTCGGGCGCATTGAAGGGCGCTGTGTTCGCAGGTCTTTGCTATGAGAAGCTCGGCTTCAAGTGTGTTCCGAACGGCACCGAGGAAAGATTCGACATTATCCAGGCGGTGGAGCTTGGCTCCAAAGAGCGCATGATCGCATTCTGCCGAGGCATACAGGCGGCAGCCCCCGTTGACAGCTACGTTACGCCCGAGCCGTGGCCGATGCCCGGTTACGATTCCGACGTTATCATGGCGGCAGGAGCATTCGTTCAGGGTTCAAGCATAGAGCTTTCCGCCGACGGCCCGATCAAAGAGCCGTTCGCCGTATACTTCCAGGGCGGTCTTACATGGTACCACGCAAAACTCGGCATCATGATGAGCCTGCAGAAGCTTTATGAACAAAAACTTATTCAATTGACAATTGACAATTAATGACGAATGTGGAAAGTGGAAAGTGGAATGAGTGAACTCGCCTGCGGCGAGTTGGATTGTAATTGGATTTAAAGCCAAACTTCATTTGCTGTCGAGAGATAAGTGTAAAGTTTGAATAACTAATATAAAATCAAGCACGCAGTGCTTCCTTAATTCCACTTTCCACACTCCACTTTCCACATTTCAGCTCACTCTTATCATTATAAAAACAGAAGAGTGTATGGTTTCGAGGAACGCACAAAAGTGACAGATGTGTGAAATTTGTGCTTTAATTCTGATAAACAAAGAAAAATTTACTAAATTTAGCCATATTTATTGACTTTTAAACAAATTCATCATATAATAAGTCTGTTACGTTGTTTGACGGGGTAAGTCTGCGCCTTTTTGCAGACTTTTTCCGCCGGACAAAACCGCACAGGTTCGTTTACCGTGCGGTGCGGCGAGCAATTCGCTGCGGCAGACATACATTTCACGGAGGTTATAAACGCATGAAAAGAGTTGCAAAACCCGTATTCTTCATCGTTGCGCTTCTTATCATCGCTCTGGCGGCTTCGTCGATAATCGGTATCGACACACAGTTCGGTGATATCAAGACGACCCGTATCAAGGGCATCGACGACATTCGATGGGGAATCGACATCAAGGGAGGCGTTGAGGCTACATTCCAGCCTGCAGAAGGCGTAGACGCAACACCCGAACAGCTTGAATCGGCAAAATCTGTAATCGAGACAAGACTTGTTTCCAACAGCATCACCGACTACGAGCTTTACGCTGACGAAAGCTCCAACAGAATTATCGTTCGCTTCCCCTGGAAAGAAGACACAACAAACTTTGACCCGAACGAGGCTATCAAAGAGATCTCGGCTACAGCCGTTCTCACATTCCGTCCGGGCAACAGCTATGAATCGGTGGATTACGACGCAGACGGTAATCCTATCATGAAAACTCCTTCGGGAGCTACGGCTGAGACTGTTCTTCTCGACGGTTCCACCGTTAAGTCGGCTGAGGCAGGCGTCATTACCGAAAACGGAAAAACACAGTATGTTGTTTCGCTTGAATTCAACGACGAGGGTACGCAGCTCTTTAAAGACGCTACTACTACATACCTGAATCAGACTATCTCCATCTGGATGGACGATACGATGCTTTCCTACCCGACCGTTAACCAGGTCATCTCCGCAGGCAAGGCTCAGATCTCGGGTAACTTTACGGCAGAAGAGGCAACAGCACTCGCTACAAAGATCAACGCAGGTGCGCTTCCTTTTACGCTTGAAACAGTAAACGTTTCTTCCATCAGCCCGACGCTCGGCTCGAACTCGCTTCGTGCAATGGGTATTGCGGCTATCATCGCACTTTGCTTCATCACTGTATTCATGATCGTATTCTTCAGAGTTCCCGGCTTCGTTGCCGTTCTTGCTCTGATCGGTCAGATGGCTATCATCATCGTATCTGTTTCCGGTTACTTCCCGGTATTCAACAGCTTTACGATGACGCTCCCCGGTATTGCAGGTATGATCCTTTCTATCGGTACCGGCGTTGACGCAAACATCCTTACGGCAGAGCGTATCCGTGAGGAACTCAAGAGAGGCAAGTCTCTCGACAGTGCTATCAATGCAGGTACGAAGAACTCTCTCTCCGCTATCATCGACGGTAACATGACGATCATCATCGTTGCAGTTATCCTTATTCTCGTGTTCGGACCGTTCAACATGCTTTCGTTCATCTTCGGTCTTTCGACAACGGGTGCTATCTATGCGTTCGGTTATACACTTCTTATCGGTACGATCGCAAACTTCATCATGGGTATCGGCGCAGCAAGACTGATGCTCAAATCTATCTCCGGCTTTAAGTTCCTGAGAAATCCCGTACTTTACGGAGGTGCTAAAAATGCAAGATAAGAAGCTCGATTTCTACTCAAAAAGAAAAGTCTTTTTTGGCATTTCCTTAGGTATAATCGTTATCGGTATTATTTTCAACATCATTTTCGGCGTTTCGCTCGACATTCAGTTCTCCGGCGGTTCGATGATCTCTTACTCCTACCACGGTACTGTAAATGAAAGCGAAGTTAAGGCTCTTATCCAGGAAAAGACTCCCGATAATCAGGTAACATTTACTATCGCAAAAGATATCGGCAGCAGCAACGAAAGCGGCGACGCTTACACTCTTACTGTTCAGTTCTCCGGCACAAACGCTATCAGCACGGAGACACAGTCCGATATCCTCAAGGCTTTGCAGGAGAAGTACCCCGACAACAGCTTTGAGACAAGCGAGTTTACATCTGTCGATCCTACGATGGGTGTCAAGTTCTTCGTTAAGTGTCTTGTAGCCGTAGCTATCGCATCGGCTCTCATGGTTATCTATGTAACTATCCGATTCAAGAGGATCGGCGGTATGTCGGCAGGTATGTTCGGCCTTGTAGCGCTTTTGCACGATGTAGTTATGGTTTACGTTGTGTTCGTTCTTTTCAGAATGCCTATCGACTCCAACTTCATCGCAGTAGTTCTCATGATCCTCGGTTACTCGCTGAACGATACAGTCGTTATCTACGACAGGATCAGAGAGAACAAGGCTAAGATGGGCCCGAAGGCTTCGCTTATCGATGTCTACAACCTCTCCATGACACAGGTTATCAAGAGAACTATCATGACATCTATCACAACGCTTTCCGCTATCACAGCAGTTTACGTTGTATGCCTTGTATTCAACATCACATCTATTCAGAGCTTTGCACTTCCGATGATCTTCGGTCTTATCTCCGGTTGTTATTCATCGATCTGCATCGCAACTCCTCTCTGGGTCATCTGGCAGCTTCACAAGAAGAGCAAAGAGCCCGAGAAGAAGGCGAAGAAATAATCAAAAGCCATCGCTTTCAAAAAGCCCTCGCTTCGGCGAGGGCTTTTTAAATTGACAATTGACAATGGATAATGGACAATTTCGGAAGCGGCTGCGCCGCTTAATCTAATGTGGAATGTGGAAAGTGGAATGGCGAACGGCGGAAGCGGCTTTGCCGCTTCAGTCTGTTGATAAAGTTCTTTCGTCGCCGTGTTACGGCGAGAAAACCTGATGTTATTGGAAACTTAGGGGCATTTTCTGCCAAAATGCCCCTCTTT
>CACZYP010000053.1 GCA_902785425.1 uncultured Ruminococcus sp. | reverse complement strand
GTAAGGCGCAGACCGATCGGCATGTGTTACAAGTGCCCTTGGGGTGCAAGCAAGATGGGTGCTCAGCCCGTAGGGCGTGATTTATTCAGTGGTTCCTTAAGTATGATCGGCAAAATTTTTTTCAAAAAGAGTGAGGAATCACGCCGCCACGCACGACTAATGTACAGAAAGCTTTCATAACGGAACAGTTGAACGCACATTACACATCAAGGAGGAATTCATTATGTTGAAAAAGAGAATAATAAGCGCTGCACTGGCTGCGGCTACGGTACTTGGTTTTGCAGGCTGCAATAAGACGCCTATGACTGACGATCTGTTCACTGTAAAAGAGGACGACGGCAATTATACGGGCGATCGTGGCCTTGCACCCGAGATCGATGTCGATGACGGCTACAACACAGCAGCTATCGATAATACAGCTGTTAACGATGTTTACAAGAATGCTGCTGCCAACAACACTTACGATCTTTCAAACGATCAGACCGCCGGAGCGTCCTACGACACCGCTTCGATACAGCCGCAGGCAGGTCTGCTCACGGCAGGCTGCTGGAGCGATAACGAGAACTGGGGATTCTTCTCAAATCTCATCGCCTCCGACAGGCTCACCTATCCCCTTTTCGGTCTTGACCCGACAAAGCGCATCAGGATAACGGTAAAAAGCGACGACGGCACGCCTGCTGCAAACGTTAAAGCAGAGCTTCTAAACGAAAAAGGCGACACGGTGTGGGCAGGTGTATCCGACCACAACGGTATTGTTTACCTCATGAACAAGAACGATGACAAGAAATTATCCGTAAAACTCGGTGACGGCACAACGCAGGCACTTGACCTTGACGATGATCAGGGCGGTCAGCAGAAATCGGGAACATACAACACCGAAAAAGAAATAACTATCGGCGCAAAGGGCAATAAATACGAAAATGCCGACATCATGTTCATTATTGACTCCACAGGCTCCATGCACGACGAGATGGACTTCCTGCAAAGCGAATTTACGGAGATAACAGAGCGCATAGGCGACAAGAACACACGCTATTCCGTAAACTTCTACCGTGACGAGGGCGACGAATATCTTACAAAGTGCAATCCGTTCTCTTCCGACGTAAAAAAGGTGCAGACGATCATCAACAACGAAAGTGCGGCAGGCGGAAAGGGTCAGATAGCAGCCGTTGCGCAGGCTCTCGATCAGACTATGAACGACGCTGACTGGAGCGATGAGTCCGTAAAGCTTGCGTTCCTCATTTTCGACGCTCCCCCGTACAAAGAAGCGGCAGATAGCCTTGCAAGATCGGTAGAAACAGCGGCTTCAAAGGGCATTCGCCTTATCCCCGTAGTAGGCTCGGGCAGTGACGCAGATGTTGAGCTGTTCGGCAGAGCGATCGCAATAGAAACAGGCGGCACATACGTATTCCTTACAGACGATTCCGGCATCGGTGAGAGCCACGAAGAGCCGATCATCGGCAAGCATGAAGTAAAGCCGCTTGTTGACATCATCACAGAGATCATAAACGAATACAGAGGAAATACAAAATAACCCATAGCATAGCGAAAGAGCTGCCGCAAAAACTGCGGCAGCTCGATTTTTATACTATATATCAAGTTTTCAATTCTCACGCAGGCGGTCACGTACTGCCATGAGCGTATATCCAAGCAAATTCTGCCCTTTCCATTCATTCGGGTCGAGTCTTTTGGGATCCTTCATAGACAGTCCGATACCCCATATCGTGTCCATAACAGCACACTCTGCCAAAAGAGCGTCTCGGGTTTTCAGAAGTCTTTTTTTCAGGTGTTCATTTTGCAAAAACTTAGCTGAAAGACCCTCATAAACATACAGCTGGCGTAAACCGTTCCATACGTGATCCGTATATCCCGACACCATTCTGCCCAAAGCCTTTATCTTGCCGGGATCGTCGGTTTGAAGTATCTGTTTTGCTGTATCTTCATCATGAAAACAAACCGCTTTGCGATACATCATATACTGCTCCATTGAGGAAAAATCAGTACTTCCGACTGTAAACGGAGACATATACCAGTTGCTCAGATATCCGTTATCTTCCTCGGGATTGTGAAAACATATTATATCCATTTCCGCCCTGCCTTTCCGTAATCCTTACGATACAACAAACTCAAATTCCTCATTCGCAAATTTGAGCTTCATGCCGTTGATTATCTCTATCTCAACGTTGCTCGGGATAAGCTGTCCGTTTACATACGTGTGATTTGTCGAATTGTGATCCACAACGTAGAACTTGCCGTCCTTGACGATTATCGACGCATGGCTGCGGCTTATCGCCGTGTTGTCGCTTATAAAATAGCTGACCTTTGTTTTGTCCTTGCCGAGACTGAAATAGTTGCTCGTGATGGACACACGCTCGTTATTCTTAAGGCGCACAAGGTAACCGAGCGGCGACGGCTCTGTGTCAGTGTCGAGCAGGATAGTTGTTTCGCCTATGTCGTCGGGTTCGAGCATTACAGTTTCGCCGTAATCCTGCGTTTCGGAAAACGGTGCTTTTTCAGCGGTGTCAGCGGCTGCAAAGCTGTGCGGCTGTGCATTTACGGCTGCTGCGGGAGCTTCTTTCTGCAAAACATTCTGAGCGGCAGGCTGTACGGGCGGCTGTTCGTTCACAGCTGGAGCAGCAGCAGGAGCGCTTTCGGACTGCTTATTAAGAGAAACAGCGCTCGGTGCAGGCGATCGTTCCACAGCAGGCGCTGAGAATGTTTCAAGCATTACGGTGCCGCTGTTCGATGTTTCATCGACCTGAAAAGGCACGGCTGCCTGAGCAGGCTGCTGCGGCGAAACGGAGATCACGCTGCCGACAGGGTTCTGTACCTGAACAGGCTGCACAGGCTGCTGTACAACGGGCTGCGGAAACTGCTGCATGGGCTGCGATACCACAGGCTGCGGAAATTGCTGCATAGGCTGCTGTACCTGCTGCATCATGGGCTGTACAGGCTGAACGGGCTGCTGTATCGGCTGCTGCATCACGGGCTGTACAGGCTGCTGTGAAGGCTGCTGTACCTCGGGCTGAGCTGTGCTCTTTTTAAACCTTGCAAGTCCGCCCTGGCTCTTTGAAGCTTTTTCGGGTTTCGGCTGACTTGCGGAAGCTGCATCGTTATTTTGCGAAGCTGCGCCCTTCAATGCGGACAAACCGCCCTGCTTTACGCTTGCAAGAGGCGACGGCGAGGAAGCCTCGCCCTTGTTTTTCGAGCCGAACATTCTTCCGAGCAGACCGCCGCTTTTCTTCTTGTCGTCGTGCTTTGAAAGAACGAACGGCTGAGGCGTCTGCGAAACGGACGTCTGCTGTACGGGCTGCTGAGTTACGCTCTGTTCGGGCTTCGGGATATCCATCGGTGTGACGGTCATGAGCGAAGGTTCGTTGTACTTTACGGGCTGCTCAGGCTCTGTAAGAGAAGGCTGCAAAGAAACGGCGCTGCCGGCAGATGCCGTGTGCTGTTCGATCATGCCGCCCATGAGCACCATTTTAAGATTGTTCAACGAGAAGCCGTTCGGCGTTCTTGTGATATTCCACGCAATGTGGAAGTAGTCACGCTCGTTTGCATTTACAACAGTTTCCACCTGGCTGTTCTCAACTATCGTCTTGAAGAACGAGAACAAGTCGTTCGTCTGCTCATAGCTTTTAAGAACAACGCACAGAAGCGTTATACTGTTGTCTATCTGATTGATATAAACGTTTTCGGGATCAAGAAGTATCTGATGGATATCTATCATGTACTCATCAAGGCTCTCAAGAGATTCCACTATATTCACGAGCATTCTCTTGAAATTGCTCTGAGATATCCTCTGGCTGATAAACTCTTTAAGCGTTATCCTGCCCGTTATGTCAAAAAGGAGATTCCTTACAACGCCGTTTATCATCTCTACCTGAACGGGTGCAAGTCCTATAGCCTCTTCCTGATTATTGTTGATCATATTACAGCTGATATGATCGATCTTCGTATTACCGTCTTCTACGCTGTACACCGCATAGGTCGTACTGCCCTTTTGAATTTTCTCCAACATACTATGCCCTCCGGATCAATAAAGATTGACAACTACCATCTTAAACGTTCCTTCGCTCTCAACAAGAGAGTAACCGTCAGAGGAAAACGACCTCATTGAATCGAAAGTCGGGTCGATAAGAACATCGCCGTCTATATTGACTGCGCCCCACTTCTTTCCCTGTCTGAAAGGCGCATAGCCTGCATTGAACGAGTTTGCTTCCTCGTATTTCGGCTCGACAACGATCTTTCCGTTCGTATCAACAAAGCCCCATTTTCCGTTCTGCTTTACAGCGGCAGGCTCCTTTGAAACGAAGAGCTTTGCATCTTCAAAGCCTTGTGCCACGGCTTCGCCTGCGTTGTTGTAAAGTGTATATTTATCGCCCTGTTTTGCAAAGAACATGCCTGTTTCCGTGCAGTAACCGATATCTGTAAGCTTAACGTCGTCAAACTCTGCGTCTACTACCTTTTCAAAGGACGAATTGATCACGTTCCACTTTCCGTTCTGATCCTGTACGGCGGCAATGCCTCTTGAAAAACCGCCTGCAAACTTGTAGCCGCTTCTGACGATCTTTCCCGTTTTGTCAATGTAAGCGTAGCCGTCGGAAAACTCTGCCGGCGCATAGCCCGAGGAGAATGATCCGAGGTAGGAAGCTTCTTTTTCGGGAACGACTTTTCTGTACTTTTCCTCATTGATGTAATAGTATTCGCCGTGATTCTTGATCGGTCTGAGATTGTCGGACATGATGCCGATATACTCGTAATCCTCCGAGAAGCTTATGCCGCCCGTTGTGTTGACAACAACATTCTTGCCGTCGATCTTTGCTGTGGCAAAGCCCATCGTTGAGTTATCAGCCTTGTGATAATCGGAAACATCACTGTACGACAGCGTCATTGTAGAATACTTCTTCATTATCTCAAGCAAACGAGGCTTGATATCATCCGTTTCGGCAACGTTTTCCATCGCTCTGCTGAGGATATCGTGAGCCTTGCCGAACATCGAATACTCGGTGTAGTAATCGGCAAGCAGGATATACGGGGCTTTCTGTGTCTTATCCGCCGTGATAGCCGCTTCACACGCATCGATATACTTCTGCTGTATGCCAAGCTCCTTGTACAGGTCAACTATCTTCATTGCAAGCTCATAGTCGTCCGGCTTCAGGCGCAGAACTGCCTGATACTCCGTAACAGCGTCTATCAGGATCTCTTTTTCTTCGTATTCCTGTGCATTTTTCATGTGCATTGCTATTTCGGCGTCTACTTCGCTTCCGTAGTTTGAAATATTGGACCAGGAAACTACGACCATCATTATCATGACCATAAATATTATGAGAGGGATAGATTTTTTCATGGAAACATCTCCGAATAATCAATTATAAACTTACGCATAAATAAAGAACGTATATACAGCGATGCCTATGCAGATAAACGGCGCCATAGGTATCGACGACTTCGCCTTTGCCTTTCTTGACACGAGCAGGAATATGCTCACGACAGATGCGATGAACAGCGAGTAAAGCATTATCTCAAGAACGCCCGTTATCTGATAGTAAAGCCCGATAAGTGCGAACAGCTTCATATCGCCGGCACCTACTCCGCCTCTTGAAACGATCATGCAAAGCAGCATTACAGCTCCTGCCGCAAGGAAGCCCACAAAAGAGCCGAGCAGTATCTCCATCCACTTTGACGGGCTTATGATAAGCTCAGTTGCCATACCTGCAAGCCTTATAAAAAGCAGCGCTAAAATAAGCTTGTTCGGTATTTTTTTGATCCTTTTATCGATGGAAGCGATAAGAAATACGATCTCAAAAAGCGCAAGGCTCTGTATCATCGGTACTATATACGATCCTTTATGCGTGCCGCTTATGCCAATGAACAGCGAAGCGGTCACGAAAAGTACGATCGAGAACACGCAAAGCTTTTTAGAGTCCGAAAGCTCCTTCTTAACGATCGATACGCACTCTTTAACAGACGGTATCCTCTCTTTCACACTCTTTTTTCTTCGGCTTTTTTCTGTTTTCTTTTCCGTTTCTTCGGTTTTTTCGTCTTCGGAAGCGTCGCCGTCTTTTTCGGTGATCGTCTCTTTTTCGTCGGTCACCGTTTCATCGGAAGCTTCGCCGCCGCTGCCGCCATCTTCGTCTTCGTCTGCTTCTTTAGCCTCTTTGGTTTCATCGGCTGCATTCTCTTCAAGATACTTTGCTCGAAACGGGATACCGAAAAGATAAACGACACCCGAGATCATCAGCAATACTATCGCTGCAAAAACAGCATGTAACACTGTCATTCCTCCTATTTCGCTACTTCCGTAAGGGCTTTTATCGAGTCGGAAGCCTGAGGATTGACCCACGCAGCCGTTGAAGCAACTTGTCTGAACCTTGCCTTACCCTTTACCATGCCTAAGGTAAGCTTTTCCATATCCATTTCGTAAACTACGACCAGTTTTATCGATCTGCCGTCACGCAAAAGCTCAGACTGCGTAAAATCGAGTCCGTCCACGCCGTCCGAGATTCCTGCGGCTTTCAGCATATTGTCGGCGCCTTCCCTGGAGCCTGCAAGATACTTCGGCATTATGGTGCGGCAGACGAACGGAGCGATAAACTTTGACATCGATTTGCTTATCATCGATTTTCCGAAAACGGTCAGAACTGCCTGTATCTGACCTGCGGCGTTGCCGTCTTTCGTTAAACTCTCAACGTCGCCTATGATCGCATTGGCTTTCTCTTTGAGTTCCTTTGCGTCGGCAGTGCCGCTCTGAATAAGATCGTTCAGTTCCTCGATGCTAACACCCGAGGAAAGATCGATCGACGTAGCCGTGTTGTAAGCATCTGTCGATGACTGAGCGAAATCCACCACATGGCCGATCTCTTCATCTACCTTTGCAATATTCTCGCCTGTTTTGGAATTTGTTGTTCCCGTCGTGGCGCTTGCAAGACCCATTTTGTCGAACATATAGTAGTAGCCCGAAATTTCCTTTGCCGTCTGCTGCAAAGCATACTGCATGCTTGACTGAACTCTGACGATCAAAGAAATAAACATGATCGAAAGCACGGCAAGCATGAAAAACGTGAGCGCAAGTATCGCTTCTATGGCAATAGCGCCGTTTTCGTTTTTTATCCTGTAATTCTTTTTCATAAGATCACTTCACTTAAATCACAAATCGTCGTATCATCAGTATCCGTTCACGCCTGTGTAATGGATAGTGACGTAGTTCTGTCCCAAAGCGGAAAGGTCTAACTCCATGCCGCCGCCTGCCGCATTTTCTTCAACTGTTGTTGCCCAGGGGAAGAGCGTGGCTACCTTTACGTTAGCGTCAACGAAAACGACAGTATTGGCCTTTGTCAGCTTGAAGTTCGGGTTCGGATGCATTTCTTCCTTTGCATTGCGGACGTTTGCTTCTATCACCGCACCTGCTCTTTTGAAGATCTCGTTCTCATTTACCGGAAGCTGTACGAACATAAAGATCTTGCAGTATTCCTTGTAGTTGAGCGTAAAGCCGCCGGAGGATGTCGAATCGAGGGAACCTACGATATCGCTTGTATTCTTCGAGATAGTATCGGAAACTGCTTCGGTAGCTTTTCCCGTTACTTCCTTGGCAATATCGTCCATCTTATTATGGACCGTTTCTTTCAGGTTGCCGGCTGCCGTATCTTTCATGTCGGAGATCTCTTTTACGGCTTTGTCTTTAACTTCCTTGATCTTACCTTCGATCACATCGCTTATTCCATTGATATAATTCGTTATTATGCCATCATCTCCGATAAGATCATCTCTTATCTGCTCAACGCTTGTTTTCTCTTTAGCGTTTTTAAGCTCCTCGGTGATCTTTTCCTTTACGTCTTTTTTTATATCATCGAGTTTTCCCTTGAGCGCATCGCCGGCCGCTTTGACAATACTTCCTTCGGGAAGTCTGTCTATATTATTCTTGATCGTAACAAAAGCATCATCGATAGCCTTGTTTACATTTTGCTCGATCGAATTAACACCGCTGTTTGCAGAATTTAAAACAGGTGTGAGCTTGTTAAGTATAGGTGTAACAAATGTTGACTCGATCGAAGAACGAACGGTTTCGGTCTGTTCGTCTGCAAAATCCGACAGCCATTCATCTGCCTGATCGGAGTATTCGGAGAGCATTCCGTCTGCAGCCGCCGACACGCTGTCGATCTCCTCATCGATCTTGTTCATAACATACTCCGTACCCATCTGAACGCCCTTTTTAATGCCCTCCTTTGCGATCTCTTTCAGTGCGCCTGTGGGCGAACACACAAACGTTGCTGCGTTCTTGATGATAACAACATCTTCTCCCTCAAGCAGCTGATACAGATCATACGCACTTTCCGCCATAGCAATGCCTATCGTGATGCACGCCTGAACTATCGGCACGCCTATGACCGTCCAGCCTGCTATTGCCGTTGCAACTTCAAGCGCAAACGACTGGATATCGGGCGCCGTAAACGCATAGATAGCGTTGAGAGCAAATCTTATCGTAAAGATAAGAGCGTTGTTTTTCGTTGCGGCAGAGCTTGGATTGCCGCCCCATATAAGATACTCTACTTCATTGCCGAACCACTCTGTGTTTTGGTTCACGTCGTTAGCTCCGAGACCGTTGAGCATCATCCATGAGTTGGGATCCTTCTTGATATACTTCGGGTCGGTCTGACAAGTGAACATCTCGGTGAAATACTCTTCCTCGTAAGAGTATTCTATTACGTCATTTGCTATATTGGCAATGCTGCCGAGTATGGACGTTGCATTAGAAAGCGAGCTTTTCGCATTCTTCGTCTGCTTGTTGTCTTCATCTTCGTAATCTTCTTTATCTGTAGATATCTTCGTTGATGAAGACTGCTTGCCCTCGATATCTGCGCTTGATGAAGGCTGTGTTTCGTAACCGTTGGCATAATTATTGATATCGGACATAGCCGTTTTGATAACGTCGAACGAAGCTTTGTCTTTGTCGCCGTCTGCATCGCCGCCCGAATCGCCGTCAGTGTCTTCAAAGGAAGAAGTATTGATGTTGCCGTCGTCGTCCACTGCGGAAGCTTCATTGATCGAGTCGATCTGTGATTCTGATTCGGAATCAATATCATTCTTCTTCGGCTTGACGATGCTTTCAAGCGTTTTGAAGAAGCGCTCCTTCTCTGCGTCGCCGTGATCGGGATCGGCCTGAAGCTTTGTGACATCATCAGGAAATATCGACATAAGATAATACCGGTCGTCTTCCAGAATAAGCTTCTTGGAAGCGTCGCCGTTTACACCTTTGTCTACAAAATCAGCCGCTGTGGTTATAAGCGAGCCGTCATCTACCGAGCAGTTCTTCACCTCTTCAAAACTAAATACAGACGGGAAGCCCCCCAGCTCGACTTTATCAACGCTTTCTTCGATCACCTCTCCCATAAACGAAATGCCGAGATACTTTACATCAGCAAACCACAATGCCATGATGTCATACTGCGTTATCAAGTCGGATGTAGCTTCCATAAGATCTTCAACGTCTTTGATCTCAAGGCCTGTTGTGGTGCTTTCAAAATCGTTTCTCAGGTTTATATCCTGCGTTGTAGCGTTTGGATCATCGGGAGCTTTCAGTGAATCGCCCCAGTTATTTTTAGCCGTTTCGACATTCTCCATGCTTTCTTTTACAGCCTGGAGCTTTTCTTTAACATTTTTTGCAGATGCCCTTGCCGTTAAAACACTTTGGTAAACACCTTGAAGTATGCCATAAGCTTTGTCACGGCAGTCATCTGAAACGTTTTTAAGGTTTTCGTCCTCTGTCAGCGGCGTAGCAAAATCCTTATCAAAATTCTCTATGTAGTTTTTATAGATATCGCTGTATATCTGCTGGATACCGTTGCAGTTTTCAAGGTAAGTATAGTACGCACCTATATTTTCGGATTTGATATATTCCTTGCATTTCTCTTCGATCTCTTCATCGGTGAGTTTTTCATTTTTTGAATCTTCCTTTACCTTAGCCTTCGTTTCTTCTTTATAGTACTTGAGAAAATCGGCAAAGGTCTTGTCATACTCATCATAGATATCCTCATACGTATAATAGTAAGGGAATCTCATCATTATATCATCTATCTTACTATATACATCTTTCTGTATACCGAGTCTTTTCTCTGCGTTTTCATCGAAAGTCTCGTCGTCACCGTGCCATAAATTATCATATATCCAACCGTCAACATGAAGAGATGTGCTGAGCGTTTGTATAGTTTGGGAGCTATAATATTTCTCTCCATTGCTGCTTTGCGTCGGAGTAAGAGTTGAAGCTCCCGTGTCTTTATTGTAAGTAAACTTGTACGCCGTAAATTTATTTTCAAATACGCCGTTTTTATCCGAGGGGTCTACTATCTGATTTGCAAGACCGATAAGCTTTTTGAGCTTTTCCTCTGCGGTAGCTCTGTCGGTGCAGGGCATCTTTGCAATATCCGAAAGCTTCTGATTCTCAAAAGACAGCGAATCCTTATAGTCCTGAACCGCCTCATAGCTTTTGTCCATCTGAAGAAGTTCTTTCTTTCCTTCAAACGGGTTGTTCGATACGGCAAGTGCTGCAAGAGTTGAGCGTTTAACAAACCTTCTTACTACCTTGCACTCATTATACAAGTAATCGGCGGGAGTATCCTGATACTGCAAATAATAACTTCTGTACTGCTCGTAGCCATAAATATATTTATCTGTGTCTTTATTCACGATAGCATAATACGCCGCCTCGCACGGGTCCTGCATATCTTTGAGCGTTTCAGTGTACTCTATCTTCTTTTCAACAGTATTGGCCTGCTCCTGTGCGCCCTTGAAGAAATCGATCTTTCTCATGAACGTGTTCGCAAGGGAAACGGGGCCTTTATACTTCATGTAGTCAACTACCTGCTTTTTCATTACAGCAGGATTTGCGAGCGCCGTTCCGTAAACGCCGTCCGTTTTGAAGCTGTCTTCATCGAGCTGCATTGCAAGGAAGTTGGAAAGCTCCACACCGTCGTCCTCTCCAACTTTCATGATGGAGTCGGTAAGCTCGTCCACCCAGCCGTCAACGTAGCTGTCGTCTGCGCTCGAACCTATTACAGACGCTTCTATCGTTTCCTTGAAATACTTCTTTAAAGCAGGCTCCAGATCCTCTTCGCTCTGCACCTGAGCAAACAAGCCGTACATTCTTTCAAGCACCTGCTCATACTCCGAAAGGCCTGCGTTCATTGAAAGATCGCCTGCGCCTGTTATCATACTTCTTGCAGCCTGGATCCTCGAAACATCGATAACGAGAGTAGCATACGTTACCATCGGCAAAAGACAAAGGCACAGAAAGATCGAGATCGAGCCTTTCGTCTTTCTCATTAATTTCATCATAGTATCTCTCTCCTCTTAGTTCAAGCCTAATTTTTCTTTCGTTTTAACGATCGTGTCCTTTACGCTGTTAACGTCAACGCCGAATTTTCTTGCGACCGTTTCAAGCGAGTCCACCACGAAATCTGTGTTTCTTACAAGCTCGTCAGTATCGGAAACGGGCACCTTCGCCGTTGCCTTTACCGTAGGCGTTTCTATACCGAAAAAGTCGAGCACGGCAAAGCCTGCAAGATTCTGTTCTATAGAAGCGTCGATATACTGAGTGATAAACTGATTCTCGCATTTTACCTTTACAGTGAAATCATCGGAAGCGCAGATTATCGCATTCTGTTTTCCGAGCTTGCGGAGCATGTCCTCGCAGCATGTTTTCGAGTCGTCCGCCAACGGGCCGTACCAGTATCTGTACGCCCTTACATCAACGTCTTTCGGCTTGAATGTGATGTTCATTCCGTCTAACGAAGTGGCGCCGTCTTTTTCGTCGCCGATCTTGAATACACCCTCGGCGGCGGCTGTGCTGAATCTTGCATTGTAGATCATTCCGTCTTTATCGCCGCTTCCGGTATTGATGTAACCCACGCAGGCAACGTCTCGTGCAGCAAGAGACGCTATTTTCTGAGTATACGAAACGAGCGTCATATTCTGCATTATGTACAGCCCGATATAGATAAGCACGAACAGCGAAAGAAAAACAACGGGATAGATGAACGCAGCTTCTATAAGCTCTGCCGCACCGCCCTCATCGCTTTTCAGCCACAAAAGTTTCCTTCGTTTCATAAAACATAAGCCGCCTTTCGTAAAGAAATAATAAACATACCGATTTACAACATTCATATAAACAGACCGCAGAAAGCTTTCTTCGTAACTATAAGGTTGTGCTGATTGCAGGAGGCTTTCCGGTCGCCCCCCAATGTCAACAACTTAAGAAACTTTGCCTGAAAACCCCCTCAGACGGCTGCGCCGCCAGCGTCTCGGCTGCCGCCTCGGTCGGTGCTGTTGCCTTGCGGCAACGTCTGAAGGGGAGGTGGCACGCCGTAGGCGTGACGGAGGGGTTAATATATAAAGTGGCAAATACTATTTACTTTGTTTTATTCCTTAAGTTGTTGACATTGGGTCGCCCCCTGCACCCCTTCGGCACAATATCTCTAAGTAAACTATATTGTTTGAGATTTTCTTATTTTTTATAGGGTACTAAATAGTTATCTTTCTTCAATAGATTCTGTTCATATGAATGCTGTAAATTCAAAAGGTCCCTCACAGCAGGGCTTCCCGGGTATGAACGGAAAGCCCTCTGTTCGGTTTTTGTTATAGGTAAGCGATCAAATCAAATCGATCAACCGTTGCCGCCTGCGGCACCTGCACCTTCTGTGTTGCCGCTAAAAAGAGCGTCAAGTCTTAACTTAATCTGATAGAAGATATAGCCGATAAGACCTACATCCTTTCCTTCTTCACCCTTGAAACCACTCTTTGTAAGTACGTTGATGATAACACCGACAACGATGATAGATACAACTACGAGAAGGATCGTTTCGAGAGTCTCCATACCGTCCTCTTTCTTGAGGAACTCTCCGCTGAGTATCTCAGACTTCTTGATCCTTGCATCGATAATTGCTCTGTCCAGCTTACGCTGAAGCTTCTTAACCATTTTCGTTCACCTCCTTTCAAATGATCGTTATTATAAAGTAAAAACTTTTATAAACTATTTAAATAAAGTATCGATACCTTCTTTTATCTTGTAGAAGATATATCCGATAAGGCTCGTCTTTTGCTCGCCTGCTTCAAAACCGTCTTTTGTAAGTAATGTGATGATCACGCCTACTACCAGTATTGAAACCACTACCATAAGTATCACTTCGATAGTTTCCATACCGTCTTCATTATTGAAAAGCTCTGCGCCGAAAAAATACGGCTTTCCGAGCCTGCGGCCTTCTGCCGCTCTTTCTTTCCTGCGAATGATCTTGCCGAACACTTCATTATCCTCCTTTTTCTGTAATGAAAGATCCCGATATCAGAAACTGAGGCCGCCCATCATCGTAATGACCATAGGTGCGACTACTACGAGCAGTATGCCGAAAAACATTATCATGTTCGGGATAAGGAGCTTCTGCGAAGCTATCTCGCCCTTTTGCTTTGCGTACTGCTTCTTCTGTTCCCACGCTTCATCGGACATCGTTTTCATTGATTCGACCGATTCCGAAGCGCCTCTCTTTACAGCCTGAACATATATAGAAGAAAACTTTCTTATCTCCTTAACGCCGCAGCGCTGCGCAAAGCCGTCCATAGCTGCGTCTATTGCCATACCCTCCGAAATATCCTTCGAGGTTATTCTCATCTCTCTGTACAAAGGAAGCTCGAAGTTTGAATTTGCGACCTCGTCCCAAGCACGGCGAACGAGCATTCCTGCGTTTACAAGCATAGTGAGCTTTGATACCATTCTCGGGAATTCGTCTACGATGGAATCCTTTTCACGCTGCACAGATGCTTTGATGCTGGAGCTTACTCCGTAAACGAGAGCAAAAACCACCACGCCGCCAAGCAGTATGCCGAGCGAAGATTTCATTACGCAGCCCATAAGAAAACCGAGCGGCAGAAACGTGAACAGAAGCGAAAGCATTGCGCACGACTGTATGTAATAGTACATTTCCGCATTGTTCTTTCCGAAAACGATGCCGAGATCCTTGATTCGGTCTTTTGCCTTATCGCTCTCAACGATACGCTTGCCGGACGCCGACTCGTACATGTCTATGATTCCAAGTCCGATAAAGTAAACGTCTTTCAGTGTGAATATCTTTCCGTCAACATCATCGAGCAATCCCGTGAACTCATTTCTGTATTTAAAGAACAGAAACGCCCATACAACAGTAAGGAATGTTCCCGCAACGGCAGCTATCAATAAAATTGTATACTCCATAGATCAGCCCTCCTTATCACACCTTGATATCAACGATCTTGTTGCCCATCCAGTATGCAAAAACGAACATGCCGAGAGCCACAAGCTTCAGAACTATAACGATCGGATTGCTGTCGTCCGAAGAAAACGACCTTGATACAATCGAAACGACAAACGGCATTATCGCAAGAACATTGAGCTGATTTCTCTGACCCGTGACCATCGTCTGTATCTCAAGCTCTACTTCGATCTTGTCGCTTATCATATCTCTTGTTTCTCTGATTACCTTTGCAATGTTGCCGCCGAGATCGGTAGAGATATCGAAAACGCCCGCAAAGCTCTTGATGTCGTCAAGACCGCTTCGCTTTGCAAAATCAAGAAGAAGATTCTTTATCTCGTAGCCCTGATTGTCGTGAGCAAGACAGATAAGCTCCATCTCTTTTGTGATGTAAGCGTCGGGGCCGTGCTCGACCTTCATATCTTCATAGGCAGCATGAAACGCACGGCTGGAGGTCATTCCGACCGTGTAGGAGTTACTGAGCGATTCAAGCAGGTCACGGAACTGCAGTCTCAGCTCTTCCTTGCGCTTGTTGAGCTTCATCTTCGTGTAGACCGGGATAGCTTCATATGCGGCTATCGCTCCGATGACAACGCTGATCGCTATGTTGTTAAAATAGAAATAGCAAGCCACAAAGCCGAGCAGTCCGCCCACCATGATAGCAAGCATACGCTCTTTGGCGTCGAGCACATACACTGTGTAGTCCTCGCCTGCGCCGGTGATGCCGTGATTGAGCTTTACTTCCTTCTTCGGCTTTTTCTCTTTCTTCTGCTTTTCCTTTTTAGGTTTCTTTTCTTTATCTAAAACGACTTCCTGTATTGCGCCGGTCTGATTCTCTTCACTGACAGTTGCCAAGAAAAAACACCTCCGTGTTATATTTCAACATAGATGCCCGCCTGCTGGAGCTTCTGTATATTGTCCATTTTGTTTTTGGTACGAACGAGACTTCCCGACACACGTTCGAGCGTAGACTTTTCGTCCTCTTCAAAAACGTAGATCGGGTTCAGAAGTATCTCGCCTTTTTCGTAGCCGAGAACTTCAACTATCTCAACTACCTTTCTTGAGTGATCTCTCATTCTCGAAAGGTGAACGATTATATCTATAGCAGAGCCGATCTGACGTCTTACGGCGTCGAGCGGAAGACCCGACGCACCCTGAAGCACCATCGTTTCAAGTCTGCTGAGCATATCCTTTGCGGAGTTCGCATGACCGGTGGAAAGCGAACCGTCGTGACCCGTGTTCATAGCCTGGAGCATATCGAGAGCCTCTTCGCCTCGAACCTCGCCGACAACTATTCGTTCCGGTCTCATTCTCAGTGACGACTTGATAAGATCCTTGATCGTTATTGCGCCCTTGCCCTCGGCGTTTGCCTGCTTCGTTTCAAGTCTTACAAGGTTGTCAACGCCCGTTATCTGAAGCTCTGCCGAGTCCTCTATCGTGATAACACGCTCGTCATGCGGAATGTAGTTTGAAAGGGCGTTCAGAAACGTTGTCTTTCCGCTTCCGGTACCGCCCGAAATGAAAATGTTGTACTTCGCCTTAACGAGCATCTGAAGCTTGTCCGCTATGTCCTGCGTGATCGAACCGTAAGCGATAAGTCGGTCTATGCTCATCGGCTTTTTGGAAAACTTTCGGATCGTGACCGTATCGCCGTCCATCGCTATAGGACTTAACACGATATTTACACGTGAACCGTCTGACAAACGTGCGTCAACTATAGGGCTTGCTTCGTTTACCTCTCTGCCGCACATATCAACGATACGGTGTATGACCTTTCGCAGCTGCTTTTCGGACTCTTCATCGTCGCCGAAATCTCTGTCGAGCCGGACCACTCGCCCTGCTTTTTCTATAAATATATTCTTCGGACCGTTTATCATGATCTCGGTGATCTCTTCGTTGAGAAGTATCGCATCGAGGATACCGAGACCTCTGTACATACCGAATACCTGCTCGACGATGATCGCCTTATCGTCGGGAGTGATATATACAAGGCTTCCGTCGTCACAGGTGTAGTCGCTGTTTTCATTGAGCAGTCTGTCAAGAAGTTCCCAGATGTACGATCTGTAAGTATCGTCGTCGGCTTCACGCATGAACTGTATGCCCTCCGCCTTTGACCTTGCCTTTTCAAAGCCCTGGGAAGGCTCATTCTCTTCACCGAGAACGCCTATATCGCCTTCATCTATCTTTGTACATATCTTTTTTACTATCTCATCGATCGCATCATTCTTTTTCATCGTACCGCATCTCCGTTGTCATTATCCGATGGTTCTTCCGAGGGCAGGAAGCATGAAAACAGTCCCGGCTTATCAAGAACTTCGTTAAGCACGTTCTGCGAAGAGATCCTTGTGCCGTTGTCTGTCCTGTATCTTGCAAGACGGCCGATAACTTCAAAGCCGTCAATAAAATCGGTCGAGCTGTTCTGCGAATAGAACTGATTCAGAAGAAGACGAGTTTCGGGCATACTTACGTCCTCGCCTCTTGAAAGTATGTCAAGATGGCGCTTTATCTTTTTGAACTTCACGTCCGAGGTATCGGAGCCGGAGTAAACGAAAACAAGATCGTCCGACAGAACGATAAGCTTATTGAGAAAATCGCTTACTATATAATCGGCGTCGATAATAACGTAATCGTAGCTCAGCTTCGTTTTTATGCAGTCGAATATAACGCCTATCGATTTTGCGCTTAAGGACATGCAGTCCATGATGTTGTTATATCCTTTTATATAAGAAACAGTTCTCTTTCCGAGCGCCAGGCCGTCCTGGATCACATCGTTGAGAGTATTGAAAAGTATCTTGTCATTATATTTCGTTTTAAGCACAGCGGCAATATCGCTGAGACACTTTTTTGACTTGCCCGAGAAAAAGACCTCGTCTGAGGGGCGCTGCTCCATATTTATATAAAGCACCGACTTCTGCTCGGCAAGCGCCAGTGCACATGCAACAGCCATAGTGGAGCTTCCTGCGCCGCCGTTAGCGGGAAGGAATGTGATGAACTGCGTTCCGTTTATCTCTCTTCTCTTTTCTTTTCTGATAACACGGTTCTTTTTCTTTTCATAAAGCTCGCATATCGAGGCGTACCATTTAGACACCGACACATACTTATAAAGCGTTTCTATATCGTCGATGATCTCATGAGTAGATGAAACGAAAGCAAAAGCGGCATTGTTCAGCTGCTTGCTGTATTTCTCTCTGTCAACGCTGTCAAACTCTGCGTCGAACAGAACAACATCGTACTTTTCGTTTTCAAAGACCTGATCGAGGCACCCGGGATCGTCGCAGATAAACAATTGAATATCGTGATATTTGCTTTCAAGCGAATGCTTCAGTCTCTCGGAAAACTCTATGTCCTTATCAAGAATAAGCAGTTTCATCGTATCTTACACCTCGGAACAATAATCATGTGCATTTACACGCATTTTTTGTACTAAATGACGTAATAAAATAATAGAATAAATCTATGTCAAAAATTGGTCATTCACGTATTGATTGTACCATATTTTGAGAAGCTTTACAATTGCTTTTTGCGTTTTAGCGCTATAAAACAATTGATTAAAATAATGTGCAAAATGACGAAGAGGGGGTTTTTAAATGGAAAATTGAAAATGGAAAATGGAAAATTGCGGTTAGGCGAACGAAGTTCGCCTCAGTCTGTCGAAAAAGTTAATAGCCGAAGAGCGGAGGCAGACTCACGCCCTTTTAGGGGTGAATTTCCAAAACAGTCCGGTGGACTGTTTTGGAAAGAGGGGCATTTTGGCAGAAAATGCCCCTAAGTTTT
This sequence comes from uncultured Ruminococcus sp., assembly GCA_902785425.1. GTDB lineage: Bacteria > Bacillota > Clostridia > Oscillospirales > Acutalibacteraceae > RUG592. Next base: position 6,726 of record CACZYP010000053.1, on the reverse strand, counting down.
CAATAACATCAGGTTTTCTCGCCGTAACACGGCGACGAAAGAGCTTTATCAACAGACCGAGGCGAACGAAGTTCGCCTTTTTATAATGGACAATTGACAATGGATAATGGACAATTGCGGAACTCGCCTGCGGCGAGTTGATTTATATTTTTCTTCACAAAACCATTTTTTTACTCGCCGCCGAGAGATAACTATTAAGTTTCGAAAAAACTATTATAAAATCAGGAGCGAAGCGACTCCGAAATTTTCAATTTTCCATTTTCAATTTTCCATTTGATAAAGTAGCTAATATAAATCTACTCACTATACACTATACACTACACACTACTAACTATTCGCCGATCAAGGGGCAGCGAGCGCTTATGCGTTACTTTTTTCCCGAAAATATAACACCTGTGTTTCTTGCTGTAATGATTATAACACAAAACAAGTATCATTCAATGAAATACTTCCTGTGTGATAAAATTAGTAAACACAAGGGTTACTTTAGGTTTCAATAAAATGACAAAAACTCATAATAGTTACAACAAAAACTCATAGTACCACCGACAAAAACTCTTAGAGATACCGGCAAAAACTCATAGTAAGGTCACAACAAACGGCTTATTTATGCCGTTTTTCGGGGAAATAGTTACAAGTAAGTATATATAAGTATTCTGTTTAAGTAATCTACTATAAAGTAGCGCTTCAAGCGCACTTTCCGAAAGTGTAACGAAAAGAGCTTTATTGTCGTTACAATGTGGTAATATGTTATTATGAGATATTGACTTTTCTCTCATAATGTGATAAATTTATTGAGATGGAGGTGACCCTGATGGCTGCACGAGATAAAGAATATGAGCTTAAGCTTAATGAAGAATACTATGTTGTTACGGCAAATAATCTTATAAAGGGTCATCAGACCATGTCGCTGCGTGAAGCTCAGCTGCTTTTTATTGCGATATCCCAGGTAGTCAAGGAAGATAAGGACTTCAAAACATATACGACTACCGTGCCGGAGCTTGCCCGTTTTATGGGCATTGATGAAAGTTCTCTTTACAGAGATCTCAAATCGATCTGCAAACGGTTGTGTCAGCGTGTAGTTGAGGTACAGGTGGGCGGCGAAAACGCAAAAAAAGACAAATGGAAGATATTTCAGTGGATAAACAGAGCGGAATACGACAACGGTACGCTTACTATACGTCTTTCCGACGATATAAAACCGTATCTTCTTAATCTGAACAATTATTACACGCAGACAATGCTCGGCATACTGCTGTCATTCAAAAGCTACTATACGTCACGTCTTTATCAGTATCTGTACGCAGAGTGCGGCGAAAAGCGCAATCTGCGCTCGGAATGGACGTTTTCCTGCGAGGAGATACGTGAATTGTTTCAGGTTGACGAGAAAGACAGCAAGGGCAATTACAAAAAGTACAAGCTGCCCAGAGATCTGCTGAAAAACACGATAATAGCGGCGCTCAATGAGCTTAATAACTCCGATTACGCCTATGTATGGAACTACAGGGAGCATAAATCGCAGAAAAGAGGGCGTCCTATTTCGGGAGTTTCGTTTTCGATCATATTTTTCCCGGACGGAGAGCGGAAAAATGCTTATCTGAACCGCCTCCCCCTGCTGAATGGTGAGAACGAGCAGCCCGAAAACGAAGATACATAATTAACGGTGTATACGCATGAAAGTATGTGTATACACCGTTTTTTTTGCTTGTATTAGTGTGTATGCGGTAATGTGTATGCTCCTATACGCATTATTTGAGAATTTATTATTCACTGACAAAAACTCATAATAAGAATAGTCAATATCTCTGATTACGCCTTGATTTATGACAATTTCTCATAATAAAAAGATACATTAATGACTGACAAAAACTCATAGTTACATCGGTGCCATAAACTTATAACAGTTTGAAACCATATCAGATCGACTGACAATTCCTCATAGTAAAGAGATGTATGTGTAAATGTGTATGCGCTGGTTATTTGCGATGCGATACACTTACAAAAACTCATATAAAGCTTGAAGCTGTCCGGGCTGTTATCTTAAAGAATTTCAGGGTGAGCGGCTGACAAAAACTCATAGTAAGAATGATCTGTGTTTATAATTATTCTTTATTGATATCCGGATCGATTATGTTTAGTTCGTTTTTTTGTTTCACTGACAAAAACTCATAATAAAAGCATTCGCTTTGTGGTAGTAGTAAGAACTCATCAGCTAAATCCTACTGACAAAAACTCATAGTAACGAGCTGCGATCATTTAGTGATCGATTACTTGTAGATAACAAAAACTCATAGAAAGAATAATACTGTATTGTGTATGTGTGAAGGCGGTTGTGTATATCCTGAATGTACTGACATAAACACATATGTAAATACTCATGTGTTGTTGATGAGCGTACATTCCTTTAATGTTTATATTGATGTGTATTGACAATTACTCATAATATGTTACATTATAACTCAACCTTATATACATATGTGTTATTACATATACAATAAACTATATCAGCTTAATCTGAACATAGAATACGCATACACAATAACGTATACAACTATTCACAATATTAAGTAAACAGTAGCCATTACACACTTACAATTACTCATAATAAAGAGCTGATGAGTTATAACTAATGTGTAAATACATAACAATATATACTTATAAGTAATAAGAGATGTATCTTGCTTTAATAAGAATAATGCATGTGCTAATGTGTATGTGTAACTGTTTCAGATTGTTGGGTATATAAAAAAATCACCGCACGATCTGTCTTATTCGATAGACTGTGCGGTGAAAATGTGATCATATAGCCGTTTTATGAGAATACAACAAACAAAAACTCATAAGAAAACATTGTGTATGTGTATATGCTGCCGATTACTTCCTGAGTGCGTCTTCAAGAGTTTTATGAATAAATTCATTAACCGAAATGTCTTCCTTTATTGCCGCCTCTTTGATGGAATTATAGAGCGAGGGCTGCATTACAAGCTGTACACGGCGTGATTTTGTTTCGATGTAAGCAGGGTTGAGTTTGTATTTCGGCTCGTCATTTTTTGTCTTAGCAGTGCTCCTTGATGCAGGTCTTGAAGGTGCTTTAAGGTTAGCTTTCGGCTGCGGCTGCGGAGTCGGCTGAGGTGCCGGCTGCTCCTCGGGTGTTTCTGCTTCCGTTATAAAACGCAGTGCAGGGTTGTCATTTATGAATGATTTCTTAGCCATTTACGCTGCTCTCCTTTCCCAGAACTTCGTCTGTAAATGCTCTGTAGTCTGCTGCGACTTTAGACTTTGAAGCGTATTCAAAGATGCTCTTCTGGTATATCTGAGCCTCTTTGATCGCCACAGCTTCACGAACGGACGACTTAAAAAGCTTCGTTCCGATCCTCTCGGCGAGCTGTCCTGCAAGCTCCGTAACTTCTTTTGAAAGCATCGTTCTTTCGTTGTTTCTTGTAAGAAGAATGCCGTCGATCTTAAGATCGGGGTTACAGTATTTTCTGACGGGATTGATCGTTTTGTAAAGCTGATCTATACCATTGAGCGAATAGATATCGCACTGAGCCGGAATGATAACGCTGTCGGCTGCCGTAAGAGCATTTACCGTAAGGATACCGAGTGCCGGCGGAGTGTCGATGATAATGTAGTCGTAATTGTCCTTGACAGGCTCAAGAGCCTCTTTGAGGCGGTACTCCTTACCTGTATCGGCGATAAATGCGTCAGCGCCTGCAAGGCCGCTGTGAGCCGGAATGATATCCCCCATCTCGGTGTGTCTGATGGCATCTTTAGCTTCAACTTCGCCGGTAAGAACGCCGAGAGCTGTAGCGCCGCTCGTTGAAGCTCTTGAAGTATGCGTCATGTTGCCCTGCGGGTCGAGGTCGATCGCAAGAACTTTGTAGCCTCTGCTTTTGAGGTCGGCAGTAAGTGCTTCAGCGGTCGTGCTTTTGCCTACGCCGCCCTTCTGATTTGTGATGGCGATGATCTTTGTCATATTAGCCTCCTTGTCAATGTGTAAGTGTGTATGTGTAAAATCATGTGTCTATTATAGCGCTAAATTATTTATAAGTCAAGTTTTTCATGAAAAAAACATATTGATCATGATCGTGACTACAGTTAAGCGTATGCTGTATTACCAATACACAATTACACATATTGTTATAGGCTCTCTTTTTAGTATGAGTTTTTGTCATCGCCATGAGATCTGACGTAATCTTTGCTTCCGAATATTCCGAATAGTTCTTATGTGTAATTATAACGCCGGTTCTCATTGGAATCACTGACAAAAACTCATAATAAACAAAGAAGTCTGTCTCGTTTTAAATCAACAAGACGACTATTGCTCACTGACAAAATCTCATAGTAAAAAGCAATGTGTATATTGTAATGCACAATAAAGATACAACGATGTGTATACACAAATAATCATGATGTTATTTATATAATGATCCATTAAAATTTGAATGTTGCTAAAGAAACACGATCGAAGCAAAGCAAAATTATCGGCACGGACGTCTAAATTTATACGACTTGAATTATTGCTTAAAATATTTGCTTGTGATATAATGATGCTATACTTTATCAAAGGAGAAAAAAAATGAGTTATATCGAAATAAGCACCGAAAGGCTTTTACTGAAACCTCTTACGACCGAATACCTTCAAAGCGTGAATGAATACGCTCTTAATGAAGATAATACGAAATATATGATGTACCTTCCGAACCGGAACAGCGACGAGACGCTTGATTTCTTAAAGCGTGTTGAATCCGAGTGGGAAAAAGACGAGCCGTCTTATTACGAGTTTGCAGTTATCTGTGACGGCGCTCATATAGGCGGAGTATGCGTTTACTTTACCGATGGGATCGGCGAGCTTGGGTGGATCCTTCATCGTGATCATTGGGGCAAAGGTTATGCGTATGAAGCAGCGAAAGCTCTGACAGAATATTTCTCGAAGCGAGGTCATCTGCATTATATTGCCCACTGTGACGCCGCCAATATCGGGTCATACAGAGTGATGGAAAAGCTTGGAATGACGAAAACCGGTGAATACGGCGGCAGGAAGAACCGCTCTGCCGATCATGAGAGTGTTGAATATCAGTATGAGCTGCATATGGTTGACTGACAAAAACTCATAGTAAAACTGTGCGGAGTGCGGAATTCGTAATGCGTAATTATTGTGTTAATAGGCTTATTGGTTATCCGAGCATTCATATAAGCTGTGATGATTGAGAAACAGCTTATATATGTCACAATATTGACCGGCTCTTCAAGACTGACAAAAACTCATAATAAAAGTGTCTGATCGGTTATCTGTAGTGTGTAATGCATAGTGTGTATTGTGTATGATGATAACATTATAAGTATATGAATATGCGCTTTGTTGTCGGGTCGTGTAAGATCAATATGCAGGTAAGCCTGAATAGGTGTGTATGTGTAATAATGTATAAGCCAAATTGAATCGTGTTAAGATGAGTGAGCTGTATCGATTGTACTTTACGGGCTGACAAAAACTCATAGTAATATGATCCGGAATACGTATTGAGTGATTCGTAATGATTGTTACGCCGTGGATTGTGGTGAATCGTCTGGCTGCGGATCTATGAAAGTGAGCATCAATTTGGTAATCTGAGTAAGATCAACATGTTTGTACGGTCGGTTTGTATCATGACAAAAACTCATAGTAAGGGATAATATGTCCCTGCTTTTATACGTTATGAGCAATGAGCAGTGAGCAATATGTATTGTGTATTGCGTATTGTGTAAAAGTATAGTAGTTTTCATATAGATGTATGTGTAATACGCAATGAACAATGCGATATAACAGATGTGTATAAACAGCTGTGTTATATCACTAATGTAATGGAATATGCACATATAATAAACAGCAGTGTGTAATACACAATGCGCATAATACGCTTGTGTGAGCCGATAATGAGGAAATAGGGTGAATCTTTCATTTTGTAATAACGGGGTGACAAAACCTCATACAAACACCGATCATACATCAGTATAAATGTATGTGTATATAACAATGTGTATAGATAAGCTATGATAGATGTATTCTTCAGATCATCAATGATTAACTGTTGTAAAAAGCGTGTAAATATGGTATAATTTCCGATGCTCGACAAATGGACCAAAATCAAATATAAAAGGAAAAAAAGATCATGGGAGCATATAAGGCTACTTCGCTCGGCTATGTTGCTGACCGTACAAGATACATATTCAATACGAAGCACAGGATATTATGCGATCAGAAAGACGGATATAAGTTCGTTGCTGCATCTACTGACGAGAATTACAGCATTGACGATTATATCACGATGGGTTTCAGCGCTCTGACGGAAAGCGGAAGTATCCTCAGACAGAAAAGCGTAGTTGTAAGATTCTGCGTAAAAGGCATGATGCCTAACACAGAACTTGTGAGGATCCTTAATCTTCCCAAGGATTATACAGTTCATCTCAACGGTCATCTCTGCGACATCGTGCTTACAGGCACCGCTCTTATGAGAGACAGAGCACAGGCAGTTTCCGAAACAGTAAACTATGCGGTCGAAGCATTCAAAAACAACGGCTTTCAAAACTGCGACTATTGCGGCGATTCGGATGAGTCGGAGCTTTACAGCTACAGGTATTCTTTTATCTTCCTACAATAATAAATAAGGTGACAGGCACGGTAAGCCAGCCGTGCTTGTTTCCTTTTCAATGCCTAAGCTGTAGAATGGAAAGGAATGGTCTGACATA
>CACZYP010000052.1 GCA_902785425.1 uncultured Ruminococcus sp. | reverse complement strand
TCATAAATCAAAGTGTGTAACGCATATCTGTCTGCGGACACTGTCCGCAAATCTGACTGCGCAATATGGGCACTCGATTTAATCAGTGCTTCCTTAACTGTTTTTTGTTCGATGCTGAAAACTGAATTGTCATATAAAACAGGAGCGAAGCGACTCATTAATTTTCCATTTTCAATTTTCAATTTTTCATTAAAAAAAGGCTGCCGAGGCAGCCTTTTTTTGTTATTCCATAATACGTTCAAAGTGGTCTTCACATGCTTTTTCAAGAGCTTTTACGATGATCTTCAGCGTCTTGATGCGAGCGTATTTTTTGTCGTTCGACTCGATGATATACCACGGTGCATTCTTCGTGCAGGTCTTTTCGAGCATCTCGTCTATTGCAGTTTCGTATTCGTCCCATTTTTCTCTGTTGCGCCAGTCTTCATCGGTGATCTTCCACTGCTTTTCGGGTGTGTTCTGACGGTCGTTAAAGCGTGCAAGCTGTACGTCTTTGTCAACGTGTATCCAGAATTTCAGAACAACTGCGCCCCAGTCAGTCAGCATGCGCTCAAATTCGTTGATCTCGTTGTACGCTCTTTCGCTGTCCTTTTCGGAGCAGAAGCCCTCTATGCGCTCGACCATAACTCTGCCGTACCATGTGCGGTCGAATATGCAGATATGACCCGTTCTCGGAAGGCGTGTCCAGAAACGCCACAGAAAATGCCTGTTAAGCTCGTGCGGCAGGGGAGAAGCGATAGGCCGGACATCAAAGCCTCTCGGGTCGAGCGAGTACGTAACACGCCTGATATTACCGCCTTTTCCGGCGGCGTCCCAGCCCTCATAGCAAAGAATAACGGGTATCTTTTTGCGGTAGATGATGTTGTGAAGCTCGCTGAGCCTTGTCTGGAGCTTTTTCAGCTCTTTCTTATACTCTTCGTCGTCAATGGACGGAGAGAGATCGACATCTGCAAGCTTCGGCATTTCTTTAAGCGGAAAATCTTCATAGTACGGGTCGCCGACGAACTTTCCGCTTCTTAGTCCCTGATCTATTCTTGTAACAAGAAGCTTCATTGCATCACGAACGGCAGTTTTGCGGCGGCTGCCGTCGAGGATATACCATGCGGAAGCTTCGCCCGATTTTTCCATAAATTCATCGTAAGCTTCCATGTAGCGCTTGTATTCTTTATGCTGCGCAAGGTCTTCTCTTGTAACACGCCACTCCGTCTCCGGTGCTTCCGTAAGCGCACGCAGCCGCTCGAACTGCGTGTCTTTGTCGATGTGCAGGAAGATTTTTACAACGAGATAGCCGCCGTTGCGAAGCTGACGTTCAAACTCGTTTACCTGTCGCACTCTGCGGCGGTACTCTGTTTTTGTGATCTCGTGGCGCAGAAACTTGCGCACAACGTTTTCCATCCAGCCGGAATCGAAGAAAGTGATCTTTCCGTATTCGGGGATAGATTTCACGTAGTGGTACAAAAACGGATATCTTTCGTCCGCTTCGGGCAGGACAACGGGCGAAACAACGTTATAAAAGCGTGGGTCTATCTCGCTTATCAGCTCTTTGATAAGGCTGCCCTTGCCTGCTGCAGCCCAGCCTTCGATAAGCACGATCACCGGAAGCTTTGCGTCACGCAAAAGCTGCTGCTGACCGAGCAATGTTGACTGATAGCCTTTGATCTCCGCTCCGAGAGCTTCCTTGTCTTCACGTTTTTTCTTTTCAAAATCCTTTAGCATATGATCGTGCCCCCTTTTTAAAATGGAAAATTGAAAATTGAAAATGGAAAATTGCGGAGTCGCTTCGCTCCTGTTTTTATAAATTGACTTTGTCGGAAGAGATTCTTCCTTATTATAATGGTACTGCTGTTTGTTGGTTTTGTCAACTAAAAATTTGATTATTATATAAAAACTTATGTGCAAGCAGTGGATTTGAAGGCTTATGAGAATAGTTTTCCACAGCGGACAGTTATACATGTTAAAAAGTGAACCGATGTGTTTCAAAGTGTATTTCGTTATTACTTGTTGATTTATGTATTGTTTTTCCAAAACTTTTATGCTAAACTGTAGTAAATAGATTTTCGGTTCAGGAGGAATATTCATATGCCGGTAAAGATAACTACAGACAGCACCTGCGATCTCTCGGTGGAGCTGCTTAAAAAGTATGATATAGAAGTTATACCGCTCGTTGTATCGCTCGGCGATAAAAGCGGCAAGGATGGCAAAGAGGTAACGCCCGAAACTATCTACGATTTTGTGGACAAAACGGGTAAGCTTCCCAAAACGAGCGCCGTGAGTATCGGCGAGTACAAAAAGATTTTCAAAGCGTGGAACGCAAAGGGATATAATGTTGTACATTTCTGCATCGGAAGCAATTTTTCAAGCTGCTATCAGAATGCATGTATAGCAGCAGAGGAGGTCGGCGGTATCTATCCCGTGAATTCTGCGAATCTTTCAACGGGTCAGGGATTGCTTGTGCTTCGTGCCGCCGAGATGGCGAAAGAGGGCGCTTCCGCAGGTGCTATTGCAGAAAAATGCAGAGAGCTTGTGCCGTTCGTTGAGGCAAGCTTCGTTGTGAACAGTATCGATTATCTCCACAAGGGAGGCAGATGCTCGTCACTTGCGGCGTTCGGTGCAAATCTTCTGAAGCTCAAGCCGTGCATAAACGTTATTGACGGCGAGATGCTGCCCGGCAAGAAATACAGAGGCGGCATCAATAAGGTCATTGAGGAATATGCCGAGGAACGTTTAAGCGGCAGAGATGATATAGATACATCACGTATTTTTATAACGCATACGAAGTGCGACACGGAAACTATCGAGCAGGTAAAAAATCTTGTTCGTGAATACTGCCCCGATGCAGGCGAGATACTCGAAACAACGGCAGGCGCAACGGTAACGACGCACTGCGGCCCGGGAACGCTTGGGGTTTTGTTTATAAGAAGCAAGTGATTATAAAAAGAGCGCTTAACGCAATGGCTGCGTTAAGCGCTTTTGTGTTACGGGATCATTTCAGGAATCCGTTGATTATCTGTTCCTCTGCTTCCGCTTCGGTAAGTCCGAGCGTCATGAGCTTGATTATCTGATCGCCTGCGATCTTTCCGATAGCAGCCTCGTGAACGAGCGCTGCGTCAAGGTCGTTTGCTTCAAGTCCCGGAACTGCAAGAATACGTCCTTTGTCCATAATGATGGAGTCGCATTCGGTATGACCGGAACATGCTGCGTTGCCGACGAGCTTTGCATCAAATTTCTGGTACGAATTGTCTCTTGCGACGGAGCGTGAAACTACGTCTGCACTTGAACCGGCGCCGTTTAACTCAACAACGTATGTGCTGATCGCATTCTGATCGCCGTGCGTCATAAGTCTTTCACGGACAACAAGACTTGCGCCCTGTGCAAGCTCTGCTTTTGTGGTGCGGTCGGTGTCGTCAACGCCCTTTATCTGCACCATCTCCATTTCCATAGAGCTGTTTTCTTCCATGTAGACCTCTGTGCCCGGGTTGAGTATGCGCTTTCCTGTGCCGTGACCGGAACCGTAGTGCTTCTCAACATATTTTACCTTTGCACCCTTGCCGACAAAGAAACGGTGGATACCGTCGTGCTGTGAATCCTCGGGGCCGCAGTTGTCTATACCGCAGCCTGCAACGATAACAACGTCGCAATCCTCGCCGATAAAGAAATCATTGTAAACGACTTCTTTAAGACCGCTCTTTGTCATAACGACAGGAATATGAACGCTCTCGTTTTTTGTGCCGGGCTTTATGCGGATATCTATTCCGCTTGCGTTTTCTTTCGGTGTTATTTCAATATTGGCTGTGGAAACTCTGCCCACTGCCTCACCGTTTGCACGGATATTGTACGCTCCCTCCGGAACGGAGTGAAGATCGGCAACTTCGCTGAGCAGCCTTCTCTGAATCTCGTCTATCTGCATCATTATAAAGCGCCTCCTTTGTTCGGCGTAAGCTTCTGACATTCTCTTACGGCAGCAGGTGTGCCCATGAGTGTGGGCATGATCTCGTCACGGCTTCCCTGAGCGGCAACACGGCCGTCTTTGAGCACGATGATCTCGTCTGCAATGTTGAGTATACGCTCCTGGTGAGATATGATGAGGATAGAGCTGCCTGCTATGTTCTTTCTCATGCCTTCAAATACCTGAATAAGATTCTGGAAGCTCCAAAGGTCGATACCTGCCTCCGGCTCGTCAAACACGGAAAGACGTGAGCCTTTTGCAAGCACGGTGGCGATCTCTATTCTTTTAAGCTCGCCGCCCGAAAGGCTGCCGTTTACTTCTCTGTTGATGTAGTCTCTTGCACAAAGACCTACTGCCGAAAGGTACTCACATGCCTGTGAGACGTTTATGCGCTTTCCGGCGGCAAGTCTGATAAGGTCAAATACCTGTATGCCCTTGAATTTTACGGGCTGCTGAAAGGCAAAGCCTATGCCCTTGTTTGCACGGTCTGTTATCGAAAGATCGGTGATATCCTCGCCGTGAAGCATGATCTTTCCCGAGGTAGGCTTTTCGATACCGGCGATAAGTCGAGCGAGCGTAGATTTGCCGCCGCCGTTAGGACCTGTGATAACAACGAGCTTCTCGTCCGGGATCGTAAGGCTGATGCCGTTGATGATCTCTTTTTTTGCATCGTCTGCTTTTACATTGAAATAGATATTCTGTAATTCCAGCATATCCGATACACTCCTTATAATGTACTTTCGTCGCAATGACACTTGTCTTATTATTCTAACACAATACGGCGTACAAGTCTATACCTATATTATGAATTTTTGGAGATACAAGTATGTATCTTAAATTGAAAATGGAAAATGGAAAATTATGGAACTCGGCTTCGCCGAGTTGGATTATAGTAGTTTTTGTAAAGCAAGACTTTGTTTGCCGCCATAAAAAAACTACAAGTTTGAATATACCAATATAAATCAGGAGCGAAGCGACTCTGCAATTTTCCATTTTCCATTTTCAATTTTCCATTTGATAAGGGAGCGAAGCGACTCCGAAATTTTCCATTTTCCATTTTCAATTTTCCATTAAAAAAACGGCTGCCGTTGCGGCAGCCACTTTTTTAAATTATTCCCATCGACTGAAGTGCGCTGAGGAGATATTTGATAACGAAAAGAATAACGATCAAATACATCAGCGGATTCATGTCTTTGATCTTGCCCTTTGCAAGCTTTACTATGAAGTATGAGATAAAGCCGAATGCAAGGCCGTCTGTGATCGAGTAGAAGAACGGCATGCCTACTACTGTGAGGAAGCAGGGAATAGCAGCGTCAAGATCTCTCCAGTCGATATCCATAAGCGAACCGCACATCATGATGCCTACCACGATGAGGATGGGTGCTGTGGCGGAGCTTGGAACAAGACCGATGATAGGAGAAAGGAAAAGAGAGAGTACAAAGCAAAGTCCCGTTACCATAGATGTAAGACCCGTTCGGCCGCCTGCCGAAATGCCTGCTGTTGACTCTACGTAAGTTGTAACGGTCGATGTACCTACAACGGCGCCTGCCGATGTAGCGATAGCGTCGGCGAGCATTGCTTTTTCGATCTTCGGAAGATCTCCGTTTTCGTCAAGGTAGCCTGCTTTGTCTGCTGCGCCGATAAGTGTGCCGATCGTGTCGAACATATCTACCATAACGAGCGTGAGCATCGTTGCAAGCAGCGATGCTATAGGAGCGGAGAAAAGATCGCCGAAGCCTGTGAAGCACTTGCCGAACATAGAGAAGTCGAGATACGGCACCCAGCTTGTGGGAGCGGTAACACCGATATCCGAGCCGAAGCAGAACTGAGATATACATCCGATAACAGATGTGATTATCATTGAGATGAAAAGTGCGGCAGGAACTTTCTGCACAACAAGAATGATTGTGATGAGAAGTCCTACGCATGCAAGAAGAACTTTAGGATCGGCAAAGCTTCCGAGACCGATGGTCGTTGCGGATCCGCCGCCTTCACCGATAACGATCCCTGCGTTTACAAATCCTATAAGGGCGATAAACATACCGATGCCTGCACCGATCGCTTTTTTGAGCGTGATCGGTATAGCTTTTACGAGAGCTGTTCTGGCGCCCGTTACGGTAAGCAGGATAAAGAATATGCCTGCAAGCAGAACTGCCGAAAGAGCGGCGCTTGACGAAAGCCCGAACGCACCGCAGAGCGTGTAAGCGAAAACTGCGTTAAGACCAAGTCCCGGTGCCTGCGCCATAGGATAGTTTGAAAGCAGGCCGATGAGCCATGTGCCGATAACTGCACCGATACATGTAGCCGTAACAACAGCGGTGTTTGGTATGCCTGTAGGGGAGTCTTGTCCGATGATGAGCGGATTGAGGAAGATGATGTACGCCATTGCAAAGAACGTCGTTAGACCTGCGATGATCTCCGTTTTTGCATTGGTGCCGTGTTCGCTGAGATGGAAGAATCTTTCGATGACTCCTTCGTTCGCAGCGGCGGCAGCAGGAGCAGAAGCCTGCTTGCTCTTGTTCTGAGCCTGCGGCTTTTCAAGCGAAGCCTTTTGCGCTGTTTCAGGTTTCTTTGTGTTGGCGTTGTTTTTCTTCTTTTTCTTTGCCATTATTTGCACCTCTCTTACAATTGACTGCGGAAAAGTTACTCCGCAAATTAAGTATAAGCTATTCGACAGAAAATATCAAGATGTTTTGATAATATTGTGCAAATTTCGCAAAGTGACCGGGATAAGTGTCAGTCTGCATAAAAAACGACCCTGACGGCGTTTATGCTGTCGGGGTCGTTTGAACTGTCTTTGGTTTTCTCATTGTAAGCGTTTCTTTTACGGCACATATCTTGTCCGCAAGACAGACTATCCATGCCTCTTTGCTGTGAGGCGGCAGCGGTACGAGCGGAAACATATGATGCACGATTATGTCGCATTCTTTTTTTGAAAGATTGAAGTCTTCCTTTGCGTTGCGAAGCGCTGTGTAAGGGTGTGTGAATCCGTGAACGTTGTGGCGTCCGTCGGGATTGTCGTGCCAGTCGTAAAGAAAGTAGTCATGCAGAAGCGCACCTCTGATGAGTGAATCAATGTCAACTTTCAGATTGAGCGTTCGTGCTATCTTTACACTCTCTACTGCTACCAGAATACAGTGCGAGTAAACGCTCACAGAGCCGTGCTGGATGAAATCCTTTGTCATGCCGTAGCGTGATGAAGCTTCCAGAATGTCGGCTGATCTTTTTACAAGGACATCAGCCGAAACGTTTGTGTTTCCCATTGCTATCGCCTCCTTTTTGTTTTTTGTTATATTAAGTATAACCGATTATTCAAAAAAATTCAACAGCAAAATTGAATTTTTTGCGGTTTTGTAAACAATCATAAAACAATTATCAAAACGTATTTACTTTGTCGGAAGTTGCTGTATAATAGGATTCAGAAAGATAATTTATCAATGTTTCGGGGAGTACGGCAATGATCAAAAAAGTCGTTACGCTTGCTTGTGCCGGTGTTGTTTTAGCTGCTGCCGGCGGTGTTGCATATGCTGATGCGAGCGGTATTTTTCTTAAAGATACAGATGCAGCCAAGCTGCTTGTGAATAAATACATGGAGTCCGTAATGCGCTCTTACCGGGGTGAAGAGAATGTTTCGTTTCGAGGCATTGTAAGAGAGGGCTGCGACTTCTGGTACTATAACGACTATAACAACGATCTGATCTACAATGTGAGCGTTAACGGCGGCAATGCCGAGAAAGCGGATTACTACGTTACGTTTGGTTCGATAGATTACTCCGATCGTGTTTATACCGTTGAAGCAAGGATAGATCAGCAGGTCAAGTTCAAAAACTGCGACGAAACACTTGAAAGCAGCTGCCTGCATACATTCATTATCGAGCAGAACGGAAGAAATATGTATATAACGAATGATATTTCCGACGGAACAGATAAGATCCTTGCACCTGCAGAATAAAACAGATCATTAAAAAAATGTGTGTCAATATACCAAAGGAACGCAGCCTTGTACGTCTGAGGCTGCGTTCCTTTTTTGTTTCATGCTTTTCCGAGATGCTTCATTATGAGCACCTTTGAGATGCGTCTGTCTTCTATCTCCTGAACGGTCAGAATGACCGGACCGGTTTTAATAACGGGTTTTTCTTCGGGCTGAGGTATCCTGCCGAGCTTTTCAAGAATAAATGCGGCGAGTGTTTCACAGTCTTCCGGAGCGCCGAGTGATTCGCCTATAAGCTCCTCAACGTCCTCTATCGTGGTAAGTCCGTCAACAGAAAATGCGTTGCCGCCGAGGTTCTGGATGCTTTCATCTTCATCGTCGAATTCGTCCTGGATATTTCCGAGTATCTCTTCAACAAGATCCTCAAGCGTTATCAGACCTTCCGTGCCGCCGTACTCATCTACTACCACCGCCATCTGTACCTTCTGCTCCTTCATGAGCGCAAGAAGTTCTTCACAGCTTTTGCTTTTCGGAACGAACGGAACTTTGCGGACGATATCTTCAAGCCTGAAAGTATCTTTCGATTCGCCTATCAGATAGCGCAGAAGATCCTTTACGTAAAGCACGCCGACTATTGTATCTATATCGTCATGATAAACAGGGATACGTGAGTAGCCCGTGTCGATAGCAAGGCGGGCGGCTTCGTCAAGTGTAGCAGTATCTTCAAGCGCCGTCATATTGATGCGGTGAGTCATAACGACGCCTGCGGTAAGGTCGGTGAAATCGAAGATGTTTTCGATACGATCCTTTTCGTGTTCCTCAATGCTGCCGTTTTCCTCGCCCTCATCTATAAGATCGAGTATCTCTTCTTCGGTAACGCTCTTGCGCTTTATACCGAGAAGCTCTGCGAATGTTGTTTTTTTCTTATCCTTCTTTTTTTCCGAACTGTCATCGGACATCATTTATACAGCCCCTTTTGCGGATCAAATCAATATATCTTACTTATACACAAAAACGGGCGTTTTGTCAAGAGCTGAACGACTTTTTGAAATGATAAAAATACCCAATACAATATAGTTTGTTTATCCTTTACAAAAACAAAAACAACATATTGTGAATTGTGATGATAAGAAATGCAGCTGTATATTGTTACAAAAAATATATGTTTATTATGTGGATAATATAAAATTTGCAAAAAAGTCTTGAAATAATCGATGTAAAGAAATATAATAATAATGTCAATACGGTACAAAAGAATGGTGCCGTTAATTAATCTTTACTGAAAGAGGGTAATACATTATGAGTGAGAAGAAAGGAATTATCGGCGAGTTTAAGGAATTCATTGCCAGAGGAAACGTAATGGATCTTGCAGTCGGCGTTATCATTGGCGGTGCATTCCAGTCTATCGTGTCTTCGCTGTGTGATGACGTGATCATGCCGCTGATACAGCTTATCATAAGCAAGGCTGCAGGTGTTGACAACATCGACGAGATGACAAAGGTACTTAACGTAGGCCCGATACTTTTCGGTCAGTTTATTGCGGCGATCATCAACTTCCTTATCATGGCGCTCATTATTTTCTGCATCGTCAAGGCTCTTAACAAAATGATGGAAGCAGGCAAGAAGAAGGAAGAGCCGAAGGAAGAGGATCCCACAACAAAGGAATGCCCGTTCTGCCTCAGCGAGATCCCCATAAAGGCTACACGCTGCCCGCACTGCACATCGCAGCTTGAAGCTAAGAAGGTTGAAGTTGAGAAGAAAAAGAAGTAATTAAAAATAATCAGTCCGGCGTTCTGTCGGACTGAATTTTTTTTGAAAAAATTTCAAAAAACTGTTGACAAAAGCTCTTTTGTGTGATATTATATTAAGGCACGATAAGTGCAGGACAAATGCGAGTGTGCTGGAATTGGCAGACAGGCACGTTTGAGGGGCGTGTGTTGTATGACGTACGGGTTCAAGTCCCGTCACTCGCACCAGAGTTAAGACCGCAGTTTTGACTGCGGTCTTTTTGTTTTGCTTGAGAGCAATTGTAATTAAAAAACGGAGCCGGCAAACTGCCGGCTCCGAAATTTATTATCTATGAATAAGATTCTCTCTCTTAGGACCATTCGATACCATTGTGATCGGAACGCCGATGTGCTTTTCTGCAAATTCAACGTAGTCCTTGCACTCCTGCGGAAGATCCTCATACTTCGTGATCCCCGAAATATCGCACTTCCAGCCCTTCATAACTTTAAGTACGGGTTTGCAGCGCTTGAGCTGTGTCGTTGTGGGGAAGTAGTCGATCTGCTTGCCGTCAAGCTCGTAAGCAACGCAAACAGGGATCTCGTCAAGGTATCCGAGAGCATCAAGAACTGTGAATGCAACTTCTGTTGCGCCCTGAACCTTGCAGCCGTAACGTGTTGCAACGAGATCGAGCCAGCCCATTCTTCTCGGTCTGCCTGTTGTTGCACCGTATTCGCCGCCGTCACCGCCGTGATTTCGCATGAGGTTAGCTTCCTCGCCGAAAATCTCGCTGACGAATTCGCCTGCGCCTACTGCACTTGAATATGCCTTAACTACAGTTACGATATCCTTGATCTCATACGGCGGAATGCCTGCGCCTACTGCGCCGTAGCCTGCGATCGTGTTGGAAGATGTGACCATCGGATAAATACCGAAGTCTGTATCTTTGAGCGAACCGAGCTGACCTTCAAGAAGAACTGTCTTGCCCTCTTTGAGTGCATCGTGTACGATATCAAAAGTATTCGCAACGTAAGGAGCCATTGCCTCTTTGTATTCCATGAGCTTGTTGAAGATATCGTCAACAGAGAGCGGCTCTTTGTGATAGAGGTTTACGAGTGTGGAGTTCTTGATCTCAAGAACTCGCTCGATCTTCTCTTTAAGACCTGCTTCGTCATCGTAAAGCTCGTTGATCTGGAAGCCGATCTTTGCGAATTTATCGGAATAGAACGGAGCGATACCCGACTTTGTCGAGCCGAAGCTCTTTCCGCCAAGGCGCTCCTCTTCGTAGCAGTCGAAAGCTATATGATACGGCATAACGATCTGAACTCTGTCAGAAACGAGAACCTTCGGCTCAACGCCGTTCTCCTTAAGATGAGCCATCTCCTTGATGAAGTTCTCAACGCTGAACGCTACGCCGTTGCCGATGATGTTTGTGGTGTGATCGTAAAAAACACCCGACGGAAGCTGATGAAGTGCAAACTTGCCGTAGTTGTTTATGATCGTGTGACCTGCGTTGCTGCCGCCCTGAAATCTGATAACGATATCGGACTCCTGTGCGAGGCAGTCTGTGATCTTGCCCTTGCCCTCGTCGCCCCAGTTAGCGCCGACAATTGCTTTAACCATATTAACCATCCTTTATAATAGATTATAACGCCGTGTTGACGTTAAAACAAACCAACATTTCTTATTATAACAGTTATGTCAAGAGGTTGCAAGTAAAAAATTCAAATTTTTGCAAGATTTCCCTCTTTATCTGTTGTAAAACTGTCTCCCTCGTTAAGTTCAAGCTTATAAAGCAGTGAATCTTCGATCTGCATAATGAACTGAGAGCCGTCTTTTGTTTCTATAGTGACTTCGACTTTCGGTTCCTGTCCTTCGGGAATTCCCTCACAGCCGTACTCCATTTCATCTATGCGGAGTATCTTATATATGTCGGACATTGGATCATCCTTTCTTTATATAGAAGTAGTACATCATAATTGTAAACGTGAAATAATGAAATGTCAAGGCGAATGCAGAATGAAAAATGAATATTTCGCCTCAAAACGTCACAAAATATTCCTGTATATATTATCAAATAAAGAAGGAGTGTTACTATAAGATGAAAGCAACGGGAATAGTGAGGCGTATAGACGATCTCGGAAGAGTAGTTATCCCAAAAGAGATACGCCGCACGCTGAGAATAAGAGAGGGCGATCCGCTCGAAATATATACGGACAGCAGCGGCGAAGTAATATTTAAGAAGTATTCGCCTGTCGGAGAGATGAGCGAGTTTGCAGGACAGTATGCAGAAGTATTGAGCAGGGTGTGCAATCTTCCGACGCTGATAGCAGACAGGGATCATATCATTGCGGTATCGGGAGTTTCCAAGAAAGAGTATCTCGAACGCAGGATAACTTCGGAGGTGGAAGAACTGATAGAGAACAGACGAAGCTTTAACAGCGCATCTGACGGCTTGCTTGTGCCTGTTGAGGGGATCGACAAAACGGCAGGGATAGTTTTTCCTATTATAGCAGCAGGCGATGTAACCGGTGCGGTGATAATGCTTCATAATGAAAGAAAGACGAATCCGGGCGAGGTAGAGATAAAGCTGGCTCAGACAGCAGCAACTTTCCTCGGAAAACAGATGGAAGAATAGTGCGTAAGAGGACATTTTGAGGAGAAAAACGACCAAAAGGCAAAAATAACTATAAATGCAATCTATAAGGTTAAAAAATATAGAATCTGCTACTTTTGAAAAAAAGCGAAAAATGTCATTGACAGAGGGCGAAAACTATGCTATTATATATAAGCACTCTTCAAGAGAGCGATGAAAAAGAAAGCCGAAAATCATAGATTTGAAGCCATTTTTCGAGCTTTTTGAGTGTCTGGGATATCACAAGTTTTTGAAAAAGATCAAGAAAAATTTTTGAAAAAATTTCAAAAAAGTCTTGACAAAACGAAAACAAAGTGATATAATAAACAAGTCGCCTGATGAGAGCGAAAGCTTAAAAGAAAGCGACTCCAAGGACTTTGAAAATTAAACAACACAATCAATTAATGACCCGTAATTACTTTGAGAA
>CACZYP010000051.1 GCA_902785425.1 uncultured Ruminococcus sp. | reverse complement strand
GTCAGACCATTCCTTTCCATTCTACAGCTTAGGCATTGAAAAGGAAACAAGCACGGCTGGCTTACCGTGCCTGTCACCTTATTTATTATTGTAGGAGGAGAACATCTATGATTAGAAATGCAGCTATTGTAAGTCTTTCAAGCGGTATTTTAGGCGAATCATTTATGCAGTTTGAAAAGGAAATAGGTCTGCGCAGATTGAAGGAATATGGTTTGAATGTCAGGTTCATGCCGAATGCACTCAAAGGCTTGGAATACATCAGGGAACACCCGGAGAAGAGAGCAGAGGATCTGTTGCAGGCGTTTCGTGATCCTGATATCGACATGATACTTTGCGCTATCGGCGGAGATGATACATATCGTTTATTGCCGTACTTATTTGATCATAATGAACTTGCCGATGCGGTAACGGATAAAGTGTTCCTCGGTTTTTCAGATACCACGATCAATCATTTTATGTTTCACAAGATCGGATTTCGTTCTTTTTACGGTCAGGCTTTCCTTCCTGATATCTGTGAACTGAGTGCGGAGATGCACCCGTATACACGGACATATTTTGAAGAGCTGATATCCACAGGAACGATCAGGGAAATAAAACCAAGCGACACTTGGTATAATGAGCGAAAATGCTTTTCGTCGGATCAGGTCGGTAAACCGCTGATCGCTCATGCGGATCACGGTTTTGAATTGCTGCAGGGTGTATCTGTGTTTTCGGGTAAGATCCTCGGCGGCTGTATTGATTCAATGTATGACATCTTTAACGGTGACCGCTATGCGGATATGCCGGTATTATGCGAAAAATATCACCTGTTTCCTGAAGCAGACGACTGGAAAGGGCGGATTCTTTTGCTGGAATCGAGTGAAGAAAAGCCGTCTCCCGAAAAATACCGTCAATCGCTTGAATATCTGAAAAAAGCAGGCGTATTTGAGGCGGTGTCAGGCGTGTTGGTCGGAAAACCGATGGACGAAACATATATGGAAGAATACAAACGACTTCTTGTGAAAGTCATAGATAAACCGGATCTTCCGATAGTATTCAATCTGAATATCGGACACGCAATGCCCCGATGCATCATTCCTTTTGGTGTTGAAGCAACTGTCGATGCAGAAAAGCAGATCATTCGTTTTGCAGATTGAGGAAGAAAACTTATTGTTTGTTTTTGTTTTATCGGAGAATGTTTTTTATACCGTTGATGTTCAAGCAGTGTGGTGTTGATGAATAATACACACTGAAAGTAATTATTTTTTTAGTGTGTTTGAAAGGAGTTTAGAGTAAAAAATGAGTTTATTCAACAAGCTTAAAGATCCAATATTTTATAAAGATGACAGTGATGCAGAAAAACAATTATCACAATTATTGGAATTGTTGAAAAAAGCCTCCGGAGATACAGCTAAAGCTATAGAGCATGAGATTATGCTGATAAAGGCTGGTATAGCTGGTGAAAAACAAGTTCGCTTTGAACTGGAAAATAGCCATATACCGATGTATGTCCTACATGATCTATATTTAGAAAATAAAGGATTGACTGCACAGATAGATTATCTTCTTATAACTCGCCGGCATCAGTTTATAATTGAATGCAAAAATCTTTTCGGAGATATTGAAATTACCGGCAATGGCGATTTTATCAGAACATTCTACTATGGATCATTCCGTAAGAAAGAAGGTGTTTATTCTCCGATTACACAGAATCGCCGTCACATGGAATTGATCAAACAGATTCGCTTGGAACAGCACAGTGCATTGATCAAACCTTTTTTTGAGAAGAATTTCTTTCAGAATTATCGCTCTGTTGTGGTGTTATCAAATCCTAAAACAGTTCTTAATGCTCGATATGCAACGAAAGAGATTCGCAATCAGGTGATTCGAGCAGATCAGCTTGCAGATTATATTCGTAAAGTGGATTCAGAACCGGGATCGGTTTCATTTTCTGATAAAGAGATGGAAGAATTAGCTAAGTTTTTTTTAGAAGTAAGCAAATCCAATCCGGTGAATTATGCTGAAAAGTATCTCGATTTGATTTCACCATCGGTTAGCGAAGAAAATATAACGATTGAGAATAAACATGAAGTTGAAAATTGTGTTCATTCGGAACAACAAGAAACAATTATGTGTCCGAAGTGTGGTGCTCCGATGGTAAAAAGAAAGGCTAAAAAAGGAATAAATGCAGGTAGCTTTTTTTATGGCTGTTCTAATTACCCTAAATGTAGGTCTATCATAAACATAGGATAGACGGTTTATGTGTGTTGTATCAAAAAAGTCGTATTTTACCCAGAAAAACAATAGCAGGAGAAAAATAATAATGAAATACACTAAAACAATAACCCTGAAAAACGGCAAAGAAGCGCTGCTCAGAAACGGCGATCATGCGGACGGCGCCGCAGTTTTCGAGGTGTTCAATATAACTCACGAGGAAACCGATTATTTGCTGTCCTACCCGGACGAAAACAGCTTTGATCCGGAGCAGGAAGCAGCTTTTTTGGCAGAGAAAACAAAAAGCCCCAACGAGATAGAAATAGTTGCCGTTGTTGACGGCAGGATAGTCGGCACTGCCGGGATAGAGGCTGTCGGCAGCAAGTATAAGCTGCGGCACAGAGCCGAATTCGGAATAAGTGTGCTCAAAGAGTTCTGGGGTCTCGGTCTGGGCAGAGCGTTTGCGAACGCTTGTATCGAGTGCGCTAAAGAAGCAGGTTATTATCAGCTTGAGCTTAATGCGGCAGCCGAAAATACAAGAGCTGTATCTTTGTACAAAAGTCTCGGCTTTGAAGAGTACGGCCGCAATCCGGCAGGCTTTAACTCACGGATCAGCGGATTTCAGGAAGTCGTATATATGCTGCTGAAACTGTAAAAAGCAAAGAAGAGCGTGATGATTATGAGTAAATACGATCTGCTGTGGGAATGGATAAAAGAACACGGCACAGATAATTTTAAGGAAGCACTGATTAAATCGAGTGCCCATATTGCGCAGTCCATACCCGCCTGACGTATTTCAAGGTTTTTGAGTTCAATTTGACCAAAAGATGCAAGCAAGATGGGTGCTCAGTCCACAGGACGTGATTTATTCAGTGGCTCCTTAAGATCATCAAATCGCACACCGTTCATGGCGGCGATATCCTCAGCAGCTTCAAGAGCCTTGAAAACGCAGGCGAGGGCGCTCGATATCACCACGAAAGATACGACGGCAAGGGTTATCCCGAGGGCAAAGCAGGCGAAGATATTCCTTTTATCGCAAGAATGATATGTGTTGCCGATTCGTTCGACGCAATGAATACGAATCGTTTTTACAGAAATAAGCTTACAAAAGAAAAGATAATCAGTGAGCTTGAAGAAAACAAAGGCCGCCAGTTTGATCCGAAGGTCGCCGATGTAATGCTCGGCCTTATAAGAGACGGTAAGATCAAAGTTGGCGAATAATCAATGATCGGAGATTTTTAAAATGGTAATAAGATATGCAAAAAGAGATGAGCTTGACCGTGTGAACGAGCTTAGAAGAGTAGTGAATGATGTTCATGTTGAAGGAAGACCCGATATTTTTACGCCGGGTTTCTGCAAAGAGCTTCATGATCATGTATACACCATGTTTGAAAGCGAGGATTCCGATATCATCGTAGCTCTTGCAGATGACGTTATATGCGGCTTCGCTTCGGTGCAGTATATTCTCAAACCGAAGACGCCTTTTCAGTATGAACGAAAATTTTACAGAATAGAAGAATTCTGCGTTGACGAAGCTTTCCGCCGCCGGGGTGTTGCGACCGCTATGATAGATTTTTGTAAAAGCAAAGCGAAAGCCAAAGGCTTTGAGCGAGTTGAGATCGATGTGTGGGAGTTCAATGAAGGCGCAAGAGCTTGCTACGAAGCGGCAGGATTTAAGGTGTACAGAAGATTTATGGAAATGGATATTTGATAATGAAAATAAACTGGCATGACGGTTTTGAGATAAGCGTCCGCACCGAGGGAAACTCTGTGATCGTTTCGGCTAATAAAGAGGGGCTTCTCTCTCTTGCCGATATTCTTACGTCCCTTGCGAAAGAGGGGAGCGGTCACATCCATCTTGACAAGTTCAATTCGCTTGAAGACGATTCGGCGGAATTGATAATCGAAAAAGTTGAATCAAAATTATAGTTTTGTTGTGCAAAAAGTACCGATCGATAAATAACCATTACATTTTTGTTATTGTATATTTACTAATCAAAAAAACTGTGATACAATAACTATGAATGTATTATTGTTTTAAGGAGGTATCAGCAATGAGATCATGTAAGAAAAAACTGAGCGGCAAAGCGGTCATTTCCGTGCTTCTTTCCTGCGGTATCATTACATCGACAGCGGCTGTGGGAAGTGTTTCCGCTTCGGCAGATGAAGTCGATCCGCAGCAGCTTGCGCAGGATACGATCCAGGGCAGCGCCGTTCTTCATTGCTTCGATTGGTCATACAATGCAATAAAGGAGAATATGGCGGACATTGCCGCAGCAGGCTACACAGCGGTGCAGACATCGCCTGTTCAGACGCCTAAGGATTACAGCCCTACATATTTAAAGGGAGCAAACGAATGGTGGAAGCTTTACCAGCCTATTACGATCTCCGTATCCGACGGCGATACATGGCTCGGCACGAAAGAAGAGCTCAGAGAAATGTGCGAAGAGGCGGACAAATACGGCATAAAGGTAATCGTTGACATCGTTGCGAACCATATGGCTAACGCCGGAACAGACGGAGGAACTTATGCCAATATCAATGCAAACATTGAAGAGGATATGAAGAATCCGGATTATTTCCATGATGAGGCCAGAGGTGCTGACGACGGCGACCGTTGGCTTGTAACTCATGGCAATATCGGTGAACCCGATCTCAACTCCGGCAATGAGTATGTTCAGCAGAAGTTTGTAAATTTACTTAGCGACTGTATCGATCTCGGCGTTGACGGTTTCCGTTTTGACGCTGCAAAGCATATCGAGACACCGGGCGATTATTACGGTACGGCAAGTAATTTCTGGCCTGCTGTTATCAACAGTGCAAAAGAAAAAAAGAGCGATCTCTTTATTTACGGCGAGATCCTCGGCGGCTGCGGCGGCGATCTCAGTATCACAAACTATACACAGTATATGGCAGTTACCGATAACTACACGGGCGACAAATTCCTGAAAGCCGCAAGTGACGGTAATTCTACCGATCTTGGCAACAGCTACTACTACAAGGGCACAACTGCCGCACAAAGTGTGCTGTGGGCTGAGTCTCACGATACATATATGGGAAATGCAGGTTCGGCAGGCATCAAGAACACTTCGGGAGTTTCCGAGGAAGTTATCGCAAGAACATGGGCTATAGTCGGTTCGAGAGCAAATTCAACTTCACTCTTCTTTGCTCGTCCTTCCGATACTATAGGTGAGGCAAGTGAGAACGAGTCATGGAAATCAACAGAGGTTGTTGAGATAAACAAGTTCAAGAATTTCTTTGACGGAACTAACGAATATCTTGCAAGTGATTCGGTTGCAAATGTTGCCTATAACGAGCGTGGAACAGGCGGCGTTGTTATCGTTTCGGCAAACGGTCAGTCGAAGCAGGTATCGCTTACGGCTCATACTATGGCTGACGGTACATATACAGATCATATCACCGGCAATCAGTTTACCGTAACAAACGGCGTTATCAGCGGTACGATCGGAGCTTCCGGTATCGCAGTTGTATACAACACAGAAGAAGAGCCGTATGTTCCCGAGGACGAAGCCGAGAGCGATATAGAGTATTCTCTGTTCGGCTGGATCAATGGTGCGAATTATGCCTGCGAAGACGATGGCGCTAATCTTGGAACTTACAGATTTACAAACGGCTGGCTTGAAACTGATTTTACAGCAACAAGTTATGTTGGCGTAAAAACTGTTTCCGATACGCAGAATGCAAACTTGAACTGGTACATGACCGACGGATGGCAGGGTTCGGTTACTTCTGTAACGCTGAAAAACACTTCCGTTACGGGACAGAATTCCGATAGATTTTTGATTCCTGCCGGAAAATGCTATCTCCACCTTGTAGACAACGGGAATGATTCTTTCACGCTTTCCTACACAACCGAAGAACCTCAGCTTCAGCCGAAGATCGTCGGCAGAACGGCAACACTCGGCAGCGATATAGGTCTTAACTACTATATCGAGCTTGGCAATGTTTCGCCCGAAAATGCTCAGGTCAATTTCAAGTGGGACAAGGGCGAGGAGACAGTCGATCTTTCAACAGCGAAGTACGATATGAGAGGCGGCCTCAAGGCAACAAATCATGTTGCCGCAAAGGAAATGTCCGACATCGTAACAGTTTCGCTTATTGTTAACGGTGAGACGGTTGACACCGGAGCGGATTCCGTTGCTAACTATCTCAATAATATCATTTCGGATCCCGATACGTACGGTTCAAATTCCGTTACGCTTTCAAAAGCTACGCTCAAATACGGCGCAGAGGCACAGAAGCTGTTCGGTTACAAGACGAACGCTCTTGCGGACGAAGGTGTTACAGGCTACACGCCTGCCGAGATCAACACATCGAAGCTTCGAGATTTCAAGACTGCAAACGCAGATTTTGAAGAACACGGACTTACAACAGACGGCGCTTCGCTCAGACTCGAAAGCGAGACTATGCTGAGACTTTACTTTAAGAAGACCGCAAACGCTCCGAGCAGCTTCCCTGCACTTACAAATGGAAAGACTACATATGAAGCACATGTGAGCGGCAGCGATGTGTGGTACGACATTACAGGCTTCTCCGCAGGAACAATTACAAAGAGCAGAAAGCTTTGGTTCACCGATTCGGCAGACGGAAAGTATTTCCTTGTAAATGTCGGCGCATATACTAAGGCAGCACTTGCAAGCAACGACAGCAGCGACGATCAGCTTAAAGACACACTTAAGGCGCTTTACGGCTACGATACGGCAGCCGCAAGCTACTGATAACGGGAACGGAGGCGTTGTATATGAAGCAAAGCTACAAAAATCCCGAGCTTGAGCTGATTGAGCTTAAAAAAGAGGATATCATAACAGATTCCAATGTGACGAAAAAGTTTCCGATAGGAAGCGGCAGCAAGGACTTCTTCTTCTCGAATGATGAGGACTTGTACAAGTTCAACTCGGACAGATGATCAAAGGGGATATGCAGAGACTGTTCTGCATATCCTTTTTTTGCCTTTATGGAATCTATATTGCCGATAATAGATTCATGAAAAAGAAGACGCTTTGAAATTTGAACAGTTCGTCATTTTAGGCTGAGCTTGTGCATAAAGTGTTATGGGGGTGCATCTATGAGCAGTAAAGAAAAAAACTCACGCAGGCTGACCGACGTTCTCCCTGCGGAGCTTACAGATACGCCTATCATCGGCATGACAGGCAACCGTGAGATAACTGTGGACGGCTTTCGCTGCGTTGAGGAATACACAGAAACCGAGATAACATTCCGTGCCGGTTGTTTTCTTATGACCGTTCGTGGCATCTCGCTTGCGATCCGTTTTCTGAGCCTTCATACCATCGTTGTCAGCGGTGAGATCAGCGCTGTGGAGTTTGCAAAATGATATATCTTCTTCGCTTTTTTACGGGCTACGTCGTTTTCAGGATATCAGGCAGCCGGACGGGCGGCTTTATAAATATGCTTACACGCCGCTGCATTAATATATGGGGTATAAAAGCACACGGCGGCGAGCTGTACTGCTGCGCCGTTATGCGTGATTACCCGGAAATACAGCGCCTTTCAAAAGGCACGTCTCAGCGTGTGCATATCGTCAAAAAAAGAGGGCTTCCGTTTATCCTTCATAAAAACAAAAGGCGCAGCGGTCTGCTTGTGGGCGTCGTGCTGTTTGCTGTGATTTTCAGAGCGCTGTCGCTCTTCGTCTGGACGATAGATATATGCCGCTTCGATACGCTTTCGCAGTCTGCCGCAAAGGAGATATTCGAGCGTATCGGTGTGTATGAGGGCGTGCGCTCGGACTTTGAAAGCCTGAAAAGGTTACAGACTAAGGCTATGCTTGAATTCGGAGATCTGTCATGGCTTACAATAAATATCGACGGCAGCAGAGGCGAAATAAACGCCACGGAAAAGATACAGCCCGAAACGAACGACACTGCACCACGAAATATGACGGCGTCAAAAGACGGGCAGATAATCCGCATAGACGCTTTCGGCGGTGTGCCTGCTGTTTCTCCCGGCGACGGTGTTGTTAAGGGCGATATGCTTATTTCGGGTGTTGTAGAAACGGAGCTTGGCGGCAGACATCTTGAACACGCCGATGGTATCGCACTTGCAAAAACGCACGGCACCGAGCAGCTGGAACTTCCGAAAAAACGTTATGTAATGACCACAGAAAGCGAACCTGTGGTCAGATATTCGGCAAAGCTGTTTGACCTGTATTTTCCGCTGACGGTGTGCGAGACGCCGAAAGAGTATATCACATTTAAAAACGAGACCCGTGCGCAGCTTTTCGGTGAATGTGCGAGCGCTTCGCTTATCAAAGAGGATATTTATGCTTATAAAGCCGTCATAACGGATACCGACCGCCAAAAAGCAGAGGAGCTTTTCAAGACCCGCCTGCTCCTGAAAGAGCTTTTCTGCCATAATGAGAAAGAAATAATCAAGCGCAGCGTGACGGTAACGGAGCTTGAAAACGGTTTTCACTGTACCGCAGAGTATACGTTTGAAGAGAATATCGCCGTACCGTCAAGGCTTACAAGAGCCGACCTCTTTCGGGAGATAAGCAGTGAAGAATAGAATGATTCTTTACTTGGATTGTCGAAAAAGGAAAGGACCACATATCCGGAAGTCTTTGCCCCGCTTTTTTCAAAAAGCGGGCAGGTTGCAAGGGGTGCGGTCTGCCGGTGGCAGACGTTGTCGCAAGGCAACAGCACCGACCGAGGCGGCAGCCGAGACTCAGCGCCCTTGCCCGCCGGAGGCATGCTTACGCCCTTTTAGGGGTGAATTTTCAAAACAGTCCGGTGGACTGTTTTGGAAAGAGGGGCGTTTTGGCAGAAAATGCCCCTAAGCTGCCGGCTGAATTTGATTTTTAGCTGTGACACAGCATTAAAAAGCTTTATCGACGGTTTGAGTTAAGAATAAAATGATTCTTAACTGTTTACATTTTTGATCGAATGTTTTATAATACAATAAAAATATAAACAAACGGAGCAGTACAATGATATTAAAAAGAGGGATCACGGGCTTTTTTGATGTTCAAAACGAACCGTTGAAAGAACTTGACCTGAAAGCGTTCAAGCAGGTGTGTTATTCGGCAAGAATAGACAGCCTGAGCCTGAAACAAGTTTGCAGTCCGAAATACACAAACTATTACTATGCACATTTCGGAAATGGCAAGAAAGATCTGTATGTTCTTTTGAATAAGATTTACCCGATCGTGGCTTTCACAGACAGTTTTACATTTGAAAAAAGATTTATAGATATCCCGGAAAGTTCTGCACTTTTTTGGGATTACGAAATACCCGGAGCAGTATCCTTGAACTCGGCATTTGCTTATAACGATCATGAGCTTTCCGAAGCTGAGTTGCAGCAGATCAGATACTGGAAGCCGGTTTCTGTCGGAAATATCGTTTTTAATGACTGGGATTAAAAGAGAAAACTCCCGAAAGCACAAAACATGCTTTCGGGAGTATTTTTTTATATATGCGGTTTTATCAATAATCTTTAAGATTTCGGATATACCGGAAAGTTTCTTCTTCGCCTTTTTCGCTCAGCATAACAAGCAGCTTTTCAAGCAGATCGGAAGTCTCCTGATTTATGAGTCTGCGCTGCTTGCCTTTCATGAAGTAGGCGAGAGGTGCGTCTTCGGTGTATTTGTCGCCCATGTAAATCTTGCTTGCCGCCACACGGTCGCAGAACATCTCTTTTACAAAACGAACAGGCATTTTAACGCCCTCGATCTTCTTTGTCTGCGGGTTGTAGTCGGTCCAGTATTCAAAGTGGTGCCTGTTGCGCCCCTTGTGGTGTATCCACGCCTTAGAGTAGCCGTATGTTTCACGCTCAGCCTCGTTGGGGCTTCGTGTGCCCTGATAATATTTTGCGCCGGGCAAAAACTCTGTGGGGGAATACTTTGAGAGATCGTGGAACAACCCCTGCCACAAAATGCCTGCCTTCGCACAGTGCTTTATCACCTGATGACGATGTCTGGTGATCGTTTTAAAATGTCCCCATGCTCCCAATGATGATCTCTCCCTATAAATGAAATAAATACTACGAATACTATTATACAATAATAATCATAATTATGCAATGGCAGGCATGCGCCTGCGGCGAGTTGAAACTGTATCAGTTCTCCAAAACTAAACTTTACTCGCTGTCAAAACTAAACTTTACTCGCTGTCAAAAGATAAATGCTAAAGCTGAAATTTTCCATTTTCCATTTTCAATTTTCCATTTAAAAAGTGCGCCTCAAACGAAGCGCACTTTAAAGTTTGCTGTTACTCTGCGCCGTCTTCTGTGAAAAAGATCGGGTGCAGATTCTTGAGCGAAAGATCAAGAATAGGTGCGGAATGAGTAAGTGCGCCGCTCGATACGAAATCTACTCCGATATCGGCAAGCTTTGCTGCGTTCTCTTTCGTAACGTTTCCGGAGCATTCCGTCTGTGCTTTTCCGTCGATAAGTGCAATGGCTTCTTTCATCATATCGATGCTCATGTTGTCGAGCATGATGATGTCTGCGCCTGCTTCAACGGCTTCCTTTACCATTTCAAGCGTCTCGCACTCAACTTCTATCTTTCTTACGAACGGAGCGTATTCCTTAGCCATCTTTACCGCTTTTTCAACAGAGCCTGCTGCGCCGATGTGATTGTCCTTGAGCAGAACTCCGTCGGAAAGGTTGTAGCGGTGGTTGTATCCGCCGCCCGTTTTAACGGCGTACTTCTCGAAGATCCTCATGTTGGGAGTAGTCTTTCTTGTGTCGAGAAGCTTTGTCTTTGTGCCTTCAAAGAGCTTTGCCGTTTCGTGCGTATATGTAGCGATACCGCTCATTCTCTGGAGATAGTTGAGCGCAGTGCGCTCGCCCGAAAGAAGCGCTCTGATATCGCCCGTGACGGTGGCTACAAGATCTTTGTTGCTTACAGCATCGCCGTCCTTGAAGTAGAACTCGATCTCTGCGCCTTCATCAAGCAGTTCAAAAACACGCTTGAAAACACCAAGACCGCAGATGATGCCGTCCTGCTTTGCTATAAGGCTTACTACGCCCTTCTTTGCTGTGGGCATAACTGCATTTGTGGAAACGTCCTCGCTTGAGATATCCTCTCTGAGCGCTTGTTTAATAAGCTCGTCTGCATTGAGCAGCATCGTTACATTACTCTCCATTGCTGCGATTCTCCTTTGCTTTTTCTATCTCTGCACGCATTATCGTTACATAATCGTCACGAAGAAGCAGGCGTTCTATGTTTTGGGCAAGCTGATCTTCGTATTTTTTGATCGTTTCTTCATCTGCCGGAGCAGGCTTTTCACACTCGGCAATGTGTTTTGCGGCTCGCTTTGCGAAAACGAGGCTTTCAAGCAGTGAGTTGCTTGCTAAGCGGTTCTTTCCGTGAACTCCGTTGCAGCTTGCCTCGCCGACTGCGTAAAGATTATCGCACGAGGTCTTGCTGTTTGAGTCTACCCATACGCCACCCATGAAGTAGTGCTGCGCAGGAACAACGGGAATGCTGTCTTTGGGAAGCTCGCAGCCGTGCTCGTGGCAGTATTCATATATGTGGGGGAAATGCTTTCTGATCGTTTCTTCGTCGATATTTCTGAGCGAGAGCCATACATGGTTCGTGCCGTCCTTTGCCATCTGCTCACGTATGGCGGCAGTAACAACATCACGGGGCTGAAGCTCATCTGTAAAGCGCTCGCCGTTTTTGTCAAGAAGAATAGCTCCCTCGCCTCTTACAGACTCGGAAATAAGAAAACGTCTGTCGTGGTTCGCCATGTAGAAAGACGTCGGATGTATCTGAACGTAATCTATGTTTTCAAGCCTGATGCCGTGCTGCATACAAACGCCGAGAGCGTCGCCCGTTAAGTGGCGGTAGTTGGTCGAGTGAACGTAAAGTCCGCCTACGCCGCCCGTTGCAAGCACCGTTTCGTTTGCAAAGATGTTATAGAGCCTGCCGTTTTCGTCCTTTGCAACGATTCCGAGACAGCGGCCGTCCTCAACGATAAGGTCTGCCATTGCGTTGTATTCAAGGATAGTGACGTTCTTCTTCTTGCGCACCGCAGCAAGAAGCTTTGAGGTGATCTCCTTGCCCGTGATATCCTCATGGAAAAGAATACGGGGCGTGCTGTGAGCGCCCTCACGGGTGTACATGAAGCTGCCGTTTTCGTCCTTTTCAAAATCAACGCCGTATGATACAAGATCTTTAATGATCTCCGGCGACGAACGTATCATGATATCTACCGATTCTTTACGATTCTCAAAGTGACCGGCTTTCATGGTGTCGTCGTAGTAGCTTTCGTAGTCGTCCTCGTTTTTCAGAACGCAGATACCGCCCTGAGCCAGAAACGAATCGCTGTTTTCGCATTTGTCTTTTGTTATCATCAGAATGTTCTTGTCGTCGGGCAGATTCAAAGCGGTGAACAACCCGCCGACTCCCGTGCCGATTATCAGAATGTCCGCATTTTTCATGATGTGATTTCCCTTGATGATTATTTGCTCAATTTGATCCCGGAACACTTCTTAAATTGTTCATTGTTGATCGATCTTTTGCGCTGCTCATTTAAGATCGAAGTGCGGGCTGTTTGAGCTATACTTATTTTAGTATATCACACATAAAGCGATGATACAAGACGGCTTATGAACAATTTTTGAATATTGGCGGTTTATAGCATAAAAGATGTATAAGTTGAGGCAAAACTATTTAATTTGAAAAACATAAAAAAATATGCTTGACTTTTTTGTCCTTATGCTTTATAATATGTGATGTTATTCCGTAGTTTCGGGATAACTCCTTGCCCCGAGAAAGACGGGGCCTAAAGTCCAGAAGGAGGTGCAAATAAATGGAAAAGTTAATGTATGATTACGAGTCTGTACTTGTTGCTTCCCTTAAGGGCGGCGAAGAGGGCGCTCAGAAGGTAGTTGACTACTTCAAGGGCGTTATCGAGAGACACGCTACACTCGCAGGCGTTGATGTATGGGGCAAGAGAGCTCTTGCTTATGACATCAAGAAGGAGTCCGAGGGCTACTATGTTCTCTTCAACTTCAACAGCGATGTAGATTTCCCCGCTGAGCTTGACAGAAGATACAAGATCACAGACGGCGTTCTTCGTTCGCTCATCATCAAAAAGGATGAAAAGGAAGAGAATGCTGCCAAGTCCGTATCCATTGAGAAGACAGAGGCATAAGGAGGCAATATTTATATGTTGAATGTTGTTGTTCTTATGGGCAGACTTACTGCCGACCCGGAGCTTCGAACCTCTTCAAGCGGTGTTTCTTACTGCCGTTTCACTGTAGCTGTAGACCGTTCATTCACCAAGCCCGGTGAAGAGAAAAAGGCCGACTTCATCAACTGCGTTGCATGGAGACAAACAGCCGAATTCGTTTCGAGATACTTCACAAAAGGTCAGATGATCGCAGTTGAGGGATCTATACAGACAGGTTCGTACACGAATAAGGACGGTGCAAAGGTTTACACGACAGACGTTCAGGTAAACAATGTGTCGTTCACAGGCAGCAAAAGAGAGAGCGGCGGCTCGGGCAGCGACGGTTACAGCTCCAACGGCGGTAACTACGGCGGCTCGAACAATTATTCCGACCGTCCTCGAAATGACGTTGCACCCGCATCGTCATACTCAAGCGGCAGCGCAAGCGATTTCCAGCAAACGCCCATTGACGACGATCTGCCGTTCTGATTTGATTATTTTTGATGATTTTACGTAAAGGAGCGATAAAAATGGCTGACAGACCCGAGAGAGACAACCGCAGAGGCGGTCGCAGAGGTCGCAGAAAGGTTTGCGCATTCTGCGAGAGCAACGTAGCTTCCATCGACTACAAAGATGTTGGTAAGCTTCGCCGCTATCTTTCCGAGCGTGCAAAGATCCTGCCCAGACGTGTGACAGGTACATGCGCTCATCATCAGAGAGCGCTCACAGTTGCTATCAAGAGAGCAAGACATCTTGCACTTCTTCCTTACATTAGCGACTAATGAATATTTAAGCATTAGAGCCGCAATTCTTTTATTGCGGCTCTTTTTGTATATTTGTGTACTATAATAACTATTTATTGAATGAAAGAAGGTAAGCATATGCTCAGATTGAGACAGTATAAGAAAAGCGATGCAAAAGCGATCGTTAAATGGGTCGCTGACGAAAGAATTTATACTTTGTGGGGCGGAGAAAGATTCGGAAAATATCCGCTCACAAGCGAGTCGATCAACGAAAAATATTTTGATAACAACGGCGACTGCATTGAAGGCGATAATTTCTTCCCCGTCACAGCTTTTAATGAAAATGGCGTGCAGGGTCATTTCATAATGCGCTACACAGGCGGAGACAACAGATCGCTGCGTTTCGGCTGGGTCGTAGTAAACAGCGGAATAAGAGGCAAAGGCTTCGGCAAGGAAATGCTTACTCTCGGACTTGATTACGCATTCAATATATACAAAGCAGACAGAGTGACTATCGGCGTATTTGAAAACAACGCCCCTGCTTATAATTGCTATAAGTCGGTAGGCTTTCATCTCAACGAAGAGGCTCCCGAATACTTTGAAGAGATCTTCGGCGAGAAAGTTAAAGTAGTAGAGCTTGTTATAACTAAAGAAGACTATTTCAATCTTTAATGTGGAATGTGGAAAGTGGAAAGTGGAAAGTTGAATTTTGGAAATCGGCTTCGCCGATTTGATATTTAATAGTTCCCGTTTAATTTGACTGCTGAAAAAGTACGATAAACAAAACACTGATAAAAACAGGAGCGAAGCGACTCCGCCATTCCGCTTTCCGCATTATATTTGGAGTTGACAATAATGGAATTTGAACTTACATCCGAAAATTTCGAGAGCGAGGTGCTTCAAAGCGAGGAGCTTGTTCTTGTTGATTTTTTCGCACCGTGGTGCGGTCCCTGCATGATGATGATGCCGATCATCGAGGATATCTGCGACTCCGATCCCGGCTTTTCAGTCGGCAGAGTTAATATCGATGATGATCCGGAGCTTACGGAGAAATACGGCGTTCTGACAGTGCCTACGCTGATCGTTTTCAAAAACGGAGAGCCTGCTGCAAGCCTTACGGGCTATCACGGTGAGGAAGATATTCTGAATTTTGTAAAAAGCTGCGAGTGACAGTGCGAGTGACAGCTCGAAAGAGGGGGATAATTGTGAAAACAGGTCTTGTGCTTGAAGGCGGCGGAATGCGTGCCGCTTATACTATGGGCGTGCTTGACGTCATGATGGAAAACAATATTACGTACGACGGTATCATCGGCGTTTCTGCCGGTGCGATACACGGCATTTCGTACAAGTCGCACCAGCCGGGCAGAAATATCCGTTACTATAAAGAATACGCTCACGACAAGCGGTTCATGAGCTTCAGAAATCTTATCTTTACAGGCGAGATGGTCGGTAGGGAGTTCTGCTACAATGAGCTGCCGTGGAAGCTTGACCCGTTCGATAACGATACATTCAAAGCTGACCCGACCGAGTTTTACGCCGTTTGCGCTAATGTTGAAACGGGCGGCACAGAGTATTTCAAGGTGAACGATCTCCGCAATGAAAAGCACATGGATTATATCAGAGCGTCTGCTTCGCTGCCTTTTGTGTCAAAAGTTGTAGAGATAGATGGATACAAGCTTCTTGACGGCGGCATGACCGACAGTATCCCGCTGAAAAAGTTTCAGGAGATGGGTTTTGAAAAAAACGTTGTTGTCGCAACACAGCCCGATGATTACGTAAAAAAGCCCGAAAATACAGCGCTTGCAGGTGTTTTCTACAGAAAGTACCCGAATTTCCTCAATGCGATAAAAGACCGCCCGAATATGTACAACAGCGAAAAGGCGTATCTTATCGAGCAGGAAAAGGCAGGAAATATCTTTTTCATTCGCCCCGAGCAAAAGCTGAATATCTCCCGAACCGACACAGCCCCCGACCATCTTGAAGAAGCCTATCAGATCGGCAGAAAAGATATGGAAAAGCGTATGGGGGAATTGGCGGAGTATTTGAAACAATAAAAAACGCAGGTGCGGTTTAGTGAATAGTGATCAGTTGATAGTGATTAGCAGCGGATTCGTTTCGCTTATGGTTTTTGTATTAGTAAGTGTATTTTTCAGACAAGCATATGCTTTCCTTGATGGCATATGCTTGTTTTTTTGTAATTAAGGAACCACTGATTAAATCACGTCCTGCGGACTGAGCACCCATCTTGCTTGCATCTTTTTGTCATATTGCACTCAACTCCCTTGAAATACGTCAGG
>CACZYP010000050.1 GCA_902785425.1 uncultured Ruminococcus sp. | reverse complement strand
TGTTTTTCGGCTTGCTTTGCTATACACATTTTTATTCAGCAGAAATAATTTTAACTTTTTTCATTTTAGGTCTTGACTTTTATTTGCAAGACTCCTTACAAAGAACTCATATGATCAGATGAAAGACCTGATAGAGAACGACAAGAAAGAGCTCAGCAGCGCAGGGCTTTTGGCATTATCATGTCGCAAATCACGGCAAGAATCGCCTGCGGTTTTATAGCGGCCGAACATAATGCAGGCTTCTTCATGTGCTTTCTGAAAGCAGGAACGGTCATGGATAACAGCAGAGCAGCGTCAAACATTTATATAACAAACGGAATAACTCTTCTTGCAGCCATTGTTGCGCTCAGCTCTTACCTGAATTTCTCAAAGGGTCAGTTCGATCTAAAAAAATCAATTGATCTTGAAAATAACTTCACAAATAACTACAAAATACAGATATAGCCAGAACGATCCGCCGGAGAGCTTATTTTTCGGCGGTTTTTTACTGACAAAAACTCATAGTAAAACAATGAGTGATAATAAATGCGCAATGTGCAATCGGTATTGTGTGATGTGTATTGTGTATATAATTGCATTGCAGGTAAAGAGTTTAACCGAAGCACATCACATAAAAACCAAGTTAAAAAATGCACAAATATATAAGATCATTACGCAGAAAAATAAGAATAAGTGAGATTTTATGCAAAACCATTGACTATAAGCGAAAGTAGTGTTATATTGATTTTGTGAAAAATATGAAGGAGATAATTATATGAAAAAGATCATCGCTGCGGCGCTTATTGCCGCTATGGTTCTGACATGTGCCGCAGGCTGCGGCAAGAAAACGATCGATCATGAGGACGAATCGAGAGTTCTATATTCCGATTCCGATACAGCGACCGATACAGAGGAAACTGACACAGACACCTCGGCAGAAAGCAAAAAGGCAGAGAGCAAAAAGGAAGAGAGCAAGAAAGAGGAAAGCAAGAAAGAGAGCAAGGCAGAGAGCAAGAAGTCTTCTTCAAAGGCAGCTTCCTCAAAGGCGGCTTCTTCCAAAAAGAGCTCGACAACAAGAAGCGTATACACGCCGTCAAAAGCGGCTTCATCTTCGGCTGTTTCGTCAAAGGCAGCAGAGACTTCGTCAAAGAACGAGTCGTCCAGGGTGACATCATCTACAGACACCGATACAGAAAAGCTCACAGATACCGACACAAGCAAGGAGACCGATACAGATACACTGTTCGATCCCGAGACAGATACAGAGATCACCGGCAGCGATCCGTTCGATGCGATCGAGGATCTCGTGTTCTCGTATTCGGGCTATGTTATGCGCCTGGGCAACGATCCCGAAGAGATGATCGATGAACTTGGTGAGCCGCAGTATATCTCCGAGATAGGTATGCACGAATACGGTCCTATAAAGGAGTACGACTACAGCAGCAAGGGCTTTACCGTTACCGCACGCCCCCGCTATGAGAACACAGACGAGTACATGATCGATTCCATTCAGATCGTTTCCCCGAAAGTAAGCACGGAAAAGGACATCACGATCGGTTCTTCCGTTGAGGACATGCTTTCTATCTACGGCACGGAGAACTGCTATAAGGATTACGGCATGTACACCTATAAAATGTTCGACGCAGGCAACTACCTTAGATTTGTCGAAGATGACGGATTCATCACCGGCATCATTATTTCGCTCGGAGATTATTGAGACAATACAAATAAAGCTGACAAAGCACGCCCTGTGAATGCAGGGCGTGTTTTTTGCATCTCTGCAGGATCCGCTTCTCCGGAAAGCCAAGGGTTTTGAGTTCAATTTGACCAAAAGATTCAAGCAAGATGGGTGGGCGTGATTTATTCAGTGGTTCCCTGAGTTTTGCAAAAACTAATACAAATCAACTCGCCGCAGGCGAGTTCCTTCATTCCACTTTCCACTTTCCACATTCCACATTAAGAATCAGGAGCGAAGCGACTCCGCAATTGTCAATTATTCATAGTCAATTGTCAATTGACTAACCGAGCGCAGTTGCACGGACAACAATAACAATATATTTTCTCTCAACATTGACAAACATTTGTGTAAATGATATAATTATCTGTAAGATTTATCTGAGATCAAGATCGGAGGGAATTATTATGATATGTCCATCATGCGGACGTGAAAATCCTGACGGAGCTAACTTTTGCAGATTCTGCGGAGGAAAGCTTGTTTCACCGCAAGCGCAGCCTGCCGCACCTGCACAGGCGGCGCAGAGCGGCACCTATGTGAACGCAGCACCGCAGACACAGTCACAGCCTCGGGAAGCGCCACAGGCGGCGCAGAGCGCCACGTATGTGAATGCAGTACCGCAGACACAGTCACAGCCTCGGGAAGCGCCACAGGCGGCGCAGAGCGCCACGTATGTGAACGCAGTACCGCAGACACAGCCACAGCCTCTGGAAGCGCCACAGGCGGCGCAGAGCGCCACGTATGTGAACGCAGTACCGCAGACACAGCCACAGCCTCGGGAAGCGCCACAGACGGCGCAGAGCGGCACTTATGTGAACGCCGCACCCGTGCAGACGGAGCAGGCGGCGAAGAAAGCGAAAAAGAAGCTCTTCGGCAAAAAGGAAAAATCCGATGAACCGCAGCAAGCCGTGCAGACGGACGCTTCCGTAAAAACAAAAACGATGCCACGGTTTGATATAAGCATCGGCACCGTGTTGCTGCTGACGTTCTTAGCTGTCGAGCTCTTGCCGTATCTTCTGCGGTCGCTGCTGATGGAGGCAGGCAAAATGACACTGTCCTCTCCCGTGTTTATGCTGTGCGGCGCTGTCGGTTGGTGCATTTCGGGCGGCGTGCTGTTCCTGCTTTCAAAAAAGCTGTCGGGCAGCCCGAAGCCGGGGTATGTTCTCGCTTTTCTCGGACTTATAGCTATCTACCGACAATCCGAGGCGATACTTATGCCGCTTACGAGCAAAACGTTTGCGGTGCAGACGTCTGTTTTCTATATCGCAATGGCTGTGATACAGTTCATTGCCGATATCCTGCTGCTTATCCCTCTCGGAAAGCTGTTTTCGGACAAGGGCAGCATAAAGCAGGGCGGAAAGCTTCTTCCGCTTTTACTCGTTATCGCAGCCATGAATCTTGATATGGTGCTGAATCTTGCGTGGTCGTTCACGCTTTCGGGTACAGACACTTCGTTTGTAAGCACATGCGCTTACAGGATCATCGGCGCATTCCTTGAAGCGCTGCTGTTTTCGCTTGCAGCCGAGCGGCTTCTTAAAAAGCAGAAGTCAAAGGGTACGCCCGAAAAGAAAAAGCGCAGCTTCGTTTTCGGTGCAGTTTCGGCAGGCGCTGCCGTAGGTCTTGCGGTATATCTCGCCATTCCGAACAGCGTCACGGTCGGCGCTGCAAAGGATATGCAGAACTACATCACGCAGGGGCTTCTTTTCCTCGGTACGGGCGATATGGTCGCCGCAGAAAGAGCATACGAGCAGGCAGGAGAGCATTTCTCCGCATGGAAAACACTTGCCGAGGGCGGCAGCTACAGCGTTCCGGGCGAGTTTTCCGACGACGAGATACTTCTCTATTTCACAAAGCTGTCCGACAATACGGAATCGCTTCGCAAATTCCTTGCAACGTCTTACGACGAAGAGAATGCCGATATGTATCTTCCTCTTATGCTCGAACGCTACAAGCAGAAAGGCGAGCTTTCCGAAGATGAAACCGAGCACCGCAAGGAGGTATTATCGCTCTGTATCGCAAATGAGATATTTACGGCAAACTATCCCACTAAAGAAACGATCGTCAAAAAAGGCGGCGATATACTCGATATAACAGGCAGCGATCCCGAAAAGGAGTATGCACGCTACCATACGCTCGCGTCAATACTCGCAGGCTTTGAAACGTGCGAAACGAGCTTTTCATCGGGCATTTCCGATCTTATCGAGTGCGCTTCGCAGAACCCCGACGATCTGTCTATACAGTACATCACGGCAACGCTCGGATCATCGAACGTATGGGACGGCGCAGGCCATTTCGACGGCACGAGCGAAGCTGTACAGCGTTTCAGATCGCTGTGGTTCGATGAATACGGCGAGTCTGCCACACGGGAAGAGATAGACTCCGTGGAGCTTTCCTGCGGCAATATGCTCATGAATATCCACAAGTACGACAAAGCCGCCGATCTGCTCAAAAAAGCGGCGGACGCCTCACCCGATTCATTCGAGATAAAGCAGCTGCTTGCAAACTGCTACATTCAGCTTGACGACGCAGAAAACAGCTACAGGCTCGCAAAGGAGATGTACGAAACTCACCCCGATGACGTTACGACGCTCTGGCTCTACAGCGTGGGAGCGCTCAAAAAGGGCAATAAAGAAGAGGCTGTAAAGATCGCAGGCGAGCTTGCCGATGTTGTTAAAAACGATGAGAGCGAGCCTGAGCTTGACGGCGATGTGCTGCTGTTTACATGCGTTACGTACCTTGCTCTGAACGATTCCGCCTCTTATACCGACTACAAATACAGGATCTTCGACGGCGACAGCACCGACCCGAAGCTCCTTGCAGAGTTCAAGAAGAACGATTTTCTCTATGATTATGTAAATGCGCTCTATCTTGAAAAACAGGTTCGAGATCCCGAAAAGGCGCTGCCGTTTGCAAAGAAGGCTCTTTCATACCAGGAAAACAGCGGCAGGCTGTGGTACTTAAACGGCATGATAAACTTCGACATGAAAGAGTATGAGGACGCAAAGGAAGCGTATGTCAAGGCGAATACGCTCGTTCCGAACGACCCGTCTACGATGTTCGCACTTGCAAACACGTATGACGCTCTTGAAGAGTATCAGGAAGCGTATGATCTCTGCGTAAAGATAGAAGAGATGTACCCCAACGGAGCGGAGCATCTTGTGGACTACTACGGCGTAAGCGCCCATGTCGGCGGTCTGCTCAGCTCGCTTAAAGGCTATGTAAAGGAGTGATGATGTAATGACGGCAATAATATGTATCGCTTTCTTTATCTGCTGCATACTCGGTCTGCTGATGTTCGGCTGCACGCCGTTTCTGTGCATTATCGGAGCGGCAGCGTCGGCGGCGATCTTTGCATTCGATGTGCTCCTGTTCAAGGAAGCAAAGTTCAAAAAGCTGCTCACGCCCGTGCTTGTCTGTGCGCTTTCGGTGCTGTGTCTGCTTATCCCGATAAGCCCCACGGGCTACGGCTATTACGACTACCGTGATCTGCTTGAAAGCTTCGGCAGCGCCGCAGTTTCCGACAAGAGCGACAAAACGCAGAAAAAGCTTGACGAGCTTTCCGGGCGCTACGGCGAGACAGACGACACGCTCTATATCCTTGCCCTTAAAGCGCTCGAACGCAGCGCCCCCGATGAAGCGCAGGAAATAGCCGGCAGATTTTCCGACAAAACGTCGGAAGAGTATTACACCGTTATGGAACAGGCGATAACTCAGAAGCACGAGTTTTCCGACGATCTCGTGCAGCTTCTTACAGAGCTTTATGAAGCCGAGGTGCACGATGCACCGAACCGGCTTCACGCAAACAAAAGCCTCGGAATGCTTCTGCTTGACAGCAAGGAATACGAAAAAGCAACGTACTATCTTCTCAAAGCCTACGAGCTTTCGGAAGAGCCGAGCGGAGAGCTTTCTTACTTCCTCGGCGTAGCGCTGATGGAGCAGGGCAAAGAAAGCGAAGCTCTGCCGCTTTTTGAGCAGGCTGTAGAGCTTGGCGTTGACGAGGAGTATCTTTCAGACATTGCATGGTACGCAGAACAGATATCATCGGAAGAGGAGGCGGAATAAATGAAAAAGCATAAGCTTATGAGAAGAATAACGGCGCTTATCCTTGTTTTTACAATGACGTTTTCATGCCTCAGCCTGACGTCATACGCCGTTCCGTCATATGAAGATCCTTCCGTAAGGCCGTCGCTTTCATGGCCGTATTTCACATCAAACGGCGGAAGAAGCTCGTATTACGATTACGACAGAGCGGCTTCAAGTCAGGCTCCCGCCGCAAGTATGCCTGCGGCGCAGCAAACGAACATAGAAGACCTGAAACCTATCGACACAAAACAGATCGCCCATAACCTCCGTGAATCGTTAAAGGGCATAGACGGCGCATATCCTCAAAAGCGTGACGAAAACAGCTTCCTTGAAAAGCTCAAAACGGAGTACGTAAAATCAAAGATACCCGACCTTATAAAAGAAACGGTAAAAGGCGGCGTAAAGAAAGTAGGCAAGTGGATAGACAAAGGCTGGAACGGCGCAAAAAACTGGCTCAATAAGGGCAAGGCAAGCGTAAACTGGTTTTCAAAGGTGATGGGTAAGGCCGCCGCCAAATGGGCAGGACGGTACTTGTACCTAAAAGGGATCTACGATTACCTCAAAGACCCGAGCGCACCTTTTATCAGCCCGTACTTAAAGCTTTGCGCTGCCGGCATCAAGGGCATAAACACGTTTGTGGGACCGTTTCTGCCGCCAAATGTCGGGCTTGCCCTGACGGCGGCGGAGGTCATATTCACAAGTTCGGAGATGGTCAACTTCCTGAATGATCTCTATGTAAAGATACTGAAGAGCGACCGCCCGATAAAACACCTGATACTGTTTCCAGATTATGTTGTAGGATCGCTCTACATAGGAGGTGTGCTGCTGTTCAGCATGCTGCAGGGGGCGTTAAAGGGAGAGAAGCCGGTGCCGAAGAGCGGCGACAGCGAAGCAAGTATGCTCCTCGATCTCCAGACGAAGCAAAAAGGCGCAAGCCCGACCGCAAACGGAATCGGCGTATACAAGCCGAACATCTACCTTTACCCCGAAAAAGAGGAAAATGTAAGCGTAACGTTTGCATATCCCGAGCTTCTTACAGTGACCGATCCGCCGTATGAAAGCGGCTGGAATGCACAGGCAAAGCCCGACGGAACACTTGAATCGGGCGGCAGCGAATACGGCTACCTTTTCTACGAATCGACGACATTCCCCGGCTTCTATCAGAAGAACGAGGGCTTCGTGAT
The DNA here is from genome assembly GCA_902785425.1 of uncultured Ruminococcus sp. Taxonomy (GTDB): domain Bacteria; phylum Bacillota; class Clostridia; order Oscillospirales; family Acutalibacteraceae; genus RUG592. Next base: position 11,066 of record CACZYP010000050.1, on the reverse strand, counting down.
ACCGGGCGGCTCACGCCGTGAGACATTCACAAGCATTCTCAAAGCCTACGGTCTCAACGACACCGAGATAGATGACTTCTGCGATTTCTGGTGCGAAAAGCTTGAAAAGGGCAAAGACTACGCAATGTATCCGCAGCTGACAGAAAAGCTTGACGAAACGATGCCTGTCACGATCACCCCGACGCCCGACTCGGTATTCAGAGTATGGTTCCTGTTCTCCGAGGGAGAGACCCCCAAGACCGCAAGCAAGCCCGAAGCATTCGAGAGAGAGGGCTTTGCTGTCGTCGAGTGGGGAGGGATGGTCTTTGATAATTGACAATTGACAATGGACAATGGACAATTGCGGAAGCGGCTCCGCCGCTTGATTTTATATTTAGTTTATTCAAACTTGTAGTTTATCTCTCGGCGGAGAGTGAAGTGTGAATCCGGGATAGCTAATATAATCCAACTCGCCGCAGGCGAGTTCCATAATTGTCAATTATCAATTGTCCATTGTCAATTATAAAAAAGGCGAGCAAAGCGAGCCTGACCGCAATTTTCCATTTTCCATTTTCAATTTTCCATTTAAAAAGAGGGTTTCCTTCCGGAACCCTCTTTTTTATCAGTCTACTCTGTAGTCGATGCTTTCAGTGTAGCTTTCGTTATTGAAAATGTCGGTTATCGTGTAGTAGATGTACGTGTTGCCAAGCTGTTCTGTTACGTCTTCATACGAAACTTTTATGGTGTCCTTGACGGTTATCACTTCGTCGTCGAGCGTGACCGATTTTACAAAGTTCATGTCGGTGTCGTAAACATCGTAAAGCGGACTGAATTTGTCGCCGCTTTGCGGCTGCGTCATGCCCCTTGACGAGATCATGCTGTTGCTGTACGTCGAGCGGACGCCTGCAACGTACCCTTCGGGGTGGTTCGTGTCCCATGCAACGACTATTTCCGACTCCTTGTCGTTGTACATGCAGGGCACGTAACCGCTTGTGAGGAAGTAGTCGTCCGTTTCGTAGTGGTTTTCAAAGTAGAACGGCACTATGCAGCCGTCAAGCGCTACCCATGTCTGATCGTAGCCGACGATAAGATTGCCTTTTTCGTCGAATTCGTAGTAGTCGTCCTCGCCGAAATCAATGTAGAAATCCTCGTAGTCGGCAATACATGTCAGCGTAACATCACTGATGTTCTCCCAGTCTTTATCTGTCATTTCGAGAATGAAACTGCCGTTTGACTCCTTGACCTCAAGCTGTTTGAAGTCGTTGTCGTTCTTGCTGAAATACTCGCCCGTGTACTTCTTGTATCTGTCGTCCTCGAAAAGCTCGTCAAGTATTGAGAGATCGTCCTCTTCGTCAATATCGTCAAGCAGATCGAACCAGCCGCAGTCGTCGTATTCCGACTCATCACTGCCGTCATCAAGAAGTATCTGACCTGCCGCCATGATGTTTGCAAACATGTCGATGAAGTCGTCAAAATCAATGTCGTAATCGTATGTTTCGTAAGCGTCGTTTACGTTGTCGATGTGCGAAAGATCATGGTACGGGTAGTAGATCGAAAGTCCGTTGTCGCCCTCGCCGTTTTCCGTAGCAGAGAAGTAGACGGTAGACTCCGCAAGAGCATTTTTCAGCGCCTCGTTCTTGTCCGATTCCGCAACGGAGTAAAGATCGACGTAATCCTCCTCGCTGACCATCTCTTTAAGCTCCGAGCGTGCCTTTGAAAGCTTCTTGAAGTCGCCTGCGGAAAGCGATTTTGTATACGACAGCGACATCTCGTTGACAAGCGGCAGAAGCTCCGAGACGACCTTTTCGGTGTCGAAAAGTCCGAGAGTTGAGTAGGTTGACGGGTCGTACTCATACGCTTTTTCGATGTATGTATCTATGATAGTCTTTCCAAGCTCCGTTATCGGCGTTGAGGGGGAGGCGGAAAGCTGCGATAACCAGTCTTTGTAGTACCAGCCGCAGCCCGGCTCCGATTCCTGCGAAGCTATGAGATATTTCGTGTACGGAGCGACTGCAAGGCACGTTTCAAAGCCGCCCATAAGGCATGCGTCGAAGCCGATAAAGTCAAACTTCACGCCCACAGCTTTGAGCGCCTCGCCGAACGAGGTCATGCTCATCATGTCGTCGCCGTGCTTTTCGTCGTAGCTGAAACCGCCTGCCGAGCCGCCGCCGTGATTCCACAGCACAAGGCCGTAGCGGTCGGCAGGGTACGATTTTACGGAATAATCGATAAAATCGGAGAGCGTTTTCGGGTCGTTCATCGCTCTGTCGCCTACCTTGTCGTCGATAAGCTCGATCGTGTTTTTCGTCACACGGAAGCGCTGACACCTGTCCGCCGTGACCTGATAGTTGTGCCAGAAGTACGAGCCGCCCGTCTGCACGATTATATTCACGCATTCGTTGCCGTTGTAGCCCTCGATCATCTCACGCAGGTCGGCGGTGCCGCAGCCGTAGCTGCTTTCAAGGTCGGATCCGCACAGATACACCATCAGCGTATAGGTGCTGTCGGTGCTGTAAGACGAAGTTTCGGAAGTATCTTCGATATAAAGATCGTCGATATCAAAAATACAGCCCGAAAGCACTGTGGAAATAAGCAAAGAAATGATCGTAATCGCTGCTATGAGTTTTTTTCCGTTTCTCATAATAAATCCCCCGTTTTTTATGAATGTGGAATGAAACCGCCTGTGTTGAGCGTAAACTGATCCTTTGCGACGGCTGAAAGCTGCATTTTTTAAGGACAAGCACGCACCGATCCCGACGTTCCACATTCAAAATAATTTTTCGTTTCAATTTTATAAAGTTTCGCATTTATTAAATTATAGTTTATCATATATCCAAAATTTTAACAATACAATTCTCGTAAAATGTAAAAAAAGTGGAGATACGGGGGAGCGTATTGCACTTGTTCACAAAGTTATTGCACTGTTCGGTTGACTTTGTGTGTGAAATGGTGTATAATTAGCGTGGAATTATGTCTTGATATGTACTTTTAGTATTTAAACATGCAAACTATATGCAATGTATAATATAGACATTAAGAGGATTTTACGCAGGAAACAACGCAAAGGAGGGTCAGCTTTGAATATGATCCGATGGATAAAGCAGAACAGGCGGCAGGTTATAACGGCGTCTGCGCTGCTGCTTGTCTACTATACTCTTGTTTTCTCGGGCATTTTTGCATACTTCACGAGCCGTGACTCTGTTTCAAACAGTCTTGCAGCACGTCAGTCCTCGGTGATGCTCTACGAGCCGATGTGGGACAGCGCAGGCCGTGAGATGGCGCAGCACTCCGAGCCGGGAATGAATATCCCGAAAAATCCGTACGCCGTAAACGACGGTCAGACCGATCTTTACATTCGTCTCAAAGTGACGATAACGCTCGGCGATTACGAAGGGTCGCTCAGAACGAGCGTGAGCGAAGAGGGCGAGGTCGCACGCCCGACGAATCAGAAGCGCTTTTCATCTATAATAGATGCTGTCAAGCTCAAAACGAAGGACGCAGGCGACAATGACATTTACGTTGATCTCCTCACATGGAACGATTCTTCGTGGAGCTGCGCCAACGGGAAATTTGCAGTGTACCCGAACGACACTGCGCCGCCCTCCGGAAACAGTATGGAGCTATACTTCTACTACACGAACGGCTCGAACGACGGCACGATGTTCGCCGTAAGCCCCGGCGAGACAACGGAAGAGCTTTTCCACCGTCTTGAGATACCGATCTACAAGGCGGATTATCTCGGTGTGTTCGATCAGGATTACGACATAAACATTCAGGCGCAGGCGCTCCCGACAGGCACATTCGTTCAGCCGCCCACCCCGCAGACGTTTGCAGAAGCATACGATTGATAATTGACAATTGATAATTGACAATGGACAATTAATGAGTCGCTTCGCTCCTGATTTTTATATTAGTTTATTCAGACTTTAAAGTTATCTTTCAGCAGCGAGTAAAGTTTGGCTTTGAGAGGACTAATACAAAACAACTCGGCGCAGCCGAGTTCCACAATTGTCCATTGTCAATTGTCCATTTTCAATTTATTAAGTGTTGGTTTGTTTAACCGAAATTTCGGAGGATATATAGAATGAAAAGAAAAAAGAAAGGAAAACTAAAGCGGCAGGTTTTGAGCTGCTTGACGGCGGCGATAATTGCTTTTGTCAGCGTGTTTGCAACGCCTGTGACTATCGCCGCAGAGGACACTGCTGTTTCATCGCAGTGTTCCGAGGATGAGCTTTGCAAGCAGAGCTTCGAGCTGTACCCGAACGGGGAAGAGTCGGAAGAGGTAGTCACGCTCGACGGCATTATGCCCGAAAATGCGAACGTCACCGTCGAGGACGTCAGCGGCGAGCGTGACGCAGTGGCGGCTTACGACATCACGATAACAGACGAGGGCAACAACGAGTTCCAGCCGCTTGAAAAAGCGCCGATCTTCGTTGAGATCAGCGACCCCGAAATAGACGGCAGCAGCGAAACGCTCGAACTGTGGCACGTAAAAGACGACGGCGAGCGTGAGCAGATAACCGACTTCACACTCGAAGACGGCAAGATAAGCTTCTTCGCTTCGGGGTTTTCGGTGTATGAGATTGTGGATACAACATTGCCAACGCCTGTTGCGCAGACCGAAAGCGCAGAGTCTCTTGACGATCTGACGGGAAGAAAAGCGCAGAATGGTGCGTATCTGTATTATGGAAATAATAATTTTTTTACAAATAGTTTAAACTCAAATAATTGTTTGGTTGAAACAACAAGCGTTATTGTTGCTTCTTTATGGTATTTTGAGCAAGACGGAGATTATTATAAAATCTATACTTATAATGGTGGTAAAAAGTATATTCATACAAAATCAGGCAATCAAATTGAACTCAGCAGTTCTTCTGCCGATTTGTTTGATATAACGGAAGATGGTGACACAAGTCCACAAAAGTTTCTTTTTAATCAGAAAGATACGAATAAATGGCTGCAGCACTCGAACGGCGGCGGCGGTATACGCTACTGGACAGACAGCGATAACCAAACTAATTCAAGAATCATGGTTCAGTTCCCTGCAGCGTTCCCCGATGACGCATATGAATTGGACGGCAAGAGCTTTGGCTTGATGGATCAAACCGGCGGAACGCTTGGAAATGCACTTGTTGCTTCGCCCGATTCGCATTTCCAACAGCTTTATGAGATAGAAACTCATGATACGAATAATGCCCAGCATATTTTGTATGTTTCCGAGAACACCGATATCACATTGTGGAAATTTGTAAACAAAAGCTCCGATATATATTATCTTTATGATGAAAGCGGCACTCAAAAATATCTTGCTGTCAGCGGCAATTCTCTTGCTCTTGCCGATGATGTGAGCGGGGCTGCGGAGTTTAATGTGCTGCCCGACAGCAGCAAAACTTCCTTTACTCTTAAATGCGGTGATAAATATGTATATTTTGACAGTACAAGCAACAGCTATGTTTTATCGAGTACGGGAACTTCTCTTAAGCGAGTAAAGCAATCCCAAGTCACCGCCGACGACAAGCTCACCATGACCGCAAACACGATCAGTGTTTCGGCGAGCTTCCGTCAGCAGCAGGAAGAGGGCAAGCCGATCGAGCTTATCGTGTATACCCGTCTGTGGGACGATGAGAACAAGAAGTACAATTTCTATGCTATCGATCATGACGGTTCGCTCACGCCTGTTTACGCTTACGGCGACAAGATCATGTGGCTCGACGATGCGATCAATACGCTGCTGTGGAAGTTTACTATCTATACAAACAGCGACGGTTCGGAAAACGGCTACTATGAGCTGCAGAACACGTTTTCCGACAAGTACCTTGCCCCGCAGCTTGCGAGCGGTCAGATACTTTCCGACAGAAAGATCGGTATCGTCATGCCCGGCAGAAGCTACTCTAAGGTGGGCGATGACGAATATTTCGGCGAGTATTATTCGACTATCCTTGCATGGGATAACGGCTATTACGAGTATGTTGGCGTTGAAGCGAACAGCACGACAGAAATGATACAGCCGTCGCCTATGGCTAAAGCCGATACGTTCTATTTCGCAACGTTTGATTCACTGCTTGTAAGCGAGCAGTCGTCAAGGCTGCATGAAGTTGAAACGATAGACAACAACGATTACGGCATCACCCTCAAGATGAAAGATTTTGAGTCCCGTGATGAGATGAAAGGTTTTCTCGGAAAAGACGACGGTAAGTATTACGATTATCCTACTGTCGGTCTTCTCTCGAATAAGATCGCCGGCGACGGCTATCCGACCGTTGTAAATAAGAACAACACATCTTTAAGCACCATGTTCGCAGGCTCGACAGAGTGCAACCACCTGTTTATAGACAGTATCCACGAATCGAGCGGTTACTTTGAGTTCGACAGCTGCCAGACGTTTGCAACGCTTATAAAGAACGGCGTGACCACCAACAACTTCACCGTTTACAGAGAGCTTGGCACGGTGCCTGCCGTTACAAAAAATTCGCTCAGGCATGGTCAGTTCCTGCCCTACAATACGATCTCGCCGAACTCCTATGCGACAGACGACGGCATAACGGCAGAGAACCAATACAAAGCAACGCTCACACCCCTTGATGTCAACGATCCGAGAAAAGGTGAGTACCTGCACAAGACAACCGAAACTACGGACTACTTCCTCGGCATGGAGCTTGACGCAAAGTTCGTACAAACGCCGAGCGGACTTGACGCATGGGGCCACGACATCATCTTCGAGTTCACCGGAGACGACGACTTCTGGCTCTACGTTGACGACGAGCTCGTTCTCGACCTTGGCGGTATCCACTCCGCTCTTGCAGGAAGCGTAAACTTCCGGACGGGCAAGGTGACCACTACAGTAAAATCGGGCACAGGCGGCGCACTCGTAACAAGGGAGCTGCGTGACGTTTTCAAGGCAAACGCCATCGCAAGAGGCAAAACGGCAGAGGAAGCCGAAGAATGGGTAAGCAGCCTCTTTGAAGACAACCACGAAAAAACAGAAGCTAACAGGGGCTTCGTTTTCAAGGACTACACCGTTCACACGATGAAGATCTTCTACATGGAGCGAGGCGCAGGCGCTTCAAACCTGCACATGCGCTTCAACCTCTCCGCCGTAACTCCCGGCAACGTTCTGTTTGCAAAGGAGCTTACGGAAAACGGCGAGGACGTTGATTTCGGCTCGATGAAGTTCCCGTTCCAGATCGAATACAGCTTTGAAGAAGAACCTTCAACAGACGATGACTGGCAGCTTCTCGATTACAGAGATTCAACGCAGAACGTAAACGTATCGTATCAGAACTCCACTCAGTCGGTAGACTTCGCTTCGTCATACACTCCGCCGAGCGGAGGCACGCCGTACCGCAACGTGTTCTTCCTTTTCCCGGGCAGGCCGCTTGAGATACACTTCCCCGACAACACAAACTTCTACAGGATCACCGAGTGCGCCGTGAACACGAACGTTTATGACGTTGAGGCGAACAACGGCGACGTTACGTTTGAGCATAACGTAATATCGGGCAGTATCGAGGATCTGAAAACGCAAGAGCAGGAAGTTCAGGTACAGCCGAGTATCGCATTCAACAACAAGATCAATCCCGATAAGATCCATTCGCTGAACATAAAAAAGGTGCTGTACGATGAAGAGTACGACGAAAACTATACGCCGCTTCTTCCGGGCGACCCGTCGTTAGAGGAGTACAAAGCGCAGCATGAGCTGAGATATTCCCCCGGCTCGAACGATGCCGACGTTGACAACACTGTTTTCAACTACCGTCTTTATCTTTGGGACGATCAGAAAGGCGATTATGCGCTGACCGATATGCGTCCGTATTATGTTATCGATGAGAGCAAATATCTCTGCGAGTGGGATCCGATCGCTATGCGCTTCAAAAGATATGAAGTCACCGATTCCGTTTCCGGCACTACAACATCGTTCCAGACGGTGACCGAACTCACCGATGCGCAGAAAGAGCGTATCACGTTCAAAACGTCACGTTACGGTGCTATCTCAAATATCCCCGCAGGATATACCGTTATCGTTCCAAACCTTGTAGTAGGCACAAAGTTCATGGTTGAGGAAAGAGATTACGAGATACCCATAGGCTACGGCCTTATAGGCTTTGAGTGTCAGACGGGCGAGCTTGAAGGTCACCAGTTCCAGGCGTCCTACCTCATTCAGAACAAGCCGGGATATCCCGAAAACAGTATCGGCGAGATAAAGGACGCAGGCTACGACGCCTACATGAACGTTCAGAACCGCCGTGGCATAGGTCTTGAAGCGGACAAGGTGTGGAGCGACAAGGACTTTACAAAGTCTCACAGCGATATCTTCACCGCAGTTTACCTCGGTAATTCCGCTGATCCTATGGAGGATACCGTCAAGCAGATCATGTCGCCAGAAACGACCGTGAAGTACTTCTTTGAAAAGCTTGAAGAGGGTAAAACTCTTGCCGATTACCATATCTATGAGGTAACGCTTACCGGTGCGGCATTCGATGCAGAAGGCTATCTTACCGGTTACACCGGCGTGACGAAGCTTAACGAAGCCGATATTCTCAGAAATATCACTGTTACAGACCTCAGTGATGATGAATCTACGCAGGAATACGACGTTTCGTATACAGTCGGTACGCCACGCAGGACGGGAGCTGCCGGCTCGAACAACGTCCGTATCGACACGATCACGAACACAAGAAAAGGCGGCGTTGAGATCTATCTCTACGAGTGGAACAACGATAATGACGGAGCGGACACTCCGCTTGCCGGCGGCAGGTTCAAGATCTTCAAGTACGACAGCACGGAGCAGGATTATTCCGAGCTGATCGGCGAGTATACTTCCGACTCCAAAGGAAAAGTTACGGTAATGTACGGTCTTAACGGCGGCGAAAAGTTTAAGCTCGTTCAGACGTACTCCCCGAAAGCTTACGATTCGGATATCAATAAAAGCTATGTCGGTATTTCCGACCCGATCTATTTTGAGGTCGTTGAGACCGCAGGCTCTGAGGGTGAATACACTATTACGAACTGGTCAAACGCAAACGACCGCAGGCTTGACGACAACAACGATCCGCTGTACGATACCAACGACAGCACCCATTCAGACGGCAAGTGCTGGGCGGAGTATACTACTCCCACAAACAACGGCATGGCGGCGAAGATCGACATTTACAACAAGCCGTTTACACTTCAGGTCAAAAAAGTTCAGGGCGGCAGCGGAACGCCGCTCCCCGGCGTAAAGTTTGCGCTCCATAAGGACGTTGAGGTGCTCGGAAAGCTCCAGGAGTCTTTCGATGCGCTGCCGGGCTACACCGAGCTTACCACAAACTCAAACGGCGTTATCCCGAAAATAGATCAGACGCTCGTTCCGCTTGAGGGCAAGTCGTACTATTTAAGGGAAACTCAGCCGCTCGACGGTTACGAGGGGCTTGAAGAGGACATCAAGTTCAATGTTACCGATATCGGCGTCATAACGTGCGAAAACGAGCAGTACCTTGATAAGCTCGAAACGGTGGATGGAAACACGATACACATAACGTACACGATCAGCGTGCCGAACACTGCGGCGCTCGACTATTACTTCGATATCGAAAAGATTGCGTTTGTAGACAAGAATGTTCACGACAGCGACGAAACACAGAAGTTCGTTTTCCGTGTCGATCGTTTCAGCGAAACGGAGACGGATTTCTCGAAAAACAACAATATCCTTGACAGCTTCTACGTTACCGTAAACTGTGACGGCACTATAACCTACACCGACGACGACCACATCACCCTTGGCGGTTCGGCGTACAATTATCAGCTCTTTCATGCGCCCGATAATGCAGGCGGTACGAAGTCGCAGTTCATCGAAGGCGGCGGCGACGTCAAGATCAAAAAGACGTATGACACCGACAAGGTCTACACGTACCCTGCGGCGATACGCCACGGCGTGCAGACAGTCCACGTTCAGCAAAGCGGCATCTACCGTGTCACGGAGCTAACATGCTGGTCAAATACCGACTACGATTTCTGGAACGGCTCGAACATACTGAAAGGCGCCGCAGCGAAAGCCGAGGGCGCAGAATGCACGATGCCCGAGGGCTACCCGTCCGTAATATTCTCGGTAAAGGATATCAATGCCGACCGCTTTTCACAGCCGTCATACACCGACAGCACGACTCACGAGACTACGTACAGACCGACCGCAAGCTTTACGAACAGCGAAACGGAGTACGCTTATCTCAGCGCACAGGCTTATGCGGAAAACGAGATAGCATGCAAGCCGAAGAGCAATCAGGGAGGTGGGTAAATGAGCAGAAAAAAATACATGTTCATCACCGCACTTGCAGCGCTCCTGCTCATTCCGCCGCTTGTTGTTTTTGCGGCAGTCAACAGCTCCGTGCGAAAGAACAGCTTTTCCGAGGGCAGCGATGAAGCGGTCATCATAGAGGGCAATCAGAGCGGCGTCAGCTTCACAAACGACGACTACTCCTTTGTCGAAAGCGACAGCGATTACATCGCCGCAAAGACAGTTGAGATAAAAGCGCCGAAAACGAGCAGCGACGAGTATCTTCGTGTGCGCTTTGTGCCGATGTGGTACGATGAAAGCGGCAATGTTACGGGCGGCATAGAGATCTCCGACATGAAGATAACGCAGCTGAGCGCCGACAGAAAGTCACTGCAGCTCTGCACGAAAAACGCACAGAACGAGCCGGAGCCTGTGATAACGCTGAAGCTTAATGAAAACTGGGAAAGCTACTGGACATTCAACAGCGGCGAACGCTGCTTTTACAGCAAGTCGCTCGTCCGCTCCGGCGAAACGACCCCGGCGCTTCTTGAGCAGGTCATGATATCAAGCGATACGTACAGCAAAACAGAAGGCTGCACCCTGCGTATAGACGTACTCGCCGACGCAGTGCAGAAAACCGACAACGCATATTCCGACAGAAGCTGGAACCCGTCGGACGGCTGAACATACCCCGAATCTCTCCGCAGACCGATAATATTGGTCTGCGGAAAAGCTTTTTCAATTGACAATTGGGCACCTCTAAAAACCCTACCCTAAAACAGGAAAAAGTGATATAATGGATATAACAAGCAAAGGGAGAGGAAAAAAGATGCAATTT
>CACZYP010000049.1 GCA_902785425.1 uncultured Ruminococcus sp. | reverse complement strand
AAGGCGACAGGATGACACCGAAAGACTATCTGAGCCGGGCATATGCTCTCGACCGCAAGGCGGCGATGCTCATTTCAAAGGCCTGCAAGCTCCGTGAGAGCCTTTACGGCAGGGGTATATCATATGACTCCGATAAGGTCAAATCGACCTGTGGCGGCGACATGAGCAGCGTTATCGACAAGGTCATTGAGTATGAGCAGCAAGCGGATGATCTCATTGAGAGGCTCGTCTCAAAATGGATGGAAATAGAGAAAGCAATTGCAGCAGTCCCCGATGAGGCGCAGCGTGAAGTGTTGGAACGCAGGTACTTGCTCTATCAGCCGTGGGATGGCTACTATGACAAACATACAGGCATTTATGTTGAGGGCATTTACGAGAGCATGCACTACAGCAGGCGGCAGATATTTCGTATTCACGGAGAAGCTTTGCAATGCGTCTCGCTTGATGGCATTGAATGACACTAAAAATCATGCTAAAATGGTAGCATAAAGAGTTATATACGAGCACCATCGTTATTGACCTCCTTGTTCGGCAGCCGGGTCACTGCCCGTCCCGGCTGCGTATATGGCGGAGTAGAGCAAATGCAGCTCATCAGTCTCATAAGCTGACATGTGCAGGTTCAAATCCTGTCTCCGCAATCAGCCTTTTTGGTCTTCTTTTCTTGATACTCTCTTTAAAATAAAAACGTGAGAACCGTCCCGATCGGGGCGGTTTTTGCATGCGGCTATTATTAATTCTAAACCGGAGGTGAGGTATTTGCTTACGGCTAAACAAAAAAGATTTTGTGAGGAATACCTCACAGATCTGAATGCAACACAAGCGGCAATGCGTGCCGGCTACTCTCCGAAAACAGCACGGTATGCCTCTGCTTGGATAAATGACAAAAACCTACAAAAGCCTACTTCAAAATATAATCCTGAGATGAGAGATTATATTGACAAACGTATCGAGCAGGTAAGAAGCGAAAAAACTGCTGATATCAGAGATGTATTAGAATATCTAACAAGTGTGATGCGTGGTGAAGCTCAGAGCGAAGAGTTGGTCCTTCGTTCGGTGGGAAAGGGCGGTCAGCGTATAGATCGTGTTATGAAAAAACCATCTGAAAAAGATAAGCTAAGAGCAGCTGAGCTTTTAGGAAAATATCTCGGTATGTTTACAGAACGCATAGAAGCTAAGGTCGAAACATCGGAAAAACTTGCTGATGTTTTCGCTCAACTCGGCGGAAGTGGTCTTGATGAATAAATTTCCGTTATCGCAAAAATACATTGATTTTATAAACAGCATAAACGTTACGGCGGATTTTCTTGAAGGGACTACGGCAAGCGGAAAGACGACGGTAGGCGCAGGCGTTAAGTTTATGCGCATGGTGTCGGCAAGCGCCAAAAAGCTGCATATCATAGCGAGCAAGACGACAGGTACGGCAGAAAAAAATATAATACAGCAGGATAACGGGATCCTTGATCTTCACCGTAATGCGATGTATTACGGCAACGGCGACAAAGACAACAAGCTTCCGCATATCAAGTTCGAGGGCAAGATCATATATATTCTCGGCTATGACACGAAAGACAAGTGGGAAAACGTTCTCGGCTCGCAGTTCGGGTGCGTTTACATAGACGAGATCAACACGGCGAACATTGAATTTGTACGTGAGATATCTACACGTAACGATTACCTTATGGCAACGCTGAACCCCGATGATCCGTCTCTTCCCGTGTACAAGGAATTTGTCAACAGATCACGGCCTTACAGGAAATACGAATCATGCGTACCTCGGTCAATAATGGAAGAGATTGTTGAGCCGCCCGTAAAAGGCTGGCGGTACTGGTTCTTTACGTTTTATGATAATCTTTCTCTTTCGGCAGAAGATATCGAAAAGAAAATGCAGTCTGCACCGAAAGGTACAAAGCTTTATAAGAACAAGATAGAAGGCCTCAGAGGCAAGGCTGCGGGGCTTGTTTTTGATCCTCCGGGCGAGGCGTTCATACATGCCTCGAAAGCAAAACAAATGTCATTCGAGCGTTTTTCCGCTGCCCTTGATACGTCATATTCGCAAAGCTCGCCCGATATGATGGCGTTCACTTTTATTGGGATCACAACGGACCGCAAGTGCGTTCTGCTCGATGAGCTCGGATACAATAATAAGAATCTGCAAACACCTCTCACACCGAGCGATATCCCGAAAGTCTTTTCTGATTTTTTGGAGCGCAACCGTATGAAGTGGGGCTTTGCAAGAGATGTTTATATAGACAGCGCCGATCAGGCGACTATACTTGAATGCGAAAAGTATAAACGTCTTACGGGAAGCATTTACAATTATATCCCTGCTTTCAAGAAAACCAAGATAATCGACAGGATCCACTTGCAGAGCGCTTGGTTTGCCTGCGGTGATTTCCTTATTGTCGATTCATGCAGCGGATACAGAAACGAGCTGAATACTTACAGCTGGCAGGAAGGCAGAAACGAGGGTAAATATCAGCCCGAAGACGGCAACGATCATTTTATCAACTCTTGCCAGTACGCCTGGCTGCCATATAAGCATTTGATAGGAAGTGTGGATATTGAAGTTTAACATCGGGGAGCGAATGAAAAAGATGATGCAGACTTGGCTTGAAATAACGCCTGCTCAGCCGCAGAGCTTTACGGTCCGGGAGTTTTCAACGTTTGAAACGGAAGTAATGCAGGCGAAAATATGGTACAGAGGCGACAGTGACGAGCTGTCGCAGTTCTTTTCACAGACAAACAAAAACGGAAAGAAAACGGGGTTCTGGGAAAGCGTTCCGCAGAGTGAACGTATCAGAAAAATTCATATCGGGATCCCTGCGATAATCGCCGATACGCTTGCATATATCGTCACTTCCGATATTGATAAGATCGAAGCAAATTCAAACGATTGGGAAACCATTTCGGAAAAGACCGCTTTTTTGGAAAAACTGAAAAACGGTATTCTGAACGGTCTTATCTGCGGAGACGGAGCGTTCAAGATATCGGTCGATCGGGAAGTATCGGAGTATCCGATCATTGAATTCATTGACGGCGACAAAGTCGAATTTGAACGAAGAAGAGGCGTTCTCACTGCGATAATTTTCAAATCGCTGTTTGATACAGGTACCGCCAAGTATACTCTTTGCGAGAGGTACGGCAAAGGCTTTGTCGAGAGCCGCCTGTACGATCTCAACGGCAAAGCAGTTCCGCTTTCAAAGGTACCGCAGCTTGCAGGAATAGAGCCGAGGATAAATTTTGACGGCGAATACATAATGGCGGTACCGCTGAAATTCTACGATTCACCTAAGTATCCCGGACGTGGCCGCTCTATCTTTTCAGGCGGTCGTTCCGACTGCTTTGATGCTGCGGACGAAGTCGTTTCGCAGTGGTGGGACGCTTTGAGAGCCGGAAGAGTAAAGCAGTACATTCCGCAGGATTTCATTCCGAGGAATCCCGAAAACGGTTCGCTGCTGCCGTTTAATACGTTTGGAAACGACTATGTTACGATCTCACCGCCCCGTGCGGAAGGCGTTGACAACCAGCGTATAACTACGGTTCAGCCCGATATCAAATACGAAGCATTCGTTACGTCATATATGAACGCTCTCATGATGTGCCTGCAAGGGCTTGTCTCTCCGGCAACATTGGGCATAGATGTAGGTAAAATGTCAAGTGCCGATGCACAGCGGGAGAAAAAGGACGTTACCGGATCTACAAGAAACACCATAACAGACGTTCTTGAAAAGGCTGTTCCCGAACTGATAACGGCGGTGCTGAAAACATACGACAATATAAGAGAGTTTCCGCCGAGAGAGTATAATGCGTCTATCAGCTTCGGCGAGTACGGCGCACCCGATTTTGACAGCCGTGTTGAAACCGTAGGCAAGGCGGCGTCATTCGGTGTAATGTCCATCGAAACGCAGGTAGATGAGCTGTGGGGAGGATCGAAAGATGATGACTGGAAAAACAGTGAGGTCATGCGGATCAAGTCGGAGAAAGGCGTAGCTTCGCTTGAAGAGCCTGCTTTTACAGAGGTGTAAGCTATGGCTGATTACGACATCGGAGAGGCTTTCCGGGCGATAGAGCATGAGCTTATAGCGTCTATGACGAGGAATCTTACAGATCACAAGATAGAAGAGCTTACGGAAGGTTATGAATGGGCGCAGTGGCAGATCATGCAGCTTGAAGCACTCGAAGCGTACAAGAAAAGGAATGCTTCAAAATTCCCGAAGCAATTCAGCGAGATCAACGACCGCATAGAGCAGGAGATAAAAACGTCATACAAAGGCGCTCAGACGGCTCAGGAGCGTGAGATACTAAAACGGATACATAACGGTACACCTGTATCAAACTCGCCTTACAAGGGTATACAGGGCGAATTTTTCAAGGTAAACGACCGCAAGATGAATGCGCTTACAGACGCAGTTACAGACGATATGAAAACAGCCGAAACAGCCGTTTTGAGAATGACGAACGATAAATACAGGCAGATCATATTCAACGCTCAGGTCTATGCAAACTCAGGCGCAGGCACCTATGCAAAAGCTGTTGATATGGCGACAAAAGACTTCCTTTCGGCAGGGATCAACTGCATTGAATACAAAAACGGCAGACGGGTCCCTATTGACGCATATGCGGAAATGGCGCTCAGAACAGCGAACAAGAGAGCATATCTTCAAGGCGAGGGCGATATGCGTAAAAAGTGGGGGATCCATACGGTGATCCTCAACAAGCGAACGAACGCCTGCCCGAAATGCGCACCGTTCTGCGGTAAAATCATAGTTGATGATGTGTGGAGCGGCGGAACGGCGGAGGAAGCCTCCAATCTTGGTTATCTGCTGATGAGCGACTGCATAGCTCACGGGCTGTATCACCCGAACTGCCAGGATTCACACACGACATACTTCGGAGACTTCCTTTCCGAAGATGATAATAGCGAAGAAGCCGAGCTTCCCGAAAACGAGGTGCAGGCGAACACCGACAGCGCAGAGACTCTCTTGCAGCAATTTACACCTGAGGAGAGGGAACAGAACATCGAGCTGTACAACGCCGAACAAAGGCTGAACCACTGCGAACGGCAGGTGCAGAGGTTTGAGCGGCTCGAAGAATTTTCACTTGATGAGGGAAATAAGCAGAGCTATGGAGCAAGACTTAGTGAATGGGGAAAGCGACTTTCGGAAGCCGAAAAATCTGTAAGAGAGTTGAAGAAAACTGTTGCAATTGCGGCAGGAAGTGGTATAATAGAATCAAGAAAATTTTCACCTCTTGCTCCTGAAAAAGTAGTGCTTGTTCTCCGTAATGATTCAGAGAAATGGATAAATAACCTTACAGCGGAAGAAATCAGAGCAATCCGGAAATATACTAAGAATAGTGATGACACGAAAAATGATAAATTTTATGCAAGACTTAATGCTATGTTGCGTGGTGAGATTCCCGGTAGCAGCACATTGATTTACTATTCGAATGTTATTTCAAATGCGATACTACGATACGATTTGAAACATGATATTATTTGTTATCGAACGTTAAGTTTTGATGCATATAAGGATTTTTCGGTTGGAGATATATTCAAAGATCCTCAGTTTATTAGTACATCAGTAGTTATGTCACGAACCTTAAAGAATGATTTTATGGTAATAATAAAAGTTCCGAAAGGTAGTTGCGGAGCATATATCGAAAATATTAGTAAATTCCCGAATCAAAGAGAATTCATACTTGACAAGCAATCCGCCTTTAAGGTAATATCAAAATCAGAGAGTTTAATTGAATTGGAGATGTTGATATGAATAATAAAGAGTTAAAGCATTCGTTAGATTATCAGAATTATCTTGAGCGAATATCAGCTCCTCCTTGTCCAAAGCGAATCACAGAAGAAGAGTTACAAAAGCTTAAGGAACAGAAAAAGAATAACAACAAAACCGTCTAAGCAATTAGGCGGTTTTTCTATGCCCGAAAGGTGGTGAGAACATGAGAAATGACGATTGGAAAGATAGACTTGTCGAAGAGTACAAGCAGCTCAAAGAGCGTTACAACAATCTGAACCGCTGCACCGTCAAACGTGAGGTAGAGCGCTTCTTTGTGACTATAACACCCGAGGAAGAGTACAGAGATCAGCTCATGAGAAAGCAGCAGGACATCATGGGCGAATATCTCCATATCCTCGAACTGCGAATGACCAACGAGGGAATAGAATACGAAGATTAAGCACTTGAAAAGGCACAGCCCGAAATCAAGTGCTTTTCTTATACCCAAAAAATCAAAGAAAGCGAGGTATACATATGAACAAAGACGACGAGAAGAAGCCCGAAGAGGAAAAGGCTGACGTGAAAGCTCCCGAAGAGGAAGCAAAGCCGCATAAAGACGAGCCGAAGCCCGAAGAGCCCACAAAAGAGCCGAAGGAGAAAAAGCCCGAAGCTCCGCCCAAAGCAGAGCCTGAGGAGAAGCCCGAGAAAAAGCCCGAGCCAAAACCGGATGAAAACGGTGCGGAGCTTGACGAGCTTCGAGCCGAGAACCTGCGCCTGACGACACAGCTTGAAGCGATCAAGGCAGGTTTTTCGGCAGACCTCACGGAGGAAGCAGTGCTTCTTGCCGAACATATCGCAGCTAAAGAGGGCTGCGACATTAAAGCGGCGCTCGGCAAGGTCGCCGAAAAGTTTCCGGAATGGAAAAAGGCTCCCGATGAGCGCAAAAAGGAAAAGAAAGGCGGCATCAGGGTGGGCGCTCCCACAGGAGACAAAGCGCCCGATAAGAAACCGCAGCCAACAGCAGTAAAACGCTGGAACAGATTCAACAGTATTTAAGGAGGAATACACTTTATGCCTACACTCAATTACGCAGAACAGTGGGAGCAGGAGCTTCTTGCTCTCAGGATCCAGGAAACACTTTCAAGCCCGTTTATCACAACGAATGTAAAGTGGGTCGGCGCACGCACGTTCCATTTTACGCACATGAGAACATCGGGCTATAAGCCGCACAGCAGAAGCGGCGGCTGGAACTCCGGCTCTTTTGAGCAGGGTGATGTGCCGTTCACCGTTACCCACGACAGAGACATCGAATTTCTTGTGGACAAGGCAGACGTTGATGAAACGAACGCAACGGCTTCGATCAGGAACATCACTGAAGTATTCGAGAAAACACAGGTCGCACCGGAGCAGGACGCACTTTTCTTCTCAAAGGTAGCTCAGAAAGCGCAGTCGCTTTCCGACTACAGCTCGATCACAGCAGCTTCCGCATATACGAAAGCAAACGTTTTCGGAAAGCTCAAGACCTTCCTTGCTTCGGGCAAGCTTCGCCGCTATAAGGGCGACGGCGCACTCATCATGTACGTTTCCTCGCTTGTTATGGATCTTCTCGAACAGTCTACCGAGTTTACACGCAAGATCGAGATGACGCAGATCGCAGACGGCGGTCTCGGACTTGAAACGAGAGTAACCGATATTGACGGCGTTGCGGTTATGGAAGTTATTGACGATGAACGCTTCTACGATCGCTTTGATTTTGACCCGACAGACGGCGGTTTTGCGCTTACGGAAGCAACGTATGCGCTTACGGAGGACACTTCCCTTGTTTCGGGCAAGACATACTATACCCGTTCCGGAACAGCGCCGAACTACACATATACGGCTGTAACGACTCCTTCCGCTGCAAGCCTTTCGACATACTACGAGAAAACGGCAGCAGGTTCGAGAAAGATCAATGTTCTTATTGCTACGCCTCAGACAACAAAGATCGTGCCGAAGATCGCAAGCATTTACTCGTTTGCTCCCGGTGCGCATACAAAGGGCGACGGCTGGCTTTATCAGAACCGTTCGCTTTCCGATGTATTCACACTTCCGAACGGCAAGGACGGCAATATTGACAGCATTTACGTTGACTTTGATCCGACCGAATACACTGCTTCCTGATAATTTCAGTAAAGAAAAGGAGGGAGCAAGATGTATACACCTTACCTGACCGCCGAGGAGTATATCGCTCTCGGCGGAACTGTTTCCTCATCGGAAATAGTTCGATATATCAGCACCGCAAGCCGCCATATCGACAGCCTGACGTTCAACAGGATAGTAAAACAAGGCTTTGATAATCTTTCTGTATTTCAGCAGGAGATCATAAAAAAGGTTTGTTTCGATATTACAGAATTTGAATATGAAAACGCCGAGGCTCTGCAAAGCACGCTTTCGGGATATTCCGTCAACGGCGTATCAATGCAGTTCGGAAACGGCATAAACGTTTCCAACATCGGCGGCGTGACGATCAGGAACGATACATACGCTCTGCTTTTGCAGACGGGGCTTTGCTATAGGGGGTTATCGTGATGAAATATCCCTGCCTGGTGCTTAGATCGGTATGCAAAACGCCGATAACCGTCCGCATTTTTTCGGAAGAAATATCGGAAGACGGCGAGCCTCAGACTGCGCTTGAGCTGAGTACGGTCTGTAATTATCAGGACAAGGCGCATACGGTGATCACAGCTGATAAAACGATCGTACAGCTTTCAGGTACGGCTCTTTTTATCGGTGATATTGCTCCCTCGGTTTCTGTCATATCAAACGGAGAAGTTGATGTTAACGGCGAAAAGAGACGTATCTACAAAGGCGAAAAAGCAAGAAATCCCGATGGGAGTGTGAATTATACACGGCTTGAACTTATCTGAGTAGGTGAATTGCATGCAGGTATCTTCAACAATAACGATATATCATCAGAACATAGCGGCGCTGAACAGCCTTGCGAAGCAGGCGCTTGTGATGACTGCCGAGGCGCTGCACACGGAAGTGGTTCAGGCTTGTGTTGTTCCGAGAGACACGGGATTACTGCAAGGCGAAGCGTTCTTTGTGGACACAAACAACGCCGAAAACGGAGCTGTTTCTCTTGTGCACAGCACGCCGTATGCCCGCCGTTTGTACTTTCACCCGGAATACAATTTCCATCGTGAAGAATGGCTCGACAGCAAAGGCCGCAGTCATTCGGGCAATCCGAACGCCCGGGGAGCTTGGCTCGATGAGTGGATCGGCGGAAGCAAGAAAGACTTTTGCCCGAGGACGTTTGCCGCTATATATCAACGACTATTGAGAGGTGCGCCGTGATCTATTTATCAGATGTCCGTGACTGGCTGAAAACGCTTATCACGGCGGATAGGTACTATATCGGCAAGCTTGACAAAAAGCCCGAAAGAGCTGTCGGAGTGTATCAGCGGAAAACGCCTGCTCCGCCCGTTACAGCGATCGGGCAGCCGTCAAGCTATGAAGTCAAGCCGATCTCGGTGCTTATCCACTGGACAAAAAATGCAGATACAACAGAAAAGGCCGCCTGTGAGCTTTATAAAAAGCTCGGGGCGGTCAATTCATTGGTACTCAATGATACGCCCGTAAGATTCATTGTGCTTTTGCAGTCGGAGCCTGTCGATGTAGGAACCGATGACAACGGTATTTTCGAGCGTGTTATTGAGTTTGATATTTACTATGAAAGGACTGAATAAGTATTATGGCAAATGAAAATACCTTTTCGGGCGTTTACCCGTGCTACGAAAATCAGTTTTCTATCGGCGCAGCAGGTGCACAGACGCTTAACAGCATTGCCGACTGTGTGACGTTCGGTGTTTCTTTTGAAAACGGCGTCGAGGAATGGACGCCTTACAGCTCCGAGGGCTGGAAGCGAAGGCTTATGACGGGCAAGGGCGTAACTATTACCGTTACCGCTAAACGCTGTGTGGGAGACACCGGAAACGATTTTGTTTCCGGCCTTGCGTTCAAAAACGGCAGACAGTCAGAGGCAGATTTCGAGTGGAACTTCCCCGATGGCACGACGGTCAAGTTCTCGGGAGCCGTCATCAACCTAAAATCGCTCGGAGGCGGTGAGGCTACCAATGTTGCGCCGCTTGAATTTGACATTCTCAGCAACGGCAAGCCGACCGTTACAGAACCGACGTAAAGGAGAAGCACTATGGGAAGAAAGATAGATATTACCGAAAAACTTAAATTCGAAGAGAAACCGCAGCTGACGATTAAAGACGTTACCGTAACTATTAACGATGAAGCGGAAACGATCCTTAAGATCATTCCTCTTGCGGAAACAGGCTCGGCTTCCGACATCGCAAAGGTGCTGCCGATGCTTTTGTCCGAAGATGATATGAAAAAAATCCGAGCACTAAAGCTTTCATTCGATGATTACTTTGTTTTCACCAGAGAGGCAATATCGCTTGTTACGGAGAATGTTTCGGGGGAAGCTCAGACCCGTGCTACGACATAATCGACGACTTTGATCTTATAGTCGCTTCGATGCTGTCGGAGTACGGGATAAGAATATACTCCCACGATTTTAAGAAGATGAAATGGGGAGAATTTGCTGCGCTGCTTTCGGGGCTTTCGGCGGATTCTCCCCTCGGTCGTGTCGTCGCTGTGCGGTGTGAGGACGACCCGAAGATCATCGAACGATTCACACCGCAGCAGAGAAGGATAAGAGCCGAATGGAGACAGAGAACAGCTCAATCGGTAAGCGGCGAAAGGCTTAACGAGGCTCTCGATTTCTTCAAGAACATGTTTAAGGGAATGGCAGGTGAGTAAAGATGCCCGAAGGAACAACGACAGTCGGCAGGATATCATTTGATCTTACAGTTAATACAGCTGCACTTGGTACGGCGATTAACGCAGCAAGCAGACAGATAAGTACACAACTGACTGATTCCTTCCGCACGGCTTTGTCCGGATGTGAGCAGAATTTGAACAGAATAGGTCAGAGCGTAGATCGTCTGACAACTGAAATGTCTGCTGATTTTTCCCGAATGGCAGGCAGCGTTAGAGGCAGTGCCACTGCTGTGTCACAGAATATAGGTTCGGTTGTACAAAATACAGAAAACAGTTTCAGAGATCAAAACAGGCAGATATCAGATACGGTATCAACTATAAACGGACCGCTTTCAGGGGCAGTAAAGAACATAGGTACCTTGATTGCTTCGGCTTTTGCCGCAAAGATTGTGATATCATTCGGAAAATCCTGCGTCGAGGCTGCTGCTCAGGTCAAAGCCCTTAATGCTCAGATCGAACAGACCTTTGGTTACCTCGAAGGGGATGCACGAGCTGCTGTTGCTTCTATTGCTAAAGAGAGTGGAATACTCGAAACACGCTTACAGGGCGTAGGCTCTCAGATCTACGCATTTGCTAAAGCTTCAGGCATGGACAGTATTACTGCGCTTGACATGATGAAAGAAGCATTACAAGTCACGGCAGACAGTGCAGCCTTTTACGATCGATCTATTGAACAGACCTCTGAGAGCTTGAGATCGTTCCTTAAAGGTAATTATGCAAATGATGCAGCGCTTGGCATATCGTGCACAGAGACAACACGAAATGCTGCAGCAACCAAGTTGTACGGCAAGTCGTTCAAGGAACTTTCGGAAGCTCAGAAACAGCTGACTCTTTTACAGATGGTAAAGGACGCAAACGAGCTTTCGGGAGCAATGGGACAGGCTGCCCGTGAATCGGAAGGTTGGGAAAATGTAACAGGTAACCTTAAGGAAGCGTGGGGACAGTTCAAAGCGGCTCTCGGAGCGCCACTACTACAGGCACTTGTGCCGATTATACAGAGTATAACAGCAGCAATACAGCGGCTTACAGAAGCCGTTAAAGCGACTGTAGCGGCATTTACTGAGCTGTTTGGTTGGGAGCAGGCAACAGGGAGTGCTATTGCAAATGTTGCCGATAAAGTGGAAGACGCAGAGAACGAGGCACAAGATGAGATAGAAGAAACTACCGAAAAGAAACAGAAAGCCATAAAAAAGATATCAGGGCTTGCGGGGTTTGATGAACTGAACATTTTGAAACAGCCCGATGAAGACGACAATGAAGACGACAGCGGTGATCAGGCTGATATCATTACCGACAAAGTAAGAACCGCAAAGCAAGAGGTCGCCGATCTCACGCAAACGGTAGATTCCATGAGCTTTGACGGAATCAAAGAAAAAATTCAGGGAGTTATCGATTTTGTCAAGCCTCTCATAGACGGAATCAAAGGATTTTTTGATGAAATATCATCGACTGTATCTCAGTGGTGGGAAGAAAAAGGCGCACCTGCATTCGATAAGCTTAAAGAAGCGTTCTTAGATGTTAAAGGTGTTGTTGTCGATTTCTGGCAAAGTTACATAAAACCCTTCTTCTCTTATATAGGGGAAACGCTCGGTAGATTTTGGGACGAACATCTAAAACCATTGTGGACGGGATTACTTGATTTTATTTCAAGCCTTATGGAAGCGATAGCAGCAATATGGACAGGCTTTCTTGAACCGCTGTATAACACTTTCATTAAGCGTATAATGGTCGGTGTTATGGGTGTTTTGAAATCACTGTGGGATATGATACTTGATGTCTTCGGCATTATTGTAGATGTGATCCGAGGTGCGATCCGCTCCGTACAGGGTCTGCTTGATTTCATCACAGGGATTTTTACGGGTGATATGGAAAAAGCGATCAAGGGATTGGCGGAGTTTATTGAGGGACTCGTTATCATGATCTGGGGTGTCATCAAAGGTACACTGAATATAATAATCGATGCGCTCAATACGGTATGGTCGGCGCTTTATGGCGTTTTGAAATCTATAGTTGACGGTATCGGCGATTTTGTGAGCCTTATAGGTGATGTTGTCGGTCAGGATTGGGGTTTCAGTATGCCCGATGAGGTCCCAAGGATCCCAAGACTTGCACAAGGAGGCCTTGTAAGAGCGCCGACAATTGCAATAGTAGGCGACAATAAAAATGCACGAACCGATCCCGAGGTTATATCGCCGTTGTCGAAGCTCAACGGTATGATAGGGTCGGGCAACGAAGCGCTGTTAATGCAGATCGTTGCGCAGCAGAAAGAGATCCTTGACGAAGTAAAGCGTATCAGAGATATGGAAGTAATAGGTGAGATGGACGGTAATGTTATGTTCCGAGGTATTTTAGAAAGAGTAGATTCTTACAAAAGGACGCATGGAGGAAGGAGTCCGATTTAATGTCAGATTATTTGATAAAATTCGGTAATACATGGCTGCCCGATGAGCTGCTTCTTTCCGATGGCTGGAATCCTACGCCAAACCAGCGAACCGAGCTTGACGCATATCGAGATGCATTAGTAGATCTTCACAGAGCTACAAGCCCGAACTATAAAACAACGATCATTCTGAATTTCTGCCCGATGAGCAAGACGGATAAAGAACGGCTGCAAGGCATAATCAATTCGGCTATGATAAACACCATTGAACGAAAGATACAGATAACATACTGGAACGATGAAACGAATGAATACACAGACGGCGTTTTCTATATCCCTGATATCACCTTTCAGTCGCTCGGCTATTTCGGCGGTGAGAGGTGGTATAAATCATTTTCGATAAAACTGACGGAGTATTAATGTAAGGAGTGATCGTCATGCCCATAAACCCCGGTTTCAAACAGGCCGTGATATACGGGTCCGTTCATACCGAGATATCAATAACATGGTTTGACGGCGGCGGGTCGGGGCATACGATCACCGCTGCTTCGGTCGTGTCGGAATCGCTTACGATCGATAACGCAATTTGTGACGGAACAGAGTTTAAGTTCGGCGGCTGCATAGCGTCTGCGCTGGAGCTTGACATAAGCTCGGAGCACGATCTTACCGACCGCTACATCACCGTATCATGCACGCAAACAGCGACAATGCCGCTTTACCCCGGTACAAACGTTTTTCCCGGTGCAAACATCTTTCCGGGCGGCGTGTCGTACTCGCAGAGCTTTTATCTGTTTTCGGGAGTGGTGTACTCCTGCAAGCTCTCAAAAAACCGCCTGACACGGCACCTTGTAGCGTATGACTTTTTTTACAGCAAGGGTATGGAAAACTGTATCGGCGTATACAGCGGTCTGTTTTCGGGCGGAACTGTCACTCTCGGTGATCTTCGTGCGGCTATAATCACAGCGTACAATTTTACCGAGGCTCAGACCGTGACGCTCCCTGCCGACAGCTTCCCGATACATCAGTTGCCGGACGATATAACAGAGCTGACAGTCAACGATGCACTGCGCATGATCGGCGAGTTCAACGGTGTTTTCCTGCGCTTAAACGGTCACGGCGACATTGAATATATATCTATCGGCGGCAGCAGTACGCCCGAAGTATATACATACTATATCGATGCGGAAGCCGAGGACTATACCGTATCGGGATTTGACAGCATAGATACGCACAGCGTTGGTATATATGGCTTTTACCCCGACGCTCCGCAGGACGATGTATATGATCTGTACAACGACCTTGTTACTACAGGCTACGTTGCAACCGTAACAGAACCGGGAGATCAGTTCGCTCCTGCGTGGAATGCCGTGCGAGACGGGATATACCCGAACTGCAACATATCGGCGCACACGCCGTTTACACTGAATGCGGAAACTCGCTTGTGGGTGCAGCCGGGCGACAGATTGCAGTTTGATCTGATATGGTATGCTCCGAACGGTCAGGGCGTTGTATCGAAACGCACAAGGACCGTTACGGGCATCATGCTCTCCCGCCGTATAAAAGGTATACAGGCTATGACAGATGAGATAAGATCATTGGAAAACTGAGGTGATAATATGGCACACACGCCTACTAACTGGCAAAATTACCCTGCGACCGTTACGCCGATAACGGCATCGGAGCTGAACCGCATGGACGGACTATTAACAGCTGCATATGATCTGGCGGAGCTGATAATAAACAAGATCGTATCGCCCGAAACGGTCATAACAGAAACGCTTGACGCACAATCAACACTTGTCGTAAGCAGTTTTTATGTTTTTCCGAGCAGCGTTACCGTGACAGACGTATCTACGGACGGAATAATTATCCGGAAAAACAATACGATCGTGCCGCCGTCAAGCTATACGGTCGCACCTGCGACACGAATGATCACATTTACCGGGATCGAGTTTGAAGATACCGATACAGTTACATTTTCGCTGTATCGGCCTGCGGCTATCACTCCGACGGTCATTTGTACGCAGACAGAATACGATAATATGCAGACGCATGATGACAAGACGTTATACGTTATCATCGAGGAGGCAGAGCCATGATCCTGAATGCAGCGGACAATATCATGTTAGGCGACACCGAGGTGCAGAAGGTCTACTGCGGTGATGAGCTGGTGTGGGAGCGCAGGAAGATTCCGACACAGTACACAGAGCTAACAGAGCTTGACACTTCGAGCAACGAATATGTAGATAAAGTTATTGGCTTTAACAGTGATTTAACTCCTCCACAGGGGTCGGCGGTCGAATATGAAATCCGATTAAAACGGACACGACAGCAAGGTACATCGAGAATGCTACTCGGCAATCGCTGTGCTGAGCCTTTTAAAGATACAAGCGTTGAACCGCCGATTTACTATTATAGATCATTTTTTTACGTCACTTTCGGCGGAAACGGACTTGAAGATTTCGTACAATATCAAAACACAAGCACGATTAATCGTATGCAGACGAATTCTGCGCATGATGTTGATACATGGTACACTGTTAGCGGCAAGATCGAGCCTACCGAGCATGCCGCTAAGGTCGATGACACGACTTACGGGGAGCACTTTGAGAAAAACGCTCCAATAACAGCAAGAGATATATGGGTGCTATCTAACGGCGATGTCAACAATCGTGAATCGGCGCAGACAAACTATCATGTACAGGGTAAGTTTGTGATATCTTACATAAAACTATACGAAAATGGCGTTACAGCACGATATTTTGTTCCTGTGCAAAGAAATTCAGACGGCGAAAAAGGGTTTTGGGACTATATAACTAAGAGGTTCTATTTGCCATATCAGCAAAATGTTTAATGAGGTGATTTTATGTCAATCAATATCAAAACACATAATTACAGCGTTGTCAGGAACACATCTCCCGGTCGTGCGAAGCCGAAATATATTGTCATGCACTACACTGCAACGGACGGTGCGACTGCGTATAACGAGCTTATGTACTTTGCAACGAATCCGTCTGCTACTAACGCAAGCGCAGATTTTTTCGTTGATAACAACAATATTTATCAATACAACACAAGTCTTGATACCCGCTATTCATGGGCAGTCGGTGACGGCAAGGGCGGTAAATACGGCGGCAAATGCAACAATACAAATCAGATCAGTATTGAGATGTGCTGCTATTTGCAGAACGGCAAATGGTATATTCCGCACAAGACGTATGCTAATGCGGTAGAGCTTACTAAGTATCTGATGAGTAAATACGGCATACCTGCCGAGAACGTTATCAGGCACTACGATGTTTCCTTGAAGCCGTGTCCTCAGGCTGTCGGCTGGATCCCTGCAACGGGCGAAGAA
>CACZYP010000048.1 GCA_902785425.1 uncultured Ruminococcus sp. | reverse complement strand
ATGTCCTAAAAAGTTACTATTAAACTGTGAAGCTATGGCATCAATATTTCTCGTTGCGATGTATTATTTTTCTTCTTCCTGTAAACAACTAACCGGGCGGTTATTTGTTTGGTAATGCTTTAAAGTGAATTTTATGTATATTATAACAAAGACGTTCCTGTGTTTTGGTGTATTATTCTTAAAAAAACTATTAAAAATATATTTTTCAACATCGTTTTACTCCACAGCTGTTGTCATTCAACCACTAAATTTTGTGATTTATTACATTTTTGATCGAATTCTCCGTCATTTTCACGAAAAAACGGTGAAAAATTTGCCTATATTGAATACCCGGTTGTACGATTTTTATAAAATTTTGAAATCATCAATATTTTTATTGTTTTTTAGTGACATTTTCATTTTTGTGTGTTATAATAAATCTTAACGATTATAATTCGGCGCAGTATAGCCAAGATCAATCGTGAAAGGAACAATATATGACGGAACGATCTATCAATATTGAAAGGCTTGAACAGGCCGTCATGCTCTTCGGAAGCTTTGACGAAAACATAAAGCTTGTTGAAAAAGCATACGGAGTCAGCATAGTTGTGCGCGGCTCGGAGCTTAAAGTCTGCGGTGAAGAAGAAGCCGTATCACTTGCCGCAAAATCGGTGGAAAGCCTGCTGCTGCTTATCAACAAGGGCGAAACTCTCAACGAGCAGAACGTGCGCTACTGCATCTCCCTTGTAAATGAGGGCAGTGAAAACAAGCTTGCCGCTCTTTCGGGCGACTGCATATGCGTTACTTCCAAGGGCAAACCCGTAAAGCCGAAAACGATTGGTCAGAAGCATTACTGCGATGCGATCAAGAACAATACCATCACTATAGGCGTAGGCCCTGCCGGAACAGGCAAGACCTATCTTGCCGTAGCGCTCGCCGTAACGGCTTTCCGTGCGCATGAGGTAAACAGGATAATCCTCACCCGTCCTGCTGTTGAAGCAGGCGAAAAGCTCGGATTCCTTCCCGGTGATCTGCAAAGCAAGGTTGACCCGTATCTTCGTCCGCTTTACGACGCTTTGTTCGACATGCTCGGAGCGGAAACGTATCAACGGTATGTTGAACGGGGCAACATCGAGGTAGCTCCTCTTGCCTACATGAGAGGACGCACGCTCGACGACAGCTTCATCATTCTTGACGAAGCGCAGAACACTACGGGCGAGCAGATGAAAATGTTTTTGACACGTCTCGGATTCAATTCAAAAATGGTCATCACAGGCGACATCACTCAGATCGACTTGCCGTCGGGCAGCAGAAGCGGTCTGAAAGAATGTATGAAGGTGCTGAGAAACATCAACGATATAGCACAGGTCACTTTCAGCGAAAAGGATGTCGTAAGGCATCGTCTTGTACAGGATATAATCAAGGCGTATGCAAAAATAGAGGAGGTAAGAAGAAACAAATGACGAACAAGATCAGAGTGGTTATCACCAACAAGCAGAAGAAAGTAAAGATCCCCACCGGCATGCGTATGCTCGTGCGCCGCTGCTGCAACGCCGTTTTGAAGCTCGAAAAATTTGACGGCTCCGCAGAAGTAAGCATTACATTTGTTGACAACGAAGAGATACACAAGCTCAACAAGGAGTTCCGCAACATCGACGCTCCTACAGATGTACTGTCTTTCCCTCTCGGCGAGAACAACAACTACGATGTAAATCCCGGCACGGGCGCAAAGATGCTTGGAGACGTAGTTATTTCTATGGAAAAGGCAGAGGATCAGGCAGCGCTATACGGTCACTCCATACAGCGTGAAGTAGCTTACCTTACAGCTCACTCCGTTCTGCACCTGCTTGGTTACGACCACGAAACGGGTATGGAGAAAGTCCATATGCGTGAAAAGGAAGAGCTTGTTATGGAACAGCTCGGTCTGCCTGCGTCTTCGTCATACGTTATTGACGAGACCTGATCCGCAGCAATTAAAAGGAATCACTGAACAAAGCTCTGTTTCATTATATATAGATGAAACAGAGTTTTTTCTTTTAATTTTCCGCTTTTGCAAAGCTGTTTTATTCACAAAAAAGAAATTTAGCGAAAAATTTTTATCGATTTGCCCATCAAATACGCAAAATTAACCGTTGAAAAGCTCAGAAAATGCGATAAACTTAAAAACGGCGAAACTACCAAAACTAAAATTCTTTCGGAATTTTGTTTTTGCTCTTATTCATAAAAAAGTATGTCCTCATTGTAACCTTATTTTCCTCGAAAGAATATCTTTTGTGAAATATATATAGTTTTTACACGCTCTTATTGTTCACAATTAACAAGCAATCTCACCGCTTGCACAAAGATTTTTTCAGAATTTTGTTGACATTTACAGAGTTTATGCTATAATATAATCACAGGCTGAGGAACGCAAGTGACCGGTCTGCAGTATTTCCGAAATGAGAAGAAAATCAAAGTAGGCACGAAAGTTTTTAAGGAGGAATTGTTTATGTCACCTATTCTTGAATTACATGACGTTGACGTTGCTAAGTTCGTTGCCGTGCTTGACACTTGCGAGGGTAATGTATTCTTGGTAACTAAGGAGGGCGATCACCTCAACCTCAGAAGTAAGCTTTGCCAGCTCGTTGGCTTGACTCAGCTTATCGAAGGCGGAAAGATCGCAGAAGCTTACATCATCGCAGAAAACCCTGAAGATGAGCGTAAGATTTTCAGATTCAACCTGCTCGGCGACACAGGCGACGCAAAGGTTGACTAATTAATTAGCTGTTTCCTTGTAATTTTGATGTTAGATGTTAGACCCAAAAAGAGGCTCCGTTAAGGAGTCTCTTTTTGTTTGTAAATATTATTACATCTAAGCAATATATGTTGTGATTCCATTGATGATTTGATATAATGTCTTTTACAGAGGTGAATTTATGTCAAATTTAAAAAACAAAAACACCCGAAACGGTAAAATTGACCTGATCCGTTTTTTGTGTGCTGTTTCAATCGCCGGATATCATCTCGGCTGCTCCGTAAAATACGAAAACGAGTGGTTTATGTGCGGATATATGGCAGTCGAATTTTTCTTCATCGTATCGGGATTCCTTCTTGCAAAATCTCTTTCAAAACTAAAGCCCGAAACCGAAGATGATTATGTTAACGCTTGTGTAGCAAGCGTTTGGAAACGCTACTTAACGTTTATACCCTATTATATTGTTGTCGTTATACTTACTTTGATAGCATGGGTTCCTGCATTTGAACTGACATTTGAAGAATGGAAGATAAAAGCTTTGGAAGCGATTCCAAACATCCTTCTTTTACAGATGTTCGGATTCAAAACAGCCGATTGGTTCATTCCGACATGGTATTTGTCAGCAATGATGTTATCGATCATGATTCTTGCACCCATACTCATCAAAAAGGGCAAGTTTTATTCGCTGTACGTCTCACCTGCCGTTTCATTTCTGCTTTTGGGACTTGTTTATAAAAAGTTCGGCAACTTTAACGTAAACAGCTTTTCGTGGGACGGCATTATCAATTATGGTATGTTTCGTGCATTCGCCGAAATATCACTCGGCTGTACCGCTTATTATATAGTAAGCTCCGGTTATCTGCAAAAGTTCAACAAGATCGCACTTTATGTGATAGGCTATCTTTGCACCGCAGGTCTGCTTGCATATATATACATAGGAATAGACCCTACATTGCAGTTTTCAATGATAATTCTTTCTTTTTTGGCTGTTATGATAGCGTTCTTTGACAACGATACGCTGAAATTTCTAAACAACGGATTTGTTTATTTACTTGGAAGGCTCAGTCTTCCGATATTCCTTACACACTCAATCGTAAGATATCAGATACTTGATGTACCGACGTTAAAAACATACGGCGCACAAATGTCGGCATTTTTAATGTCAACGCTGCTGCTTTCGGTTATATGTCTTTTGATTGGAGATTTTCTGAATAAACGCATCACCGTAAAGAAAAATAAAAATAAAAAATAATTTTTTACCAAACCCTCCTGACGTATGCGGGAGGGTTTACTATTGATATTTTCCCGAAAATATGCTAAAATCAAGCTAACATTAAATCACGGAGGAAAACAATGGAAAAGAAACAATTTCTTGAAATAGGTCAGATCGTGAACACTCACGGCCTCAAAGGCGACGTAAGAGTTGACCCCTGGTGCGACGGCCCCGAGTTTATCTGTCAGTTTAAAAAGCTGTATCTCAAAGACGGAAACACAGTTATCGTTGAAAAGGCTCGTCCGCAGAAGAACGTTGCTATTCTCAAGCTTAAGGGTGTTGATACGATCGAGCAGGCAGACCTTATGCGCCGCACTGTGCTTTATGTAAACAGAGATGACGTTCAGCTTGACGAGGGCGAGTTCTTTATTCAGGATATCGTAGGCTGCGAGGTCAAAGACGCAGACACGGGCGCCGTTTACGGTAAGATCACAGAGGTGCTTAAAACGGGCGCAAACGATGTGTATCAGGTCACGGACGATAACGGCAAGAATTATCTTGTTCCCGTTATTGACGACGTTGTTATCGACACCGATATCGACAGCGGCATTATTACAATACGTCCGCTTCGGGGGATCTTTGACGATGAGGATTGATATTATCACATTATTCCCCGAGATGTGCGAGGCTGTGCTCGGCGAGAGCATTATCGGCAGAGCAAGAAAGAGCGGCGCTCTTGAAGTGAACTGCCACCAGCTTCGTGACTACGCTTTCGATAAACACCGCCGTGTAGACGACGCTCCCTACGGCGGCGGAATGGGTATGCTCATGATGGCGGAGCCTATAGCTCTTTGCTTTGAGGATATCTGCAAGCAGACAGGAACACGTCCGCACTTTATCTATATGTCGCCGCAGGGCAAAACGCTCAACCAAAACAAACTTAAAGAGCTTGCACAGTACGACAGCGTATGCTTGCTGTGCGGCCACTACGAGGGCGTTGACGAACGCCTTATCGAAGAATATATAGATGAAGAGATCTCCATTGGAGACTACGTACTTACGGGCGGCGAACTGCCTGCTGTGGTTCTTGCAGACGCACTTGCAAGAATGGTTCCCGGAGTTCTTTCAAGCGACGAGTGCTTCGAGCTTGAAAGCCACTACAACGGACTGCTTGAATACCCGCAGTACACACGTCCGCAGGTGTGGCACGGCAAAGAAGTGCCCGAGGTGCTCACAAGCGGTCACCATAAAAACATCACCGAATACCGCCGCCGTGAGTCGGTAATACGAACGGCAAAAAAGCGTCCCGAGCTTCTGAAAAATGCACAGCTTTCACAAGATGAACAAAGGCTTGCAGACAGCATTTTGAACGAAAAAAACGGCTGAATTACTTTAATGCATTAAAAGAACTAATCACTACAAAATATCCACACACTTTAGTAAACAGTTTATGCGATTTTTCCAATAAACTCTCATCAAAAAGAATAATCAAGTCATTTTCTATGTCCAATGAGTACAAATCCTTATAAAAATTATGTCTAACATTCACAAAGATAGACTTCATGAAAAAGCTCAAATAGTTCATCAATCCAAACTTGCAAAAAGGTGGTTGACGAAGCGAAACTATGTGATATAATAGATACATAAGGTAATATTCGTAATCCGTATCAGAATATTCTTTTTTAAAGAGAGAGGGTTAAATAAAATGTGTGTTAAGGAAGTATTGGTTGAAAATCAGGTAGGTCTCCACGCTCGTCCGGCTACATTTTTCATCCAGAAGGCAAACGAATTCAAGTCGTCTATCTGGGTTGAGAAAGAGGAGCGCAGAGTAAACGCAAAGAGTCTTCTCGGCGTTCTTTCGCTCGGTATAGTTGGCGGCACAAACATCAAGATCCTTGCTGACGGCGCTGACGAAGAAGACGCTGTTGACGGTCTTGTTCAGCTCGTAAAGAGCGGTTTCGCTTCTTGATTTTCTGCGGACGTTAAACTTAAGACGTAAAAAGCACCGGTGTAACAGCCGGTGCTTTTTGTATGTTTCTGTTCGTGAGAGCTGTTTTTTTTCATCAATTATGCGGCGGTTTTCAACATCTTGTTGTATCAATGTTGAAATGTATTCCTTTTACAAATACAATTTCCTTTAGTTCATAATCTATAACAGAACGCCCCCGACAATTGGCCTTTAGTCGGGGGCGTTTGTGTACCTTCACAGATACAGTTTCTATTATTTGTGTTTATTATACCGCAAAATTCAGTTCGGTTCAAGTATATGCAGATATCGTTTTTATTATGCCTTTGCCGCTTCTCTGAGCATCGCTATCTCACGCTTATACCCGTCAAGATCGTTCGGCGTTTCGAGAACGATCGGCAGCTTCTTTATCTCGGGGCGTGTGATGAAGCTCACAAGCGCATCAAGACCTATGTTGCCCTCGCCTATAAGCTCGTGGCGGTCTTTGTGGCTGCCGAGCGTGTTCTTGCTGTCGTTGAGATGAACGGCGTGCAGCCTGTCAAGACCTATGATCTTGTCGAATTGCTCCATAACGGCATCAGGTTCGTTCACAATGTCATAGCCGCCGTCAAAAACGTGGCATGTATCGAGACAAACGCCGAGCTTTTCGCTGTGCTCTACCCTGTCTATGATAGCACGAAGCTCTTCAAAGGTGCGTCCTACCTCACTGCCCTTGCCTGCCATCGTTTCAAGCAGAACTATCGTTTTCTGCCCGGGCTTCAGAAGCTTGTTGAGCAATTCAACGATATAGTCGGTTCCGACCTCAACGCCCTGCTTTACGTGGCTGCCCGGATGAAAATTATAGTACACGCCGTTTATGTTTTCCAGACGTTCAAGATCGTCCGACATTATCATCTCCGCAAGCTCTCTTATATGAGGATCGGCAGAGCATGCATTGAGCGTATACGGCGCATGGGCAACGATCCTGCCGCCGTTATTCTCTGCCCAGAAGCTGTTGAAAGCGGCGCAGTCGTCAAGATCGAGCGTCTTTACCTTAAAGCCCCTCGGATTGCGTGTGAAGAACTGAAACGTATTCGCACCAAGCGAAACCGCCTCCCGTCCCATGTGTAAATAACCGTTAGAAGCCGATAAATGGCAGCCCAGAGTCAGCATTTTGAAACAAACCTTTCTATAGACAATGACGAAAGCGGAATGTTGAAAGTGGAATTGCAGAACTCGCCTGCGGCGAGTTGAATTGTATTAATCTTCATAAAGCTGCACTTTATTCGCTGCCAAAAACAGCAGATATAGTGCATAAACAAATTAATATAAAATCAAGCACGACGTGCTTCCGACATTCCACTTTCCACTTTCCACCTTCCACATTTCATAATATAGTTCCCGATAAAATTTATCCGGATCAAAAAACTTAGGGAAGCACTGATTAAATCGAGTGCCCATATTGCTCAGTCAGATTTTGAGTTCAATTTGACCAAAAGATGCAAGCAAGATGGGTGCTCAGCCCGTAGGGCGTGATTTATTCAGTGGTTCCTTAGAGATCAAAGCTTAAAGAATGCCACAAACGCAAGATACGCCATGTAGACATCAACCTTCGATACTACTTCAAGCGGGGCGTGCATTGAGAGTACGGGAACGCCGAGGTCTACTACGTCTACATTGTAGTTTGCAACGTACTTTGCGATCGTTCCGCCGCCGCCGCCGTCAACCTTGCCAAGCTCGCCTGTCTGCCAGAGGATCTTGTTGTCTTCAAGCATTCTGCGGATCATGCCCATATACTCTGCCGAAGCGTCCGATGTATCGTACTTTCCGCCTGCACCCGTGTACTTTGTGATGATAACGCCGCCGTTCAAGTAGCTTGAGTTGTTTGCCTCGAATGCGCTTGCGTATGTCGGGTCAAACGCTGCGTTAACATCTGCGGAAAGGCAGGTAGATTTTGCCATAACGTGGCGGAAAGCTACGCCGTCAGCCTCAGCAAGATCCTCGATGAATGTGTTGAGGAACGTTGACTGCATACCTGTGTTGCCGTCCGAGCCGATCTCTTCCTTGTCGCAGAGGAATGTGATAAACGTACTCTCCGGGTCTGTTACCTCCACAGCAGCCATCACGCCGGGATAAGCGCAAACCTTGTCATCGTGACCGTAAGCACCGATAAGGCTTCTGTCAAAGCCGATATCGCACGGATCGTATGCCGGAACAAGATCAAGCTCTGCCGAGAGGAAATCCGACTCCGTGATACCGTACTTCTCAAAGAGGATATTGAGGATATTGAGCTTTACCTGCTCGCTTTCCTTATCATCGTTGAACGGTCTGCTGCCGATAAGAACATTGAGGTTCTCGCCCTCTATAGCCTTGCCCATCGGCTTCGTTGCCTGCTCTCTGTCGAGATGAGGAAGCAGATCGGAAACAACGAACTTCGGCTCGCCTTCCTTTTCGCCTACGCATACGTCGATGTTCTCGCCGTCAAGACGAACGATCCTGCCGTGAAGTGCGAGCGGGATAGCTGTCCACTGGTACTTCTTGATACCGCCGTAGTAATGTGTTTTAAAGAATGCAAGCTCGTTTGACTCATAGAGCGGATTCGGCTTGAGATCAAGTCTCGGCGAATCGATATGTGCAATAACAAGGCGCACACCGTTCTTTGTACCGTTCTTTCCGATAACAGCAAGACCGATATTCTTGCCTCTGTTGATAACGTACACCTTATCGCCTGCTGCATACGTCTTTCCGTACTCATACTTAACGAAGCCGTGCTCAACAGCGATCTGCTCAGCCGTTCTTACAGCTTCACGCTCCACCTTGCTCGTTTTCATGAACTTCATGTAGCCGGCACAAAACTCGTCGGCCTTTGCGATAGTTTCCTTATCGAGCTTCAATTCGCCCGAAGGCTTTTTTGCGGCAAGCTTT
The DNA here is from genome assembly GCA_902785425.1 of uncultured Ruminococcus sp. GTDB lineage: Bacteria > Bacillota > Clostridia > Oscillospirales > Acutalibacteraceae > RUG592. The sequence continues at coordinate 24,146 of CACZYP010000048.1, read as the reverse complement.
TCTTTAAGCAGCGCCGCTTCTGTCTTCTTTTCCGTTTCAGACATTGTTAATCTTCCTTTCGATAGTTTTTGTTTAGTGGTATAAACCGCTTTGGATAATATTATAGCACAAGCAGAACAAAATGTGAACACCCGTTTCACTCATGCTGTGAAAATTCACGGAAAATTAACGCAAAGCAGTTTCAGATTTTAAGGAAGCACTGATTAAATCGAGTGCCCAAAATTGCGCAGTCAGATTTTTAGGCAGATTGCATGAAACGATCGCAGGGTGCGGGTCTCCGGTCTTAAGATAATTTTCAATTACTCCCTCAAAGAGCAATGTCGTCAACTTAAGAGAGATATCAACCTAATTCGAGAAACAGCTTCAATACGATTTTCCACTTCTTTTTGCGCTCCATTGCCGCGCGGCAACGTACTTTTGCTGAGCGGCAAAAGTACGCAAAAGCGCTCTTAAGGGGGGACTCATCTTTGGCTTTCATGCGGTGGAATGCTTCTGCGCAGGCCGTCCCCCCTTAAGAATCCCCACAGGCTTTCTCAGAGGGAGAGTATGGTCAGGCAGCTTTATCACTCACAGTAGATTATCCAAACATTCCGCCCACGCCACCGTTGACGGCGTGCGGCTGCTGTAATCAAGTTCGGCTTACAGATACATCAATACAAATCAACTCGGCGAAGCCGAGTTCCGCAATTCCACACTCCACATTCCACACTAAATAAAAAGGCGAACGCAGTGAGCCTGACCGCAATTTTCCATTTTCCATTTTCAATTTTCAATTAAAAAGAGCACCCCAAACAAACCGTCCGGGGTGCTGATGTTCAGATCAATCAAGTATATATATATTCAGCTCACGTCTGCCGAAATCATCGCACTCTTCTTCACTGTTCATGTAAAGATCAACTACGATATCGCCTGCCATGCAGGCTGTTCCGGTGTCTTCGGCTATAGCGTAGCCGTAAACGTAGCTGCCGTCTGCCGAGCAGATGTAAAGGCGTGTGCCGTAAGGAATAACGTCGGGATTTACCGCAACCGTTCCTACTTTCGGCGCTGTGCCTACAGCAGTGATACCGTTTATCTCATTGTATGCAGTACACATGCCCGTGATGAGCGTGTTGTAAGAGAAGCTCTCGCCGCCGTTGTCGGAAGCTTCGCCGAACGTCTCTCCGCTGCTTTCAATAGTTGAAGTCGTCTTCTTTGTTTCAAGGCTCGGAGCCGAACCGAAATCTGCAAAAACAGAGCTTGTTTCTTTGTCTGCCGAAGCTTCTGTCTTAACTTCGCTGTCAGTCAGAGGTTCGGGCTTTGTGCCGATGAGAATGATCTTGCTTACAGGCTTTACGATAACGTTCGTTTTGTCTTCCTTTTTGGAAACAAGCTCGCCGTTAACATACTTTTCTTTGTAAGTGATCTCGATCTTTCCCTGCTTACCTTCCTGCTTTACCGTCTTTTCACCGAGCGGAAGCGTCGGGCACGCTTCTTCTATTACAGTCGGCTCAACTGTCTCGTTCTTTGTTGTTGTTCTGTAAAGCACATTGTCAACACAGATCTTCATTCCGCTTCTTACGGGAGTATCTGCTTTGATATTCTCGTTGCCTTCACTGCAAAGCTCGCAGCCTACTGTTTTGAGCGCCTCGCCTACCGTGCCTTCCGGAACGTAAGCGTGCTTTGTCTCGCCCGATCTTTCAAGATAGATCTTTACGCATCTTGTGACCGTGATGTCTGTATCGCCTTCAAGAACAGTATCAAGAGCAGGTTTAACGATATCGTTGGGCGAAACAGTAAGACCTGCTGCCTTTATCGCATCTGCTGCCGTTCCTTCCGTCAGGTCGATCTGACGTGTGCTGCCGTCTGCCGTGATATTAACTTTGAATGCACGCTTTATATCGATGCTGATGCTGTCGCCCGATTCTTCGGTAACAGTTGTCACATCTCCGCTGTTTAGCTTTATGCCGGCTTCTGCAAGCAGCAGCGACACATCGTCTGAATCGGCAGCGACTGTATATGTGTTGCCGTTATCGGTGATATATGCCGTTTTACCGTCGGAAGCTGCCGACAATGCCGAAATAGTTATTGCCAGGCCGGCTACTACTACAGCCGTGACCTTTTTAAATGTTGACAATCCGTCATTCGGAGCAGCGTGTCTTGCTTTCTTGTACGATGTTCTCATTTAGTGTTCTCCTTACATTGACAGCCTTTACTAATGAAAGACTATCGAGCTGTAAGGTCTCCTACCGAGAGACCTTTTGATCCTGACAGCAGCGTGTCCGCCGCAAGAGACCACCTTGCAAATCGTCAGACCTTTCATAAGCAAGGCTCGGTCACAGACAGCCATCATCATAAGATTCGCACCACAGCATGTATTATACAGTAAAAATTTCAGCATGTCAAATAAATTACAGCTTTGTTATTTGGAAGTATTCTACAAGATACACTTTTTATATATACCACAAATTACGTCATGTGTGGTATCTTCGACCGTTTGTTCGACATTTTGCATTCAACCGTATGTGCATACTGTAGAAATACAGCCGTTACAAAACTTTGGAAGCGGTTTCCAATATGCAAAAAATGTATAAACATACGTAACTAATGTATATTTACAATATTATCAACAGATGTTTTGTATTACTGCGGAATTTGTCGAAATGAATGTGACAGTTATGTGAAGTTGTCTTCAAAGAGTTTTTCACTCGTATCATATCAACTATATTATAGCCGTCAATTTGAGCTATGTGGCGAAACAATTATTTGTAATTTTTAATCTCGAAAGGTTTCGTTTGTGTTATTTCTGTATATTTATCGAACATAATATACATTTATAATTCGTTATGAGAATATTTCGACCAAACATGATTATTCTCATCAAAAAATTTATTACTTAAGCGACTTGATTTTATGCGATTTTTAATATTTTCACCTATTTTCCGAACGTCCGGACAGTTTTGAAGCGTTGTATCAACTTTAACGACATTGTAACACTGATCCGGCAAAAGGCAGGTGTGTATCTGCCGCTATTCTCAATTCTTTACTCGTTATTCATCGAGCGAACGCAGTGAGCGTTTCCGTTTGACCGCTATCAGTTCATACTTTCTTTTTGTAGCTATGCCGCCTCTTATGTGACGCTCGGACTTGTTAAGCTGCAATATTCCCTCCACTCTGTCGTACAAAGAAAGATCGATATCACGCAAACGATACGACACGTCCTTGTGCACCGTAGATTTTGAAACGCCGAAATGCGACGCAGCCTGCCTTACAGTGCAGCCTGTTTCTATAATATATCTTGCCGTCTCGACAGCCCTCTCGGCGATCGGATCAGTCATAGCCACCCCTCCGATTTGTTTTTTCAATACATATGCAGAAGAAAGCGTTTTGATTCTAACAAAAGCACCGGGCGCCCGAACTCTTACAATAGATAACATCGCTTTTCAAAACGGTTTACAGGCTGAAGCGCCGGAGGTGTAACCCTTAAAAACCGCATTATACCTGAGTTTTTCAGAGGTGGGTTACAGGGTTACAGGCTTTTTTACAGAAAGTATAAAAAATAAAAGTTGTATACAACTTTAAAGAAAAAAATCATAAAGTACGAAAACACCTGTAACCCTGTAACCCCAATGTCAACAACTTAAGGATTTTTTTACTGAAAACTGAAGACTTAAGACTGAAAACTGAATAATGTCGGAAGTGCTGCGCACTTGTTTTTATGGAAAAAATTCAAAAAACTTAAATACAATAAAAAGAGCGAAGCGATTTTCCACTATTATTCATTCTTCAGTTTTAAGTTTTCAGTCTTAAGTTGTTGACATTGTTTATTCAGTGGTTCCCTAATCTTTATTCGCTGTCACGAGATAACTATCAAGCTTGAAAACACAATATAAAAATCAAGCACGAAGTGCTTCCGCAATTTTCCATTTTCAATTTTCAATTTTCCATTTGATATGTTTTCCATTTGATATGTTTTCCATTTTCAAATTTCAATTTGAAAGCGGCGCAGCGACTCCGCAATTTTGAATTTACGGCAATCTTTCGCCTATTTTGACAATTTTTTAACGATCTTTTTCTTTTTCAGCATTAATTCGTAAATATTTAGTAAATTAGCCTTTTTCCGATAAAATGCCCTTTACAAATTAGTCGATATATGCTAAAATAAACGATGATATAATATTCACTTAGGCGCCGTTTTACGGCTTTATATTGTCCTAATTAAACAGGGCGCAAAAGCAAGCGGAGGAAACTCCGCTTTTGGTGCGTACTCTGTTCGTAAATATTATCACACAATTCTTCAAGGAGGAAAAACCACATGGCAACAATCGAAAGAAAAATGAAAACCATGGATGGTAACAACGCCGCCGCTCACGTCTCCTATGCGTTTACGGACGTTGCAGCCATCTACCCCATCACGCCGTCTTCGGTAATGGCTGATGAGACCGACAAGTATTCCGCAGCAGGCAGAAAGAACCTCTTCGGCAGAGAAGTACAGGTTACGGAGATGCAGTCCGAGGGCGGCGCAGCAGGCGCAGTTCACGGCTCTCTTTCGGCAGGTGCTCTTACAACCACCTACACTGCTTCTCAGGGTCTTCTCCTGATGATCCCGAATATGTATAAAATGGCCGGCGAGCTTCTCCCGAGCGTTATCCACGTTTCCGCTCGTGCTCTTACAAGCCACGCTCTTTCTATCTTCGGCGACCACTCCGATATCTACGCTTGCCGTCAGACAGGTTACGCAATGCTTTGCTCCAACTCTCCGCAGGAGATCATGGATCTTGCAGCAGTAGCACATCTCTCCGCAATCAAGGGCAGAGTTCCTTTCCTGCACTTCTTTGACGGTTTCCGTACATCTCATGAGATCCAGAAGATCGCAGTATGGGATTACAAGGATCTCGGCGAAATGCTCGACTGGGACGCTGTAAACGCATTCCGCCGCCGCAGCCTCAACCCTGAGCACCCTGTAATCAGAGGTACAGCTCAGAACGACGATATCTTCTTCCAGGCTCGTGAGGCATGTAACACATACTACGACAAGATCGGTGAAGTAGTTATCGATTACATGAATCAGGTAAACGAAAAGATCGGCACAAACTACAAGCCGTTCAACTACTACGGTGCTCCCGACGCAGAGCAGGTTATCGTTGCTATGGGTTCCGTTTGCGACTGCGCAGAGGAAGTTATCGATTACCTTAACGCAGCAGGCGAGAAGGTAGGTCTCCTTAAGGTTAGACTTTACAGACCTTTCGTTGCTGATTACATGCTTTCCGAACTGCCGAAGACAGTTAAGTCTATCTCTGTTCTCGACAGAACAAAGGAGCCGGGTTCCATCGGCGAGCCGCTTTACCTCGATGTTCTCGCAGCTATCAACGGCAGTGATTTCGCAGGCGTTAACGTTTACACAGGCCGTTACGGTCTCGGCTCGAAGGATACAACTCCGGGCGATATCGTTGCAGTTTACCGCAACATGCAGAGCAGCACTCCGAAGAGAAGATTTACTATCGGCATCGTAGACGATGTTACCAACCTTTCCCTTGAAGTTAAAGAAAATCCCGATACAACACCTGCAGGCACACATTCCTGTAAGTTCTGGGGTCTCGGCGCAGACGGTACTGTAGGCGCTAACAAGAACTCCATCAAGATCATCGGTGACCATACAGACATGTACGCACAGGGCTACTTCGCTTACGACTCAAAGAAGTCGGGCGGTCTTACGGTTTCTCACCTGCGTTTCGGTGACAAGCCGATCAAGTCCACATACTACATCAGCCAGGCTGACTTCGTTGCATGCCACAACCCGTCTTACGTTGATAAGTACGACATGGTAGACGACCTCAAAGAGGGCGGTTCGTTCCTTCTCAACTGCGCTTGGGACGTTAACGAGCTTTCCGCACGTCTCCCCGGCAAGATGAAGAAGATCATCGCAGACAAGAAGATCAACTTCTACACGATCGACGGTATTGCTATCGGTAAGGAGATCGGCCTCGGCGGACGTATCAACACGATCCTCCAGTCTGCATTCTTCAAGATCGCAGACATCATCCCTGCAGAGCAGGCTAAGGAATACATGAAGGCAGCAGCCGAGAAGTCCTACGCTAAGAAGGGTCAGGCTATCGTTGACATGAACTTTGCCGCTATCGACAGAGGTATGACAGATCTTAAGAAGATCGACGTTCCCGCTGACTGGGCTAACGCTACAGACGACAGCGTTGCTAAGGTTGCTACAGGCGACAGAGCAGATGTTGTTAAGTATGTTAACACTATCCTCAACCCCGTAAACGCATACAAGGGCAACAAGCTCCCCGTATCCGCATTTATGGATCACGTTGACGGTACTGCTCCTCAGGGCTCTGCTGCATACGAGAAGAGAGGCATCGCTGTAGACGTTCCCGAGTGGGATCCCACAAAGTGTATCCAGTGTGCATTCTGCTCCTATGTATGTCCGCACGCTGTAATCCGTCCTGTTGCTATGACAGACGAAGAGCTTGCAGCTGCTCCCGAGGGCACAAAGAGCGCTAAGATGAAGGGCAAGGGCGTTGACGGCCTTAACTTCGTTATGACTGTTTCCACACTCGACTGCACAGGCTGCGGCTCGTGCGCAAGAGTATGCCCGGGCATGAAGGGCGAGAAGGCTCTCACAATGAAGCCTATCGACAGCCAGATGGCAGGTCAGAAGGTATTCGATTACGGCGTTAAGCTTGACGACAAGCCCGAAGTATTCGAAGCATTCAAAGAGACAACAGTTAAGGGCAGCCAGTTCAAGCAGCCGCTGCTTGAGTTCTCCGGCGCATGCGCAGGCTGCGGCGAGACACCTTACGCAAAGCTTGCTACACAGCTCTTCGGTGACAGAATGTTCATCGCTAACGCTACAGGCTGTTCTTCTATCTGGGGCGGTTCCGCACCGGCTACTCCTTATACAGTAAACAAGAAGGGCTTTGGTCCTGCTTGGCACAACTCCCTCTTTGAGGATAACGCAGAGTTCGGTCTCGGTATGGCACTCGGTCAGAACGCAATCAGAGCGAGACTTGTTGAGGACGTAACAACTCTCCGTGATACAGTCGACAAGGACGACATCAAGGAAGCTTGCCAGGCTTACCTCGATACTATAAAGGATTCTGCTGCAAGCAGAAAGGCTTCCGACGCTCTTATCGCTAAGCTCGAAGAGATCAAGACATGCGACTGCGAAGGCGGCAAGCTTGCTAACAAGATCCTCGCTGACAAAGACGAGCTCGCTAAGAAGTCCATGTGGATCCTCGGCGGCGACGGCTGGGCATACGATATCGGCTTCGGTGGTCTTGACCACGTTATCGCTTCCGGCGAAGATGTAAACATTCTCGTATTCGATACAGAGGTTTACTCCAACACAGGCGGACAGGCTTCCAAGGCTACACCTATCGGCTCCGTTGCACAGTTCGCAGCTACAGGTAAGGCACAGAAGAAGAAGGATCTCGCAGCTATCGCTATGTCCTACGGTTACGTTTACGTTGCACAGGTTGCAATGGGCGCTAACATGAACCAGTGCATCAAGGCATTCGTTGAGGCTGAGAGCTGTATCAACCACGGTATCAAGGGCGGCATGGGCATCTCGCAGCTTGAGGAGAAGAAGGCTGTTGAGGCAGGCTACTGGAATATGTTCCGCTTCGACCCGAGACTTGCTGACGACGGCAAGAATCCGTTCCAGCTCGACTCCAAGGCTCCGACAGCTTCCTACCGTGACTTCATCATGGGCGAGGTTCGTTACAACGCACTCACAAGAGCATTCCCCGACAGAGCAGAGCAGCTCTTCGAGAAGGCTGAGAAGATCGCAGCAGACAAGTTTGAGCATCTTACAAAGCTTGCTGAAATGTGATCACTGCGGTTGAGCTATAAATAAAAATCACTCCCCTTCGAGCGATCGAAGGGGAGTTTTTGTATTATAAAAAATGAATGCAGACAGGCTGTATACGTTGTAAAACTCTGCTATATTATCCGAATACCAGACAAAGAATCAATATCAGCAATAATATCACATCGACAAATATGAACATACCGATACCAAAAAGTATCCATATCAGGTTCTGATCTTCTCCGGGCGCCACGTATTCACTGTAATTGCTCGGATTGACCTTTATTTCAACTATACTGCCGACCGCTCCGAGGTTTGATTTACGCTTTGATCTCCTGCCGTTTACAGTATATTCCTCGATGCCGCAGACGTAGTGTACCTGCTCTATATAATCGATGTACGAACTGCTTCCGGCTGATGAAGACGAGTGATGATCTTCTTTTATCCCGACGACAGTTGCCTTAACAGGGTACGTACAACGCTGTATAAGCGCCGATTGTTTCCTGTAGATATGTATCAGAAGCACTATTACAGAAAGATTGAGAACGATAAAAATTCCTATTATAGCTGCCATATTTCACACCATCCTTAAGATAATAAAAAAACTGCAACGTTTTTACTGCGGCCGCTCGACCGCACGCCTGTATTCCACATTCCATATTAAAAACAAGAGCGAAGCGACTCCGAAATTATCCATTGTCCATTTTCAATTATCAATGCGGGTGCATCATATAATGGATCCATATTCCGAAGCCTACAACGACAACAAGCACGACAACAATGATCGAAAGACAGCTTTTTGCGCCGGAAGGATCCAATTGCAGCTTTTGGCGTTTGATCTTGTACTCAGACAGATCATTAGGATTTACGAGCATTTCTCTTACGTCTCCGACCTTACCAAGAAAGCTTGTATCAGGTGCTCTGTAACCGTCGGCATCGTATTCTATGCCGTTATAATAAAACTTAAGGCGCTCTATGTAAAACGTACGCTTTACCGAGTTCGATGTATCGGAGCCTGCTGAATGCTCATTTACCCACTCCTCACGCTGTTCATAGCCCGCAATAACGCCCTTGACCTCGTATGTACATCTTTTGCTTTTCCTAAACGACATCACGATCGCTATTGTTATCGGTACAATGAAAGCCGCAAAAATCGCTATAGGAAACGCTGTGCTAATAAAGCGTGTAATAGAAAACTTAGCGTCTGAATTGGGCATAAGGGAACTGCCGACTACTGCTGCAATAGCGAGCGTCACGAAGAGAACAAACGCTGAACTTCCCACTCTGTTTTTCAGGTCATCGGGTTCAAATATCTCATCGGGCTTCATAGGGTTTACGAAAATAGTTTTATGAATGCCTGTTGCTCCCGATTTAGAAAAAAGAGGAACACCGGAAGCGTTGTACTCGATGCCGTTATACAGATATCTGTACTCCGCATTGTAATGCCTGTTATTCTCAACAAAACCGCTCCGTTTATCGCTGTAGCCGGTTATCTCGGCGTCTACGCTCTTTGTACAGCGCTTTTTTCTTTGAAGGCACTTAACAAGCGGTATAATGCCAAATACTATGCCTAATGCCAACATCGCAGCAAAAATAAGCCAAAAAACAGAATTACTCATAAACAAACACCTCCCATTTATGTAAAAAAATATAACAAAAAGGAGCCTGCATATGACAAGCTCCTCTCAGTCGTTGTTTAATTGTCGGTAATCAGATCAAACAGCTCTTGTAACCTTACCGGAACGCAGGCAGCGAGTGCATGCATGTACACGCTTCGGTGTGCCGTCAACGATAGCCTTAACTTTCATAACGTTGGGCTTCCAAGTTCTGTTGGAACGTCTGTGCGAGTGAGAAACCTTAATACCAAAGGTTACGCCCTTACCGCAGATATCACACTTTGCCATTGTCTGCACCTCCTAAATTGAATTAGCAACATATATTATATTAACAGATTTCACTTAAAAATGCAAGTAGTTTTTGAAAAATAAATTGAAAATATCGCATTATATGCGTTTATATTTATGGACAATTTCAACGAAAAACACGATCACACTTGTTTTAGAGTGTGAAGTGTGTGGTTGCGGAACCCGGCTTGCCGAGTTGATCATATAAATCAAGCACGAAGTGCTTCCGATCTGTCGATAAAGTTCTTTTCTCGCCGTGTTACAGCGAGGAATCCTAATGCGATAGACAGCTTAGGGGCATTTTCTGCCAAAATGCCCCTCTTTCCAAAACAGTCCACCGGACTGTTTTGGAAATTCACCCTAAAAGGGCTCAAGCATGCCTCCGGCGGCCAAAGGCTCTGCCTTTGGAAACCGCCCGCTTTTTGAAAAAAGCGGGGCAAAAACTTTCGGATGTGCGTTTCTTAGCTATTATCGACAATCTTCAAGCACGAAGTGCTTCCGCAATTTTCCATTTGAGAAGCGTAGTCAGATTGCATGAAACGACCGCAGGAATACTGACGTATTTCAAGGGAGTTGAGTGCAAGATGACAAAAAGATGCAAGCAAGATGGGTGCTCAGCCCGTAGGGCGTGATTTATTCAGTGGTTCCTTAGCTTCTCAGCGTTGCTCCGATCTTCTCAAGAGCCTTGATAGCCTTATTCATAGCCGAAGCTGCCTGTTCGTCTGTGAGCGTGCCTTCGCTGCTTCTGAGAACAAGGCTGAACGCTGCGCTCTTCAAGCCCTCTGCGATCTGCTTGCCCTGATATACGTCGAACAGCTTAACTGATTCAAGATACTTTCCTGCACCCTCTCTGATAGCCTTTTCAAGAGCCGCAACAGGCGTCTCTCTGCTGCATGTAACGGCGATATCTCTCGTTACGGCAGGGTACTTCGGAAGCGGCTTGTAGTGCTTTTCAAGCTCTGCATTAGCAAAGAGCTTGTCTGTGTTGATCGAGAACGCATAGATGCGTGTGCCGATACCGTAATTCTGCTGTACTTTCGGGTGGATCTCACCGAGGATACCGATAACTTCACCCTCAACAATGATCTTTGCGCAGCGTCCGGGATGATATGCAAACATATCCGTCGCCTGCTCGAATTCGTAATTCTCAACCCCGGAGCGGATCATTACCTCTTCCGCAACGCCCTTTGCCTTGAAGAAGTCAACGTTTCCGCCGTACATGCCGACTGTGAGAACGTTCTTCTCATCGGGGAGCTTATCGGGAGTTGTCGGACGGTACTCACGGGCGATCTCAAACAGATAAGCGTGATCGTTTCTGTTGTTGTAGTTCTTTGCAAGTATCTCAAGCATAGAGGGCAGAGCGATCGTTCTCATGATCGATGTATCCTCGCCGAGCGGATTAGAGATAACTACGGAGTTTCTCAGCTTGTGATCCTCGGGCATCATTACCTTGTTGTAGTACTTGGGGCTGATGAACGAATATGTCATGATCTCGTCAAGACCGAGAGCGATAAGCGTATCTGTAATGTTCATATCGAACTTCTGACGAACGGAGAACTTGCCCTGTGCGCCGCCTGAAAGCGGAGTAGATTCGATAGTATTATAGCCGTAGAAACGAGCGATCTCCTCTGCGATATCAGCCTTGTGAAGCAGATCGGGACGGAATGTCGGAACGATGATCTCGTCGCCGTCAAGCTTGCAGTCGATCTTTTCGAGTATAGCCTTCATCTGATCGAACGTAAGGTCTGTGTTGAGGAAATGGTTTACCCAGTCTGCATTGAGCTTTATGCGAAGCGGCTCTCTTGCGGAATTGTCATCAACGATAGTACCGTCAAGAACATCGCCTGCATCAAGAAGCTCTACAAGCTCGCACGCTCTGTCGAGAGCAGGAAGAACTGCGTTCGGGTCAAGACCCTTTTCGTAGCGTGCGGAAGAATCCGTTCTCATGTTCTGAGACTTCGCCGTAAGACGAACGGAGGGGCCGTTGAAGTTTGCGCACTCGAAAACGATAGTCGTTGTATCGTCCATGATACCGCTGTACTCGCCGCCCATTACGCCTGCGATAGCTACGGGCTTCTCTGCGTCTGCGATAACGAGGTTGGAGCTTGTAAGCTCTCTGTCGATACCGTCGAGCGTTGTGATCTTCTCGCCGTCCTTTGCAAGGCGGACGTTGATCTTACCGTCCTTGATGAAGCGCAGGTCAAATGCGTGCATCGGCTGACCGTACTCAAGCATTACGTAGTTTGTGATATCAACGATGTTGTTGATAGGTCTTACGCCCATAGCTCTGAGACGCTCACGAAGCCACAGCGGAGAGGGCTTTACACGAACGTTTTCAACTATTCTTGCGCTGTATATCGGGCAAAGCTCAGGCTCATGCACCTTTACGGAAAGCATGCCCTCGCTCGACTTGCCGCATGTCTTAACTTCGGGAGTATGGAGTTTAAGCTCCTTGCCGAATGTAGCGGCAGCCTCTCTTGCAAGACCGATAACGGAGAAGCAGTCGGGACGGTTTGAAGTGATCTCAAACTCTACCTTTATGTCGTTGTAACCGAGAACGTCCTTGATGTCTGCGCCGGGAACGGGTTTCAGATCGGGATCGTCCTGAAGGATAAATACCTTTTCGGGATCTGTATACGGGAACTCATGATCGGTAAGACCGAGCGACGTAACGGAGCAGAACATACCCTCGCTGAGAACGCCTCTCATCTTGCCCTTTTTGAGCTGCTTTACGGCAGAGCCTTCATAGTAATGACCCTTGTCGAGAATAACGGGAACGAAGTCGCCCTCTTTGAGATAAGTGCAGTTTGTAACTACCTGTATCTCCTCACCGATATCCACCTTGCACACGATGAGCTTGTCTGCATCGGGGTGCTTTTCCGTGGCGATGATCTTGCCGACAACGATCTTGTCGATGTGCTCGCCCTCTTTTTCAAACAGCTCTACCTTAGAGCCGCTCATTGTCATAGCTTCGGAGAACTCTCTCGGCTCTACCTCTCCGATATCTACAAATTCCTTTAACCATCTGAGTGATAAATTCATAGCAAGTCCCCCCTATTATTCAAACTGCGACAGGAATCTTGTGTCGTTGTCAAAGAACAGACGCATGTCGTCAACACCGTAGCGGCGCATTGCTACACGCTCAAGACCGAGACCGAGTGCAAAACCCGAATATACCTCGGGATCGATACCGCAGTTTTCGAGAACCTTCGGGTGTACCATGCCGCAGCCGAGGATCTCGATCCAGCCCTCGTTCTTGCACACACGGCAGCCCTTACCCTTACACGAGAAGCACTGAACGTCAACCTCGGCGCTCGGCTCTGTGAACGGGAAGTGGTGCGGACGGAAACGTACTACGCTCTCTTCGCCGTAAAGGCGCTTGATGAACGTTTCAAGCGTTCCCTTGAGGTCTGCAAATGTGATATCCTTATCGACAACAAGACCCTCGATCTGATGGAACAGCGGAGAGTGTGTTGCGTCTACTGCGTCGCTTCTGAATACACGTCCGGGCGAAATAATTCTTATCGGCGGCTTCTGCTTCTCCATTACACGAACCTGTACGGGGGAAGTCTGTGTTCTGAGCAGGATATTGTCTGTGATGTAGAATGTATCCTGTGTATCTCTTGCAGGGTGATCCTTCGGGATATTGAGAGCCTCGAAATTGTAGTAGTCGTACTCTACCTCGGGGCCGTCAACGATCTCAAAGCCCATGCCTACGAATATTTCTTTGATCTCGTCAAGCACGATCGAAAGCGGGTGCTTATGGCCGAGCGGAGTTACGTCTGCCGGAAGAGTTACATCAAGCTTCTCCTCTTCAAGCTGCTTTTCGAGCATAGCCTCTGCAAGCTCCGCCTTTTTCTTTTCTACAGCATTCTCGATAAACGAGCGGACCTCGTTTGCAAGCTGACCCACAACAGGGCGCTCTTCGGGCGAAAGCTTGCCCATCTGCTTCAAAATATTGGTCAGTTCGCCTTTTTTACCTGCATACTTGATCCTGAGCGCTTCGATATCTTCAACAACGGAAGCCGCTTCAAGCTCTGCACGAGCCCGCTCACGGATCTCTTCAAGCTTTTGTTTCATATTTTCAATTCCTTTCACATAGATTCGACCCGATATCCAAAAAAAGCCCCTTGAAAATGATCTGTCATTTCCAAGGGACGAACATGCCGTGGTACCACCCGTATTCTGTCCTTGCTGCAAAAGCTGCACAGGACACTCTTATAAGCGATTAACGGTGCTTTGCCGTCAGAGCCTACAGGCGTATTGCGTTCAGCTCTGCCGCTCCGAAGTGAAATTTCCGAATGACACTGCACAAGCGGATCTCAGCCACAGTCCGCTCTCTCTGTAATGCTTAACTGCCCTCGTACTTTGCTTCATCACAGCGTTTTGGATATACGTTTACGATTACAGCTTATTATATCACGAACCGGATATGTTTTCAAGAGTACGAAGATAAAATAAAAAGTTTTCTTTTTCCATGAAGCAAGCGTTTTACACAAAATCTTTGACAATAATACAGTAATATGCTATTATAAGAATACATATTACGAAAATCGGAGTGAAAAACAATGGATTCATTTAACGAACAGCTCGTTGTCAGGAAAAACAACGCAAAGCATGCAGTAAAGCTTATCGTATTGCTTCTGCTGATATTTGCAGTGCCTGCGATATTTTTCCTGCTCGGCTATTTCAACATAGGCACACGCTACTTTGTGATCGTTTCTATCTGTGCGATGTTCTTTGCGATCTATGGCTCGTACTATCTCGTTACGGGGCTTTATGTCGAGTACGAATACGCAGTTACTAACAGCAATATCACGATCGACAAAATAACGGCAAAGCGCAGCCGCAAGCGCATTATCAGCGTTGACATCAAGAAGATCAACACAATGCGCAAGCTTGCCGACGCAGATATCGAAGGCAAGAGCTTCAAAAAGGTCTTTAACGCAAGTGCGACCGAAAACGGCGACGACGTATACGCATGCGAGATGCATCTTGAAAAGTTCAACGGCGACTGTCTTTTGTTCTTCTCTCCCGATCAGAAGACGCTCGAAACGATGAAGCCTTACCTCAGAACGAACATCAAGACCGAGTTCATCAAGAACGGTACGTTCAAGGCAGGCAGCGCATCAAGCGCTAAATCCGAGAGCGTAAAGAAAAAGACTTCACTTGAAAAGAAAGACTAAGGAAGCACTGATTAAATCGAGCGCCCATATTGCGCCGTCAGATTTTTAGTCAGATTGCATGAAACGACCGCACCCCTTGCAACCCGCCACCCGCCCGCTTTTTGAAAAAAGCGGGGCAAAAACTTTAGGATATGATCTTTTTTATTTTTTCGATAAGTTGAAAGCAGCGGCAGAGCGCCGCTGCTTTTTGAATAATTTTCTGTTTGCGATGAATAATATTTTTAAAACAAGCATTATATTATACGAAAGGCGGTACGAGAATGAAAATGTTCAGCTTTACAAAAAACGCCGATATTGCGGCTGCCGTGAACTACGAACGAGTTATAGACAGACTGAACGAAATGCGTGATGATGACTGCAATAAGGGTACGTTCGGCACGCTTTCGTGTATTTGCGGAAGCTATGGAATGGCAGGCGCCGCTATGCTTTGCGGAAGTGCTGCCGTTACAACGGGTGCAGGTCTTGTCAAGATGATTCTGCCCGACACCATCTACCCCATTGCGGCTTCTAATCTTTGGGAGAATGTTTTCGTTCCCCTGCCTGCTTCAGAGGAAGGCA
Organism: uncultured Ruminococcus sp.; assembly: GCA_902785425.1. GTDB lineage: Bacteria > Bacillota > Clostridia > Oscillospirales > Acutalibacteraceae > RUG592. Next base: position 8,697 of record CACZYP010000048.1, on the reverse strand, counting down.
CGCTCAGAGCGGAAGATATCGGCACGATAACAGGCGAAGCAAACAAAAGCACAGCGGTAGTTATAGGCTGCGGCCTGCGTGTGACAGACGACACGAAAGCGATCACCGACGCCGTTATCAAGACGTGCGAAAAGCCGCTTCTGATAGATGCAGACGGCCTTAACTGCATTGCCGATCACACCGATATCCTCAAAGACCGCACTTTCCCCACAATTATCACGCCGCACCCCGGCGAGATGGCTCGTCTTTGCAGGACTACCGTTTCATCGGTGCAGGAGAACAGGCAGAAGCTTGCCGAAGAAACGGCTCGTGAGCTTGGCTGCGTAGTCGTACTAAAGGGCGCAGGCACTATAATCACCGACGGCGACGAGACATTCATCAATCCCACAGGCAACGGCTGTCTTGCAAAAGGAGGCAGCGGAGACGTGCTTGCAGGCGTGATAGGCGCACTGCTGTGCCAGGGAACAGACCCTCTCCATGCAGCGGCAGCAGGTGCATATCTTCACGGCTTTGCGGCAGACGAATGCATAGACGACATCGGCACCCCCTGTGTCACGGGAAGAGACGTTATCAATGCTATGAAGTATATAATCTGATAGTTTTAACGTGGAATGGCAGGACACGGCTGCGGCAAGCCGGATCGTATCAGCGAATAAAGCACGAAGTTATTCCGCTGAAGCATATTAAACAGACACTATACAAATTTTAATAAGAGAGTGTGATACTTATAAGAAGGCTTATTTCTGTTATAGGTATAGTTTTCCTCGGTGTTTTCATGTCGGCGTGTACGCTGACGGAAAGCACCCCTGCACCGCCAAAGCTGGAGCTGTCTTCGGCTTTGGCAGATGTGACGTATAAAGGTATAGGAACAAGCATCACGCTTACAAACAATACCGTCTGCACAGAAGTCAGTGCAGACGGTATTACTTACTCATTTGACGGCACAGGCTGCCGCATATCGCTCGGAGAACTCAGCGTAAAGAGCGACAAAAACGATCTCAGCAGCAATGCCCTGCCGCAGATATTGTTCGGCATACTGAAAGACGCCGCCGAAGAAAACGCTCTTTCAAGCGCCATTACATCCGACAAAGAGGCAGAATACACCGGTGAACTCAACGGCATAAAATACACCCTGACCTGTGACCGCAAAAGCGGAGAGCTTCATCGGATAGAATCAAAAACTATGGGGCTTGAATTATCATTTCAACAGCAACCTTGTTGATCTAAAAAAGCTTTGCAGAAAAAAACAAGCGGCGCAGCTTCCGAAACTCCACACTTCACACTTCAAACTCCACACTAAATAAAAGCGAACGAAGTGAGCATTTCCGAAATTTTCCATTAGAAAAGGAGGATCGGGCAGCTTGTCTGCTGCCCGATCAAATTGCATTTTAACCTCAACTGTTTTAGCTTCTCTCGATAACTTCGTAAACTCTGCCCTTCTGTGTGAGGACTTCGTACTTGTCATAGAATTCGTCCATATCGGTACCTTCCGCAACAATGACCTTGTACTTGTAGGTACTCTGTTTCGATACCGATGTAGAATAACCTGAGAAGATAAGGGCGCTGACAATAAAGTAACATACTGCCATGCCGAATGCCCACTGACGCTGACCTTCGTTAACGATTCCGACAATGCTCACCGCCGTTGTTGCAACTGTGAACAAAAGGAAAAGAATAACGGGGATAGGTCTCGCCTCGTCATCTACAATAATTTTCGTAGTTTCGGTTCTACTTACAATTTTTACTCCACGCATAAATCATCCCACCCAAGTATAAAAATATCTCCACGTATATTTTACTATATTTTTTGTAAAATTCCAATAGTTTTTTTGAAAAAAATCAAATTATTTTCAAATTTTTTTTGAGTTTTTCAATATATTATTCTAATTACGAATAATGCCATCAAAATGCCCGTCAGTCGTGGAGAAAATTACGGATAATTATATTTAACAGCAAAAATATATACGGTTTTAAATAGTTACTTTTGTATTCTTTTTCCGAACGTTTCGACATTATACAAAGCATAAAGCTATTCCGCAATTGCCGGTCACGTTTACTCTCCCGTATCGGCAACAAGCTTTACGGTTATCTCGTATGTCTTCGCAGCACTGCCTGTCTTTGCAGGGCGGTAAACTGTGAGCGTTACCATATCGCCCGGGTCGTGTTCGCCGAGCAGAGAATAAAGCGTGCTGGTAGTCTTTACAGCCTTGCCGTCGAACTTCGTGATAACATCGCCTATCTGAAGATCGGTATCAAGAAGCGGTGAACCGGGGAGTATATCAACTACCTCAAGGCCTTCCGTTTTTGCGCTTATCTTGCTGTCAAGTATCCGAACGCCGAGCTTTACTCTGCCCGAAACGTAGCCCTGCTTGATAAGATCGTTAGCGATCTGTATAACTGTATTTGACGGGATAGCAAATCCCATTCCTTCGTAATCGGTGCTTGCTATTTTGATAGTAGCTATGCCCATTACCTGTCCTGCGCTGTTGAGAAGCGGACCGCCCGAGTTGCCGGGGTTGATAGCGGCGTCGGTCTGGATATACGATCCGAGACGGCTATTCGTTACCGTTCTGTTGAGCGCAGAAACGCAGCCTCTTGTAAGGGAGTTGGAATACTTCATACCGCCGGGGTAGCCGACTGCAAGTGCGTCCTGCCCTACCTCTATCTGGTCGGAGTTCACAAACTCGGCTGCGGTAAGGTTTTCGCCGTCGATCTTAAGCACGGCAAGGTCGGTGCGTGAATCGAAACCGACAATAGCGGCAGCGTAATGGTCACCGTTCGCTGTAACTACCTCGGCGCCGCATTCGCTCGTATCTCCGATAACATGGCTGTTCGTGATAACGTAACCGTCCTTTGAAGCAATGATACCCGAGCCTGTGCCGCTTTTATAGATCTCATTGCCTACATCTTCCTTGTCGGCGTATACGATAATACCAACAACGGAGTTTTCTGCCTTTTTATACGCTTTTCGTGTCGTATATTCGGGCGAATCGATATCTTTAGGCTGATCGGCAGCTTTGATCTCTGCAGCCGCACTGTTTATAACAGTATCGGGATCAGGCGCTTCCTTTACGGTAAAGTTATCAGTATCGTCATTGTCGCTGTCTGTCTCGTCGGTACTCACGTCGTCTGTATCGAGAGGGAAAGGAATATCATCGTTGCTGTCGCTGTCACCGAACGGGAACCAGCTGAAACCTTTTTTCTCGCTGTCTGTCTCGTCGTCCTCATCGAAATCGCTGTCGAGCTTTCCGAACGGATCATATGCAAAGTCGGAATCGAGGAAACGTTCAAGATCGCCGCCGAATATGCCGTTCTGATTGAAGGTCCTCACATTTTCCATTATAAACGCAATAAGAAAAACAAGCAATACGCCCGATATCAGGATGATATACGCCTTTGCACCCGAAGGCATCTTTGCTTTTTCCGGCTTATTCTGCGCAAAGTAAGCCGCCTGCTGCCCGTACTGCCCGGCATACGGAGCATTGTAAGGCGTATTGTTCTGCGGATAGCTTGCCTGTGCGTAAGGCGAAGCTGCGGGCTGCGCTTCCTGTGCAGGCTGTTTGCCGATCTCTTCCGAGATCTTTTTTTCAAGCTGGAGCTTTCTGCCTTCAAGCGACATCTCTGCGGGAGATTCGCTTTCTTCTGCGCAAATCGCCTCGGGGGCGCTTTGCAAGCTCTCCTCAGCAGAGGTCTGCTCTGCTGTTTCGTCAGGCTCCTGTGAGGCGCCGCCGATATTGTTTAGCATTTCGTCCATGCTTTCCCCTCCTTTTATCTTGCCGGTCACTGCTCGTCTTCTGCGTGCTGCTTCCGGTTCTCTTTTTTCTTCTTAGGAACATAAAATTCAAATGTAGTATATTCGCCCTCTACGCTGCTTGCGGTGATATCGCCGCCGTGCTGGCGTATGATAGAACGAACGAGATACAGACCAAGTCCCATGCCTTTTTTGTCAAGGCTTCTCGACTTGTCTGTTTTATAGAAACGGTCGAAGATGAACCCGATCTGGTCGGGAGGAATGCCCTCGCCCGTATTCGTTATGGAAATAACGGCTCTTGTGCCTTCGTCCTGCGTTTTTACGGTGATGTCGCCGCCAACGTTCGTAAACTTCGACGCATTCTCGACAAGATTGTACACCACCTGATGGATCATATCGGGATCGCCCTCAACGTACAGAGGAGTAAGCTCGTCAAGACCTATCACATTGATCTTGCGCTGCTCAAGCTTCTGCTCGAATGTCAGAAACGTGTTCAGGATAGTTGACGATATATCAAAGTTCGTTTTCACCATTTTAAGCTCGCCGCTGTCTATTCTTGAAAGAGCAAGCATAGACGTAACAAGACGTGAAAGGCGCTTTACTTCGACCGTTACGATATTGAGATAGTGCGTCTGGCGTTCCCTCGGGATAGTTCCGTCAAGAATACCGTCGATAAAGCCCGATATAGTAGTCATAGGCGTTTTAAGCTCGTGCGATACGTTTGCGATGAAGGCTCTGCGCATTCCCTCGCTCGCCGCAAGCGAATCTGCCATCGTGTTGAAGGCTCTTGCAAGCTCGCCTATCTCGTCGTTGCTCGTAACATTTACACGCTTTGAGAAATCGCCCTGACCGAACTCCTTCGCAGCCTTCGCCATCTGACCGAGCGGCTTTGTGAGCTGATACGAAAACAATCCCACGAAGCAGAATATCAGAGCAAATATGATTATCCCTGCGGAGCAGAATATTTTAACGAGCGTCATAACATACTCTCTGTAGTGAGAAGTGGAGCTTGTAACGAAAACTGCGCCTATCGATGTAAGCTCGCCGTCTTTTATTATCTGAACGGGAACTCCCGCAATGTAGTGCTTGTCGCTGTAAATGCCGCCGAAATCGGAGACCTCACGAAATCCGCCTTCAAGTGCGCCCGAAACGAAAGTACTGTCTATCACATCAGACTTTGCAACGCCCTCGGCATTTTCCGAGCAGAACGTCACGCAGCCTTTTTCGTCCGTTACGATGATATCGGCATACAGACCGCCCGAAAGCGTCCGTACAGTGTCCCGCACAACGTCATCAGACTGCTGCGGGATAGTAGCTTTGCCGTCCTCAAAAACAGCTTTATCGGTTATCGAGAGCGACACGGTGGTAGCGTAGCTGTGCAGCGTATCCCACCGCTCCGTTTCCCAGTACTGAGTAACGAAGAAAACTATCATCACGCCGAGTATAGTAAAGCCGAGGAACACGGCTATCATGCTCAGCCACAGATACTTTTTGAATATTGTTTGCTTTTTTTTCATGCTGCCGACGATCACTCTTTGACTTCAAATTTATAGCCTACGCCCCATACGGTCTTGAGGACCCACTTATCGGAAACGCCTTCAAGCTTTTCTCTCAGACGCTTGATGTGAACGTCTACCGTTCTTGAATCGCCGTAGTAATCAAAGCCCCATACTTCATCAAGAAGCTGATCTCTTGTGAAAACTCTGTTCGGGTTGCTTGCAAGGTGATAGATAAGCTCCATCTCCTTAGGCGGAGTGTCGATCTGCTTGCCGTCTACTTTCAGCTCGTAGTTTGTAAGGTTGATGGAGAGCTTGTCCCACTTTACTTCCTTTATGTTTGAGACCTCCGTTTTGCCTGTACGGCGCATAACGGCTCTGATACGTGCAACGATCTCCTTAGCCTCAAACGGCTTTGTAACGTAGTCATCGGCGCCAAGCTCCAGACCGAGCACCTTGTCGAAAACCTCGCCCTTTGCCGTGAGCATGATGATCGGACACTGAGACGTCTTTCTGATCTCTCTGCAAACGCCCCAGCCGTCCAGACCGGGAAGCATTACGTCGAGTATTACGAAATCGGGGTGCTCGTTTTCAAAAAGCCTGAGCGCCTCGTTTCCGTCGTTTGCAATGCAGACCTGGAAGTCTTCCTTTTCAATATACAGTCTGAGTATTTCGCAAATATTTGTATCATCATCTACAACAAGTATTTTTCCTGCACTCATGATTTTTATACCTCCAATATCATGTATTATTCTAAATTATAATCAATATTTCGCCTTAAAAAGTTAACAAAATAATAACAAACCAAAAACTATACTCAACTATATTCAATTGACAATTGACAATGGACAATGGACAATTTCGGAGTCGCTTCGCTCCTGTTTTGTAAGTGTGGAGTGTGGAGTGAAGGAAGCACTCAGTGCTTTTTTATATTTGTTTTTTCAAACATAAAAAACTATCTCTCGGAAGCGAATAAGGTATGGATTTTTGAGAACTAATACAAATCCAACTCGCCGCAGGCGAGTTCCGCAATTTTCCATTTTCCATTTTCAATTTTCAATTATAAACAGGAGCGAAGCGACTCATTAATTGTCAATTGTTCAAAGGTGCGCAAGAGTATAATTCCTGTACCGCTTGTCGCCTGTTACGTCTTCAAGAACATTTATGAAACCGGGCAGCCTTACGGGCTGATCTTCGCTTTCAAGCTCTATTTCGAGCGTTGCAAACGTTTTGTCGAAGTCGTAAACGTCAAGCTCAAAAAGCTGACCGTCAAAGTCAAAGCAATATCTGATCTTATTTATCGGGTGCGTACCCTCTAAGATCGTTTTCGATAAGCGCTCATACTCATCGGCTTCGATCTCGTATTCCGTCTCAAAGCGTGAAAGACCGTTTATCTCCTGCTTGAACGTGTAGTAGTAGCGGCAGCAGTCGTGGTATTCACGCTTGCGTATCCTGCCGCCCTCGCCGTGCTCGCCCGTTATGTATATCTGCTCGATAACGGAGCTGTCGTAGCTTTTGCAGGCTTTAATAATGCTCATCACATTATCATCGGGCGGCGTTATTAGATATTTCCGCTCGATCTCAACGGGCTTGCCGTCTATCATAGGCTTATTTTCTGCCGACATATAAAAAACTCCTATTCGTAATTTCTTATAAGCATTACGACCTTGCCGAGTATCTTTACATTTTCGGAAATTATCGGCTCGTAAAGCGGATTTTCAGGCTGCAGGCGAACGTGGCCTTTCTCTTTGAAGAATCTTTTTACAGTCGCTTCGTCCTCTATCAGAGCTACCACTATCTCGCCGTTATCAGCGCTGTTCTGACGTGCGAACACAACAGTATCGCCGTTTAAAATACCTGCGTTTATCATAGAGTCGCCCTTTACACGCAGAGCAAACACATCACGCCCACGCTTTACGCTTTCATCTATCGTAACATAGCCGAGATTGTCTTCAAAAGCAAAGATAGGCAGACCCGCTGTGACCGTTCCGATTATCGGCACAGCAACGCTCGGAGGCGTACCGTCGGAATTGTTGATAAATATCGCTCTTGCACAATCGGGACGGCGTGTTATATATCCCATCTTTTCGAGCGTATTGAGGTGATTATGTACGCTCGATGTGGATTTAAACCCCGTAGCGTTGCATATCTCTCTTACAGTCGGCGCTATTCCGTCGTCTTTGTGCTCAACGAGGTAGTCAAAGACTCTTTGCTGGCTTTTAGTTAATTTCGTCATAGAACTCCCCTCTTTGTAATAATTATTAATATTATAACATATACTAATGAAAAATTCAAACATTAGTTCTTAAAGATTTTTATTGAATGTGGAATGTGGAAAGTGGAATGGCGAATGTCGGAACTCGGCTTCGCCGAGTTGGATCATATTAGTTCTCACGATCTCATACTTTTATTCGCTGCTGTCAGATAATTGTAAAGTCTGAATAAACTAATATAAAAACAAGCACGAAGTGCTTCCTTCATTCCACACTCCACTTTCCACATTCCACATTAAAAAAACATAACACGCCGCTTCTTCATACGATCAATAATAGTGAGAGGATGATTTTTTGAAAACTCTGCAAATATCGGAAGATCTTCGCCGCAGGCTGCTTCGGTTTGAAGTTATCGGGTTTATTTTCACATCTGTAAGCGCAGCACTGCTGCATTATTTGTACGAATGGAGCGGCAAAGAGCTTCTGACGGCGCTGTTTTCCGCCGTGAATGAAAGCATATGGGAACATACAAAGATATTCTCGCTGCCGTTCGTTGTATGGGGCTTCGTTGAGCTTTTCTGCCTGCGTCCGCCGTTTCGCCGATTTGTGAGCGCAAAGGTTTTCGGGCTTTGGGTCATGATAACAACGATCCCCGTGTTTCACTATGCTTACACGGGGATAATCGGCACAACTTTCGCTGTAGTAGATATCGTCAGCGGATTTGTTTTTACGCTGCTTGCTTTTTATGTTTCCTACAGACTGACCGCATATGCACCGAACACCGAGAACTACTACAACACGGCTGTCTTTCTTTTCATAATATACTGCACAATGGCAGCCTTTTTCACCTTCGCCCCGCCGAATCTCAACATTTTCCGAGATCCCGAAACAGGAATGATCGGAGTCTGATACAATTGACAATGGACAATTGTGGAATCGCTTCGCTCAAAGAATAACGAATAACGAATAAATAATAAATAATAAATAATAAAGAATAAAATTGGAAGCACTTCGTGCTTGCAGTCTGTCGAAAAAGTTAAGAAAGGCATAGCCGAAGAGTTTTCGCCAAGCCTTTTTCAAAAGGCTTGCAGGGTTCTTAGGGACGGAGTCCCTAAGCCGCCGGAGGCAGACTCACGCTCTTTTAGGGGTGAATTTCCAAAACAGTCCGGTGGACTGTTTTGGAAAGAGGGGCATTTTGGCAGAAAATGCCCCTAAGTTTCCAATAACATCAGGTTTT
>CACZYP010000047.1 GCA_902785425.1 uncultured Ruminococcus sp. | reverse complement strand
GAAACGACCGCAGGGTGCGGTCTGCCGGTGGCAGACGTTGCCGCAAGGCAACAGCACCGACCGAGGCGGCAGCCGAGACCATACTGACGTATTTCAAGGAAGTTGAGTGCAAGATGACGAAAATATGCAAGCAAGATGGGTACTCAGTCCGTAGGACGTGATTTATTCAGTGGCTCCTTAGTATATACCGCCGAAAAACGGCGGTCTCTTCTTATCTTAGATAAATATTGGAGGAAGACCCGATGGCGAAAGGCTCGATACCGCTTTTTTCACGTTTCGTCAGAGGCGGCGTTAAAGTGCCCCACAATAAGAATACGGCGTCATGTCAGACTGTTGAAATGCCTTGCCCCGACAGGGTTGTCATTCCTATGCAGCAGCATATCGGCGCTCCCTGCAAAGTAGTTGTAAAGCCCGGCGACGCTGTGGCTGTGGGGGATGTTATCGGAGAGTGCACGTCTTACATCAGTGCGCCTGTGCATGCGTCGGTGTCGGGCAGCGTTGTCAGGGTGATGCAGGTAAAGCTTGCAAACGGCAGCTCCTGCGATGCTGTCGAGATCCGCTCCGACGGTGAGATGCGTGTTTCAAAGAACGTTAAAAAGCCTTCCGTAACGAATAAAAAAGAGCTTGTCGAGGCTGTTTTCAACAGCGGTCTTGTAGGGCTTGGCGGCGCAGGCTTTCCGACACATGTGAAGCTTGATCTGTCCGAGAACGACACGGTAGATACTCTCATCATCAATTGCTCCGAGTGTGAGCCTTATATTACGGCGGATCACCGCTGTGCGCTTGAAAACACTGCCGATATCATTTCGGGAATGGTCACGGTCATGCGCTGCCTGAAGATCGATCGTACGATCATCGGCGTTGAGGACAATAAGCCCGGCGCTGTAAGAGCGCTTTCAAATGCAGTAAAGATCAGTCCCGAGCCGGAGTGCAGAAATGTTGAGGTAAAAAAGCTCAAAACACGTTATCCGCAGGGCGATGAAAAGCTTCTTATAAAGGCATGTACCGGCCGTGCGGTGCTTATGGGGCAGCTCCCGAAAGACTCAGGCTGTATCGTTATGAATATTTCGAGCGTGGCTTTTCTGGGATCATATTTAAAAACGGGAGTTCCGCTAATAAAAAAGCGCATTACCGTTGACGGTTCGGCAATATCGCAGCCGAAGAACCTTATCGTGCCTATAGGAACGCTTATCGGTGATATCATCGAATTCTGCGGAGGTGTGAAAACGCCTGCATATAAGCTGATGTACGGCGGCCCCATGATGGGCATAGCGCTTCCGAACGACCGCTTTCCCATAATCAAAAACAACAATGCCATTCTTGCTTTCGGCGAGAAAGAAGCAGTTCTTCCCGAACCTACGGCATGCATACGCTGCGGCAGATGCGCCGCTCACTGCCCGATGCATCTTATTCCGGAAGCTGTTGAAAAGGCAGTCAGACTCAAAGATACTGTGCAGCTTAAAAAGCACAGTGCGGAAGCATGTATAGAATGCGGCTGCTGCGCCTACGGCTGCCCTGCACACAGACCGCTCGTGCAGTCTATGCGTGTGGCTAAATCATTATTGAAAGAGGCAGGATCGAATGGAAAATGATCTGATAATATCTCCGTCGCCGCATATACGGGCGAAAACAAGCACGACACGCATCATGCTCGACGTGCTTATTGCTCTTATACCTGCCGCAGCAGCGTCAGTTTTTCTGTTCGGTTTTCATGCGCTTGTGCTGATCGCAGATTCGGTCATAGCTGCCGTTATGGCGGAGTATATCAGCCGTAAGGTGATGAAAAGAGAGAACACCACAGGCGACCTTTCCGCAGTCGTTACGGGCGTTCTGGTGGCGTTTAATCTGCCGCCGACAATAGCTCCCGGCTACGCAGTATTCGGTTCTGTGATCGCCGTTGTGGTCGTAAAGCAGATGTTCGGCGGTATTGGCAATAACTTTGTCAATCCTGCACTTGCGGCAAGGATCATACTTCTGTCAAGCTTTCCGAAGGCAATGACGAACTGGACGGCGCCTTTCGGATATTCGGGAATGAAAACCGATGCCGTTTCCTGCGCAACGCCGCTTGCGCTTACGGCGCAGGGCGAACATGTCGCCGTGACCGATCTTCTTTTCGGCACAACGGGCGGCTGTCTCGGCGAAACGTGTGCCGCAGCACTAATACTCGGCGGCGTGTATCTCATGCTCAGACGTGTTATAAGCCCCGTTATACCGGTCGTTTATATCGGTACGGTGAGTCTTATGTCGATGGCTCTGTCGCTTGATCCGCTCGTGCAGATACTAAGCGGCGGACTGCTGCTCGGTGCGTTCTTTATGGCGACCGATTACACCACCTCACCGATAACGCCGAAGGGAAAGATGATCTACGCTTTCGGCTGCGGCATTATCACGATATTGATAAGAAAATATGCGAATCTTCCGGAGGGAGTTTCGTTTTCGATACTCATCATGAACATACTCACGCCGCTGATAGAGCGTGTAACGATACCGAAACCGTTTAATCAATTGACAGTCGATTAAGCACTGCGTGCTTGATATTAATATGGAATGTGGAAAGTTGAAAGTGGAATGATGGAGTCGCTTCGCTCCTGTTTTATATTAGGTTCTTAACATTTATTTATCGACTGTGACTTAAAGAATAGTTTTCCGAAAACTAATACAAATCAACTCGCCGCAAGCGAGTTCCTTCATTCGCCATTCCACTTTCCACATTCCACATTAAAAAAGGCGAGCGAAGCGAGCATATCCGCAATTTTCCATTTTCCATTTTCAATTTTCCATTATTAAAGTTGGGGCAGATAGTTATGAAAGAGAACAATAAAAAGTCCGGCAAAGCGGCTGTTGTAAAGCCGGTGATATCGCTTTTGATGATCTGCGTCGTATCAACGGCGCTGCTTGCTTATGTTCACGAAGCTACAAAAGCTCCCATAGCCGCAGCGGAAGAGGCGGCAAGAATGGAATCTGCTATGATGGTGCTGCCCGACGGTACTTCCGATATCGAGGAGATAAAGCTTGAAAATGCTTCGGAGCTTTGCTTTGCCGCAAAAAACAGCAGCGGCGAGGTCGTAGCTTACGCTATAGGTACATCATCGCACGGCTACGGCGGAGAGATAAAGGTCATGACGGGCATAGATAAAGACGGCACTATAATCGCCGTGAATGTTTATGATAACTCATCGGAAACTCCGGGGCTTGGTGCAAATACATCGGAAGAAAGCTTTGTGGGAGGATTTGCCGGTAAAAAAGCTCTCGGAGTGTTCGCCGTTTCAAAGGACGCCGATAAATATGACGGCTGCGAGAGTATCGACGCCGTAACGGGCGCTACGATATCATCAAGAGCCGTAGCCTCCGCCGTAACAAGAGCGGGGGAAATTTTCAAACAATTGACAATGGACAATTGACAGTTGACAATTTCGGAAGATCAAACTTTAATGAGCTGCCGAGAGAGAAGCGTTAAGTTTTTGTTAATGCGGCAATTAAATAATCCGATTCTCTATCTGTTTTTTGATGCCGAAGGGGTGTAGGGGTGCGGTCTGCCTGTGGCAGACGTTGCCGCAAGGCAACAGCACCGACCGAGGCGGCAGACGAGACCGACCGGAAAGCTCCCTGCAAAATACGAGAAGATTCCTTTTTACGTTTATTTAGTTGCTAAAGTAATAATAACTGTTATAAAACAGGAGCGAAGCGACTCCGCAATTGTCCATTATCCATTGTCAATTGTCAATTAAAAAGTGTGGTGTATAGAATTGAGTGAAAACAGGCCGTTGATCGGCGAATTTACAAAGGGACTTATCAAAGAAAACCCCGTTCTGTGTCTTGTTCTCGGAACGTGTCCTACTCTTGCCGTCACTACGGGTGTAAAAAGTGCGCTCGGAATGGGGATAGCAGCTACGGCTGTGCTCGTATGCTCCAATTCGGTCATATCTTTGCTCAGAAAATTGATCCCGAACAGAGTGCGAATCCCTGCATATATAACGGTCATTGCGGCGTTTGTTACGATCGTTCAGATGATCGTAAAAGCATATGCGCCCTCGCTCGACAGATCGCTCGGCGTATATCTGCCGCTTATAGTTGTGAACTGCATCATACTCGGCAGAGCGGAGATGTTTGCAAGCAAGCACCCCGTGCTGCCCTCGATGCTTGACGGGCTTGGAATGGGTATCGGTTTTACGGCGGCACTTTTTCTGATGGGCAGCATAAGAGAGATACTCGGCGCCGGCTCGTGGCTCGGATTTCCGATACCTTTCTTTGATTCTCATCCTGTACTCATATTCATACTGCCGCCCGGCGGATTTTTCGTTTTCGGAATGCTGATGGCGGCTGCAAATAAGCTCAATAAGGCGGCTTCGGAAAAACAGTCTGCGTGTGATTCGTGTCCGATGAGTGCTGCCTGCAAAAGCGGAGGGGAGGGGGCGCACTCATGAGCGCAGCACAGCTTGTCGGCGTATTTCTCGCCTCAATACTTACGGAAAACTATATCCTGTGTAAGTTTTTCGGAATATGTCCTTTCCTGGGAGTTTCAAAAAAGCTTGATACGGCGCTCGGCATGAGTGCAGCGGTAACGCTCGTTATGGTGATATCTACAGCGGTCACATGGCCGATATATACCTATCTCCTTGTGCCTAACGATATGGACTACCTGCGCACGCTTGTTTTTATTCTTGTGATAGCAGGACTTGTGCAGCTTATCGAGATCGTCATGAAGCGGTATCTTACATCGCTTTACAGGGCACTCGGTATCTATCTGCCGCTTATAACGACTAACTGCGCCGTTCTCGGCGTGACTATGCTTGTTCTCGATAAAGGAGCGGAAGATCCGTCTTTCGGCTATCTCGCAGCGCTTATAAACGCATTCGGAGCGGGAATAGGATTTCTTATAGCAATGGTCATGTTTGCAGGCGTTCGTGAACGTCTTGAATCTGCGGATATCCCGGAAAGCCTCAGAGGACTGCCGATAACACTCGTCTCCGCCGCCCTCGTAGCCTGCTCATTCCTCGGCTTTAGCGGAATAGCGGATAAACTGCTTTGATAATTGACAATGGACAATGGATAATGGACAATTAATGAAGCACTTCGTGCTTGATTATATATCAGTTTATTCAGATTTAATGGCTATCTTTCTGTAACGAATAATACTGTTTTACGAGAACTTATATAATCCAACTCGCCGCAGGCGAGTTCCGGAATTTTCCATTTTCCATTTTCAATTTTCCATTTAAACAACGGGTTGGTGTTTTTATTGAGTGATATACTGTCCGCCGTAACTCTTGTCGGAGTGATCGGTCTGATCGTAGGGGTCGTTCTTGTTATAGCGTCTTTGGTGTTTGCCGTGCCTGTTGATGAGCGGGCGGCGGCTGTAAGAGAACAGCTTCCCGGCGCTAACTGCGGAGCGTGCGGCTTTTCCGGCTGTGACGGCTACGCCGAAGCGCTTTCAAAAGGCAAGGCTAAAGTCGGCCTTTGTACCGTTGGCGGCGAAGAAACTGCAAAAGCTGTGGCGTCGCTCATAGGCGCCGACGCAGGCTCTTTTGAAAAAAAGACAGCTGTAGTTCACTGCAGCGGAACATGCGACGTTACACGCAAGGCGGCGGCTTATCAGGGCGAGAAAAGCTGCAAAGCCGCCTCGATGCTCTATTCGGGCGTGGGCAAATGCACGTTCGGCTGTATCGGTTTCGGCGACTGTGCCGCTGTTTGCGAATACGGTGCGATATCTGTTGTGAATGGTGCGGCTATAGTTGATCGTGATAAATGCCGTGCATGCGGCGCCTGTGTTGCTGCCTGTCCGCACGGACTTATTGTAATTGAGCCTGCCATTCGTCATGCTTCCGTTATGTGCAGCAGCTGCGATAAGGGAAATGTCACGACAAAAGCGTGCAAAGCAGGCTGTGTCGGCTGCATGAGGTGTACAAAAGCATGTGAAGCAGGAGCGATAACGGTCATGAACGAACATGCTCACGTAGATTTCGATAAATGCACCGCATGCGGAAAATGTGCGGAAGTCTGTCCGAGAAATATAATCAAAATGATATAACAAAAAACGCCGCACAAAGGCAGGAGCCTTTAAGTGCGGCTGTTTTTCTGCGAAAATTTACATTCTTTTTATTACAAATGAAGTTTTTACTTCAAATATTTACATCGCCTTAACGTTTCGTCACAATTTTTTCATTTTTTTATGGTAAAATAAATTATTATTTTAAGCTTACATAATAGAGTAAGTGCAGAGAGTGGGAGCGAAAAGAAGTAAGTTGATACTCCGGTTTTTACGGGGAACTAAAAAAATAACTCGCCGTAGGCGAGTTCAGTCTGTTGATAAAGCTCTTTTGTTGCCTTGAGGCGGCGAGGGAACCTGATGAAATTCACCCCTAAAAGGGCGTAAGCATGCCTCCGGCGGGCGGGACTCCGTCCCTGCACCCTGCAAGCCTTTTGAAAAAGGATTGGCGAAAACTTTCGGCTATTACTTTCCTAACTTTTTCGACAAGCTGAACTCCACTCTCCAAACTCCACACTCAAAAACGTGTGAATATTGATTTGAAAGAAAAAACAGAAAGTAGAGTAGAAAAATGGAAGGATTTCTGGGTTTTGTGTTTGACCTTGCGGTGGTCATTCTCAGAGTGCTGATACCGCTGCTTGCCGTGATACTTATCACGCAGATATACTCATCGCTGCGCCATAACAGGCGTAACGAAAGGCCGCTCATAATGCTGCTTGACGAGGACGAAAACAGAGCTATCCCCGTGCTTTACTGGGAAAACTCGATCGGCCGCAGCAAGTTCAGTGATATCTATATAAACGATCCCGCCGTTTCAAGAGAGCATGCCGTTTTGCTAAGACGTGACGACGGCTGGATAATAAGCGACGTAGATTCAAAATCGGGCGTTTTTGTAAATGATGAGAAGATAGAGGGCAGAACGCACGTTTATCTCAACGATAAGCTGCGCCTCGGCACGACAACATTCCGCATAAAGAGAACGGAAGAATTTTCCGGCAGAACACGCCGCTCGTGGTTTTTCTTCGCAGACGGCAAAAGCGGCGTTTCACAGGTGATGCTTATCGTGCTGCTCACGGTGTTCCAGTTCCTTATGACATGCGAAACGTGCCTTACAGCAAAAGCACTTGAAACGGGCGTTATCGATCTGTCGCCGTTTATGTGGTTCGGACTTCTTGCAGGCCTTTCGTGGGCGGCTTACCTTATAACATCTCTTGTGTTCAAAAGAGTAAATTTCGAGATCGAGACGCTCGCACTGCTGCTTACTTCTATCGGTGTAATTCTTTCGGTACATCAGTCGGCAAGACAAACGCTCGTTCAGTACGTTTCTGCTGCGGCAGGTATCGTTTTGTTCGAGTTCATGATAAAATTCCTCGAAGACCCCGACAGGATAGGCCGCCATGCAAAGTGGGTATATATCGCCTCGCTCGGACTTCTTGCGATAAACCTTATCTTCGGTAAAACACAGTACGGTGCTGCAAACTGGATAACGATAGCAGGCATTTCCGTGCAGCCCTCCGAGATAGTAAAGATCGGTTTCCTTATGGTAGGCGCAGCAAGCCTTGACAGATTACAGACTAAGCGAAACCTGTTTGAGTTCCTTGTGTTCTCGGCTTTGTGTGTAGGCGCTCTGGCGCTTATGGGCGACTTCGGAACGGCGCTTATCTTCTTTGCAACGTTCCTGCTTATCTCGTTCATGCGTTCGGGCGATTTCAAAACGCTCATACTCGCCGTTTCGTCGGCGGTGTTTGCCTCCACTATCGTGCTGCGATTCAAGCCGTATATTCTGGAGCGTTTCCAGGCGTGGCGCCACTGCTTCGATGAACCTTACGTATGGGACACGGGTTTCCAGCAGGCAAGAACGCTCATCTACTGCGCAAGCGGCGGCTTGTTCGGCGTAGGCATAGGAAACGGCTGCTGTAAGCAGATATTTGCCTCCGAAAGCGATATCGTTATCGGTATCGTGTGTGAGGAGATGGGGCTTATAATTTCGATAGCTCTTGCCGTTTCGATCGGTGCGCTTGTGTTTTATGCAAGAGCGATAACAACAAGAAGCCGAAGCACGTTCTATTCGATATCTGCATGCTGTGCGGCAGGACTTCTTGTCGTTCAGCTTTCGCTCAATATATTCGGTGCGACCGATATCCTTCCGCTCACGGGCGTAACATTCCCGTTCATAAGCGCAGGCGGTTCGAGTATGGTCTCCTGCTGGGGCTTGTTTGCTTTTATAAAAGCTGCTGACGAGAGAACGTACGCTATCAAAAAAGCAGGCCTGTTTGCTTCGGCGGACAAGTGATTATTAATTGAAAATTGAAAATTGAAAATGGAAAATTGAGGAACTCGCCTTGCGGCGAGTTGGATCGTATTAGTTATCGGAATTTCATACTTTATCCGCTGCAGAGAGCAGTGTGAAAAAGGTTAGACAAACTAATACAAAACAGGAGCGAAGCGACTCCGCAATTTTCCATTTTCCACTTTCCATTTTCCATTTTTTAAGGAGGAAAGGTGCGTATATGAAAAGAGTTCTGACACGTTCTTTGCTGACGTGGTTTTTGGCTGCCGCATTTTTTGTGGGGCTTGGATATTTTGTTGTACGTCTTGTAACAAACGCCGAGGACTGGGCGCAGCTGCCTATGAACGGCCATCTGTCTGCAAGCGGTCTCGGTACAGCCGGAACAATTTACGACAGAAAAGGCGTTGTGCTTGCCGAAAGTGTAGACGGCGAGCGTGTGTATAATTCCGATCCGAGAATAAGAGCTGCTGTGCTGCATACGGTAGGCGATGACTCAACGAGTATAGCAACGTCCGTTCAGAGCGTTTACAGAAACGATCTTGTAGGCTACAGCTTCCTGCTCGGCATGGGACTTCCCGAATCGTTCAGAAGCACGAGCGATATCACGCTGACTATAGACGCAGAAGCCTGCGCCGCAGCATACGACGTCATGGCTGCCAATAATTACAAGGGTGCCGTAGTCGTTTATAACTACAAAACGGGTGAGATCATCTGCAAGGTCAGCACGCCGACTTACGACCCGAACTCGCCGCCTAAGATAGAAGAGGGCGATGATACATACGAGGGCGTATATCTCGATAAGGTGCTCAGTGCGGCATATCCTCCAGGATCAACGTTCAAGCTTATAACGGCTGCGGCAGCGATCGAGACTATACCCGATTCACCTGCGAGATACCTTTACTGTGAGGGCGGAACAATAATCGGCGGCGAGTACGTCACATGTGTTGAGCCTCACGGAGAGATAGATATGAGAGAGGCTATGGCTGATTCGTGCAATATCTATTTTGCAGAGCTTGCCGTAGAGCTTGGCAGCGATACTATGACAAAATACGCCAACGCTTTCGGCTTCAATAAGTCGTTCTCGATGGGTCACAACGATCTAAAAAAATCGTCATACGATGTTTCAAAAGCCGACACCGCAGCACTTGCATGGTCGGGTGTCGGACAGTATACCGACCTTGCAAACCCGATGCACATGGCTATGATCTGTTCTGCGATAGCAAACGGCGGCTCGCCGACTAATCCGTATCTTATCAAAGATGTTTCGTCGTTTTTCAAGATAGGTGATATAAAAGCTGGAATAAGCGGCGAAAACGGCGACAAGATGATGAAAAGTGCCACTGCAAACAAGCTTGCCGACATGATGCGCTACACCGTGAGCGACCACTACGGCGACAGTATGTTCGGCAATCTTCACGTTGCTACAAAAACAGGTACAGCCGAGGTGGGCGACGGCAAAGAAGACGGCTGGATAGTCGGATTTGTTACCGATGAAGATGTACCGCTCGCATTTGCTGTATGTATCGAAAACGGCGGCTTCGGCATAAGCTCTGCAGCCCCCGTTGCCAAAGCAGCACTTGAAGCTTCGGCGCAAGCGCTTAACAATTGACAATTGACAATGGACAATTGTCAATTCTCGATGGGTTCCTTAATTCCACACTCCGCATTCCAAACTCCAAACTCAAAATAGGGGGATTGTTTTTTGAATTATACAGAAGCACTTAATAAGATAGACTCTCTGCTCGTTTTCGGTTCGCAGCCGGGGCTTGACAGGATAAAAATGCTGCTCAGTTTGATGGGCGATCCGCAGGATAATGTGCATTTCATTCATGTTGCAGGCACTAACGGCAAAGGCTCCGTTTGCAATATGCTTTCAAGCGTTCTGACAAAGGCAGGCTATAAAACGGGTCTTTTTACCTCGCCGCATATCACGGGATTCGGCGAGCGTATGCAGATAAACGGCAATGAGATAAGCGAGGAAGATACGATAGCTCTCGTTGAAAAGCTTTTTCCCCTTGTTGAAGAGCTTCGGGCAAAGGATATTATTATAACAGAATTTGAGTTCGTTGCGGCGATGGCTTTTCAGTGGTTTTATGACAAAGGCTGCGATACAGTCGTTCTTGAAACGGGGCTTGGCGGCAGATTTGACGCCACCAATGTGATAAAAACTCCGCTTTGCAGCGTTATAACATCTATCTCATTCGATCACACTGCGATACTCGGCGATACGCTCGGGAAGATCGCTTTTGAGAAGTGCGGAATCATAAAAGAGAACGGTCACACCGTGTTCGGCTTGCAGCAGGACGAAGTGAACGAATGTGTAAGAAACGCCGCAAACGAGCGCAGCAACAAGCTTCACATATCGAAGCCGTTGAGTGCAGTGAGCACCGATCTTTTCAAAACAGTTGTCGATTCGGGAGATATGACAATAAATATGCCGCTTTTAGGCGAGCATCAGCTAAAAAATCTGTCGCTCGTTTTGTCTGCCGTTGAGGCGCTCAGGGAGCAGGGATATAGTATTACGAACGAGCAGATCAAGCTCGGCGTTGAGAGTGTAAAGCTTCCCGCCCGCTTTGAAAAGCTCAGCGCAGAGCCGCTTATAATCGCCGACGGTGCGCATAATCCCGACGGAATGAAAGCACTTTCAATGGCTGTAGACCGCTATCTTGCCGACAAGACCGTTATTTGCGTTCTTGGAATGCTCAGAGACAAGGATTGCCTGCACGCAGTTGCAAATATGCAGGGCAAGGTGAAAAAGCTTTTTGCAACGACCGTTCCCGACAATCCGAGAAGGCAGACGGCAGAAGAGCTGAAAGAAACGATCTCTCCGCTCGGATTCGATACGGAATCGTGCGAAGACCCTCATACAGCGGTTGACAAGGCGCTTGAAGAGGTGAAGAAGTACCCCGACGGAATGCTGCTCATCTGCGGCTCGCTCTACCTTGTTTCGGAGCTGAGAGGATACGTGGGCGCTCACTTCGTTCGCTAAGAGAATAAAGAATAAAGAATAATTTCGGAAGCACTTCGTGCTTGATTATAATAGTGTATTCAGATTTAATAGTTATCTTTCGTCAGCAAATAAAGTTCAGTTATTCTAAAACTAATATAATCCAACTCGGCGAAGCCGAGTTCCGAAATTTTCCATTTTCCATTTTCAATTTTCCATTCGTAAAGCACTTCGTGCTTGATCTTATATTGGTTTATCCGGACTTAATAGTTATCTTTCGGCAGCAAATAAAGTTCAGCTATGCTAAGACTAATATAATCCAACTCGGCGAAGCCGAGTTCCGAAATTTTCCATTTTCCATTTTCAATTTTCCATTTGCAAAGCGCTTCGTGCTTTATTTATAGGGATAGTTGTTGTCTGATTTTAAAATAACAGGTTGCAATTCGACAAATTTTTTGTCATATAAAAATATTTTTTAAATAAAATTTCCGAATTTCTATTGACTTCTTATCGCTGTTGATGTATGATACATATTGGGCGGTTTGTTGGAATAGGCGGACTGTAAGAGGTGTGATCATTGGAAATGCATTTGACCCCATGTTTTGATTCGTCAATGCCCGACGAAGAGATGATAAAGCTTTTCCTCGGCGGCGACGACAGTGCATTTTCTGCACTTATAGAACGCTACATCGGGCTTATCAGAGCGATAGCGGCGAAATACAGAGTTCCCGGACTTGAAACCGACGATCTCACCCAGGAAGGCTTGCTTTGTTTTCTGGAAGCGGCTAAGAATTACCACTCTGAAAAGGGCGCAAGCTTTAAAACATATGCGGGCATCTGCGTTGACAGAGGCATGGCAACGCTGCTTCGTCAGAGCGCTGCTTATAAGCGGAAGGCTCTGAACAACTACATTTCGATAGATGCAGAGTCGTTTCGTGAGGTTTCCGGCGGAGTAGACCCCGAGAATATGTACATAGGAAAAGAAAGTCTGAGCGATCTTCACGCCGTTATACCGACCTTGCTTTCGGATATGGAGCAGCGTGTTCTGAAGCGTTATCTCTCCGGCGAAAGCTACGACGATATCGCATCAGCTCTCGGCACCAACAGAAAAGCTGTTGATAACGCTATGGTGAGAGTACGCAAAAAGCTCAGAGATCATCTTTCGAGCATTTCCTCCGAAGCGCTTTGATGCGCTGAGAAGAGGTGTTATATTGATTTCCGCTTAAAAGCTTATACTTTTGCACGGAAACAGTATCGAGCCGCAGGTGCGGCTTTTATATCATTTTTTTCAATTAAAGAAACGAGGTATTCAAATGTACGAGGACAAGACACTTACTTGCAAAGACTGCGGAAAAGAGTTCGTTTTCACAGCAGGCGAACAGGAGTTTTACGCTTCCAAGGGCTTTGTAAACGAGCCGCAGAGATGCAAAGACTGCCGTGCAGCACGCAAGAATGCAGGCAAGGCACCCCGTGAGCTTTTTGAAGCTACATGCGCAAGATGCGGCGGCGTTGCCAAGGTTCCTTTCCAGCCCAGGGAAGACCGTGACGTATTCTGCAGCGAGTGCTTTGCAGCAATGAAAGCAGAGTGATCAACAAAATAATCAGTAAGTGTATATAATATCGCAGAAGATCTCATACAAGAAAACGCATCAAGCCGATACTTGATGCTGCAAACCTCATGCATATACTATACTCTTATAAAAAAGCTCCGCCGTGAATATCACGGCGGAACTTTTTTATAATGGACAATGGACAATTGATAATGGACAATTGCGGAACTCGGCTTCGCCGAGTTGGATTATATTAGTTTTAGGGAGGCACTGATTAAATCGAGTGTCCATATTGCGCCGTCAGATTTTCAGTCAGGTTGCACGAAACGACCGCAGGGTGCGGATCTCCACTGACGTATTTCAAGGGAGTTGAGTACAAGATGACGAAAATATGCAAGCAAGATGGGCGCTCAGTCCGCAGGACGTGATTTATTCAGTGGCTCCTTAGCATAGCTAAATTTTATTTGGTGCCAAGAGATAACTGTTTAGTCTGAATAAAAAATATAAAAACAAGCGGCGCAGCCGCTTCCGCAATTTTCCATTTTCCATTTTCAATTTTCAATTTGACACGTTTTCGATTTGACACGTTTCGGTTTGACACGTTTTTTATGATTGATTCAAACAGATTTTTAGCTAAAGACTCTTGACCATAAATACGTGCGGGCAGTGTTCGTCTAAGTATTCTTCGGACGCTTTTGTGTAGCCGAGGCTTTCGTAAAACTTTGCCGCTTGGCATTGTGCTGAAACGCCGATCCTGGTGCCGCCATCTTCTTTGATGAGACGTTCTGCTTCAAGCATGATCTTTGCTCCGAGCTTTTGACCTCGGTATTCCTTTGAAACGGCAACTCTGCCTATTATGCAGCAGCCCTTATCTTCGCTGTAGAAAAATCGGCAAACGGCAACGGCTTTATCATCGTCGTACATAACAAGATGAGAAGCTGTACTGTCAAGCTCATCAAACTCATTTTCAAAGCCTTGCTCTTTTATAAAAACTTCTTCTCTTAATTTTCGTGCCTCATCGGGCAGCGTGCGGAATCTTTTGATAATCATAACAGTTTCCTCAAAAAAATCCATTTTACAAAAGTGTCCTAATATAAATCAAAATTTAATCTTCTATTTTACAGTCCTGAATAATAATTCTTGGAACTTTGCTTTTTATATTTTCCATATTAGAGCGCTGTTTAGCTGCTTGTTCAACATTATTATCTTTCATGGCATTACAATAAGAATAGTAGTAGCCATAGTAATTAAGCTCACAGTCTTTTGAACGTAATAAAGGCTCGATCAATTCCTCCGGATATGAGCATTCGTCTTTATCGAATAACGTTTTTTCCATTAAAAGAAAGAGAGACTTTTCTTCTGCTTCCTCCTGACCGCCACTTTTAATTCTCTTGTATCTTGTACCATCATTGTATAGCAATCCCGTTTTCATCTGCATTGGAATAATACACATAACTCCCATTGCAACAGACATTAAGCTCAACATCAATAGAACAATGCTTTTGGATAATAAAAATAAAGGAAAAATCAAAAGTCCGAAAACAATTGATGCGAGAGGTCCTGAGAGTAGTATTTTTGACCATGTTTTGATATTATCATCCGATTTATTTGTTGGAAGAGTTCCGCCGACTCCACCCCATAACACCACATTTTTTTCGATACCGATTTTTACCCTTGACTTCATGTTTTCTCTGTATAGTTTTAAAGGCCCGACTACTAAAAGAAATAATTTCCAATGATTCAGTAATCCACAGATAACATGACCCAATTCGTGAATCATTGCAGATAACATATAACAAATGACTGCACTTATTAGTAGTTTTATAATCAGTAAAAATAATTCCATTGATAGCCTCCGATACTTAAATTCCGATTTGTTTTATAAACACAAAAGTAAAAAGGGATAAATAAAAAATGCGGAAAGTGAAATGTGGAATTACGGAACTCGGATTCGCCGAGTTGTTTTTTATATTAGTTTAGCGTATACCTAACTAATAAAACCAAGCACGAAGTGCTTCCTTAATTCCACTTTCCACTTTCCAAATTTCACATTCGGTAATTACCGGAGTTCAGCTATAGCAGCCTTTATCATTGCTGCCTTTTCAACCTCACGGTCACGCTGAGCTTTTATCTTTTCTACTACCTTTTCGGGAGCCTTTGCGAGGAAGCCTTCGTTTGCAAGCTTTGCCTCGTCCTGAGCGAGCATTTTTTCGACGTTTGAAAGCTCCTTGTTAAGGCGCTTGAGCTCTGCTTCTTTGTCAACAAGCTCTGCCATCGGGATATAGATCTTTGCGTCAGCTGTTACTGCCGTTACGGCGCCGTCGATAGTGAACGAGCTGCCTACCTCAACCTCACTTGCGGAAGCAAGCTTGATGATGAACTTTGAGCCGTTCTCGAAAGCGTTTGCAAACTGTGTTTCAACGTATACCTTAGCTTTTCTTGAAGGCGGTACGTTCATCTCTGCACGGCGGTTTCTGATAGCCTTGATAGCGTCCATGATCTTTGTCATTTCGGCGGCTGCTTCATCGAAGCAGTATTCCTCGCTGTACTCGGGGAACTTCTGCAGCATGATCGTTTCGCCGTCGTGGGGGATAGTCTGCCAGATCTCTTCTGTGATGAACGGCATGAACGGGTGGAGCAGCTTGAGAGCCTTGTCAAGAACCCATACAAGAACCTGACGTGCATTGTCAGCCGATTCGCCCTCGGACTGGAGTCTTGCCTTAGCAAGCTCTATGTACCAGTCGCAGTAGCAGTCCCAGATGAAGTCGTATATCTTTGAAACTGCGATGCCAAGCTCGTATTTGTCGAGATTCTCGGCAACTTCCTTAGCTGTGTTGTTGAGAAGAGAGATGATCCACTTGTCCTCTGTTTCAAGCTTTTCGGGAAGCTCGCACTTTACTTCTCTGTCGCCGATGTTCATAAGAACGAAGCGGCTTGCGTTCCAGAGCTTGTTTGCAAAGTTACGGCTTGCTGTGATCTTCTCCTCGGAGTATCTCATGTCGGAGCCGGGAGCGTTGCCCGTTACGAGCGTAAGTCTCAGAGCGTCGGCGCCGTACTTTTCGATGACCTCAAGCGGATCGATACCGTTGCCGAGCGACTTACTCATCTTTCTGCCCTGCGAGTCACGGATAAGACCGTGAATGAGTACCTTCGAGAACGGAACCTCGCCTGTGTGCTCGATGCCGCTGAACATCATTCTCATTACCCAGAACGGAATGATGTCGTAGCCCGTTACAAGTACGTTTGTCGGGTAGAAATATTCAAGCTCTTCTGTCTTTTCGGGCCAGCCCATAGTAGAGAACGGCCAGAGCGCTGACGAGAACCATGTGTCGAGCGTGTCGGGATCCTGTCTCATAGGCTTGCCGCACTTCGGGCAAACTGCGGACTTCTCTTTTGTAACAACAAGCTCGCCGCAGTCGTCGCAGTAGAATGCAGGTATCTGATGTCCCCACCAGAGCTGACGGGAGATACACCAGTCACGGATATTTTCGAGCCAGTGGAAATATGTCTTTTCAAAGTGAGGCGGAACGAAGTCTGTCTCGCCGTTTTTAACAGCGTCGATAGCAGGGCCTGCAAGAGGCTTCATCTTAACGAACCACTGCTTTGAAACTCTCGGCTCTACCGTAGTTGAGCAGCGGTAGCATGTGCCGACATTATGAGAGTAATCCTCGATCTTAACGAGCGCACCCTCTTCTTCAAGATCCTTAACGATAGCCTTTCTTGCTTCATAGCGATCCATGCCTGCATACTTCGGGTAATCGTCTGTGATCTTAGCGTCGTCTGTCATAACGTTGATAACGGGGAGATCATGGCGCAGACCTACTTCAAAGTCGTTGGGGTCATGCGCAGGCGTGATCTTTACAACGCCCGTACCGAAGTCCATCTCAACGTAATCGTCTGCAACAACGGGTATCTCACGGTGAACGATCGGAAGGATGACCTTCTTGCCGATAACGTCTTTATATCTTTCGTCGTTGGGGTTTACTGCAACAGCCGTATCGCCGAGCAGTGTTTCCGGACGAGTAGTTGCAAGATTGAGGTAGCCGCTGCCGTCAGCGAACGCATAGCGCAGATGCCAGAAATGACCTGCCTGCTCCTCGTATGTGACCTCTGCGTCGGAAATAGATGTAAGGCACTTGGGACACCAGTTGATGATCCTTTCGCCTCTGTAGATAAGACCCTTTTCGTAAAGACGAACGAATACTTCTTTAACTGCCTTGTTGCAGCCTTCGTCCATTGTGAAGCGCTCACGCTCCCAGTCTGCGGAAGAGCCCATTTTGCGAAGCTGCTTTACGATGCGTCCGCCGTACTCTTTTTTCCAGTCCCATGCACGCTCGAGGAATTTCTCTCTGCCGAGTTCTTCTTTTGTAACGCCCTCTTTGCGCATAGCTTCAACGATCTTAGCCTCCGTTGCGATGGAAGCGTGGTCTGTGCCGGGCAGCCACAGAGCGCTGTAGCCCTGCATTCTCTTGAAGCGGATAAGAATATCCTGAAGAGTGTTGTCAAGAGCATGACCCATGTGAAGCTGACCTGTAATGTTCGGTGGCGGCATCACGATGGTATAAGGCTTCTTGCTCTTATCGACCTCTGCGTGGAAGTAATTATTTTCCATCCAGAAGTCGTATATCCTGCTTTCAAACTGTGAGGCGTCATACGCCTTAGCAAGCTGTTTTGCCATATTTTTCCCTCCGTGAAATTTGCACGTATTATCTGCAATTTTTCGATATCGTTTCTTATTATATCATTTCAAAAGCGATTTGTAAATAGTAATATCAGCATAATTGACGGTGGACGATTGCGGAAATGTTCGCTGCACTCACCTTAATATAATGTGGAAAGCGGAATGGCGAATGTCGGAAGCTTTCAAATTGAAAATGGAAAATGGAAAATTGCGGAGTCACTTCGCTCCTGATTTGTATTGCTGTATCGGCAAACCGTACTTCTGAAAAGCAGCCGCACGCCGTCTACGGTGGCGTGGGCGGAATGATTGGATAACGTAAATATAAGCAATGAAGCTGCCTAACCATATTCTCCCATCGAACAAAGCTGTGGGGATTCTTAAGGGGGGACGGCCTGCGTAGAAGAATCCCAACGCAAGAAGCCAAAGATGAGTCCCCCCTTAAGAGCGTTTTTGCTTACTTTTGCCGCTCAGCAAAAGTAAGTTGCCGCCCGGCAATGGAGGGCAAAAAGAAGTAAGAAATCGTGTTAAAGCTATTTCTCTGATTAAGGTAATATTTTTCTTAAGTTAACGACATTTGGTGTTAAGGAACCACTGAATAAATCACACCCTACGGGTTGAGCGCACATCTTGCTTGAATCTTTTTGTCATATTGCACTCAACTCCCTTGAAATACTCCAGTATTCCTGCGGCCGTTTCGTGCGATCTGACTAAAAAACTGACTGCGCAATATATATGGGCACTCGGTTTATTCAGTGCTTCCTTAAATCTGCAAAAAAAACCGTGAAAGACTGCAATAAATAGTGCTGTGTATACATTTGTTTTTATGTACGGTATTTCATCGTGTGCCGTATAATATAAAATTTTCCCCTGCAAAATTTTATAAAATATTGAATTACACATAAAAACGTGATAAAATAATAGAACAACGCTTTATCTTTAAAGAAAAGGACTGTTTTAAATGAGCAAAGGAAAATTTTACATTACTACCCCGATATATTATCCTTCGGGTAATCCGCATATCGGGCATTGCTATACTACCGTTGCCTGCGACTCGATCGCACGCTACAAGCGCATGCAGGGCTACGACGTAATGTTCCTTACAGGAACCGATGAGCATGGTCAGAAGATCGAGCAGAAGGCAAAGGAACTCGGCATCACTCCGAAGGAGTATGTTGATAATATCGTTGAGATCTTCAAAAAGCTCTGGAAATACATGAATGTCGATTACGACCGCTATATCAGAACGACGGACGATTATCACGTTGAAGCCGTTCAGAAGATATTCAAGGAGCTTTACGACAGAGGATATATCTACAAGGGCGAGTATTCCGGCAATTACTGTACACCGTGCGAGAGCTTCTGGACTGACAGTCAGCTCGATGAAGACGGCTGCTGCCCCGAATGTCACCGCCCTGTAAAGCAGGCTAAGGAAGAAGCTTACTTCATGAAGATGGCTCCGTTTGCAGAGCGACTTGAAAAGCTTCTCACAGAAACAGATTATCTCCGCCCGAAAACAAGAGCTACGGAGCTTGTAAACAACTTTATCAAGCCGGGTCTTGAAGATCTTTGCGTTTCGAGAAATTCGTTCAAGTGGGGTATTCCCGTTCCGTTCGATCAGGATCACGTTGTTTACGTTTGGGTAGACGCTCTTTCAAACTATATCACGGCGCTCGGCTTCAATAACGACGCATATAACGACTATGACAAGTTCTGGCCGGCAGACGTTCACATGGTAGCTAAAGATATCATGCGTTTCCATGCGATCACATGGCCTGCTATTCTTATGGCGCTCGATCTTCCGCTTCCGAAGCATCTTGCAGTTCACGGCTGGATCACATTCAACGGTCAGAAAATGAGTAAATCGCTCGGCAATGTCGTTGATCCGTTCGTACTCGGCGAGCGCTACGGCGCAGACGCTATCCGTTACCATATCCTCAGAGAAATGGCTCTCGGCGCAGACAGCTCGTTCTCCAACGAGGTAATGATAAACCGCATCAACACAGACCTTGCAAACGGACTCGGCAACCTCGTTTCCCGTACTGTTGCGATGGTCGAGAAATACTTTGGCGGTACACTGCCAACAGACAGAGAACCGGGCGAATTTGACGATGAGCTTATCGCAGAAGCAACGGCTCTTCGTGACAAGGTTGATGATTATGTTGAGAAAACACAGATCAACAACGCTCTTGCAGAGATATTCAAGCTCGTTTCCCGTGCAAACAAGTACATAGACGAAACTACTCCCTGGGTGCTCGGCAAGGACGAGACAAAGAAAGCTCGCCTTGCAACGGTGCTTTACAATCTGCTTGAAAGCATCAGAATAGCTTCAACGCTCCTTTCTGCATTTATGCCCTCGACAATGCCGCTCGTATTCGAGCAGATAGGCGCTTCGGGCGACGCTGTAAGCTATGACAACGCAGGACGCTTCGGCGCACTTCCCGCAGACGTTACAGTAAAGAAGGGTGCGGCTATCTTCCCGAGAATAGACGTTGAAAAGGAAATAGACGAACTCAACGAGATCGTAAAGAAAAATGCAGAAAAGGCGCAGGCAGCGGCTCAGAAGTCCGAGACAAAGAGCGAAAAGCCCGAAGGACTTGCTCTTATCGGCATTGACGATTTTGCAAAGGTCGAACTCAGAACAGCAAAGATCGTTGAATGCGAGCCTGTAAAGAAGTCGAAAAAGCTCTTGAAGCTCACTCTTGACGACGGCTGCGGCACACGCACGGTAGCATCGGGCATTTCGGAGTATTACAAGCCCGACGAGCTGATCGGTCACACTGTAATTATCGTGGCTAACCTCAAGCCTGCAAAGCTTTGCGGCGTTGAAAGCCAGGGCATGATCCTTGCGGCAGACTGCCCCGACGGCGGTGTTAAGGTGATATTCGCCGACGATATCCCGGCAGGAAGCAAGATAAGATAAGCGGCTTTGCGAATAAAAAATAAATGTTTGCATATACTTGATTTGCCCGCAATATTGTGGTAGAATATATGTAGGCAAAAGACACGATTAGTCTGTTTATGGACGACAAACGCCCCCGTTCGAGCTGGCACTCGGACGGGGGCTGTCCTTTTTGGTCGAGGCGGATTAGACCTCAGGCTCGTTACCGACTATTCGTCTCCGTCGAGCCATTTGCAAATGTAATAGGCAATTACACCTGCCGTGACAGAGATAATAAAAGACACGATTGAATCCATCTATGTACGCCCCCTTTCCGTACCAAGTATAGGGGCGGTAACAGATATATGATAGCATATAATGCTGATATTTGCAATACAAGAAGCTTTATTGTATTTAACGATATATAGCGAGAAGGTTTTCTATAAAGCTTATTCTAAAAGAATTTTCCAAAAAAACAGGTCAATTTGATTAATTTTACTTGATTTTTCACAAATAAGCTTGTATAATGAGAAGAGCAGACAGATGGCTTCGTTTGCCGCAGTAAACAGAAAAGGAGAATGATTTATGAGTTTGGAAAACGCTGTAGTACTTGCGAAAAGACCGAGAAAAACGATCTATCGTGACGGCGATACTGTTATAAAGGTATTTGAAGAGGGCTTCTCCAAGGCGGATATCCTTAACGAGGCGCTCAACCATGCCAGAATAGAAGAGACGAACCTCAATATCCCCCGTATCAAGGGCATCAATATGGTTGACGGAAAGTGGGCTATATTTACCGATTATATCGAGGGCAAGACGCTTGCCGAGCTTATGAAGGAGAATCCCGATAAGTTTGACGAGTACCTTGATCTTTTCGTAGAGCTTCACCTTATCGTTCACGATCAGCGCCAGAGACTTCTCAACAGCTTCAAGATCAAGACAAGCAGAAAGATCGACGAAAGCGATCTCAATGCAACCATCCGCTATGAGCTTCAGACGAGGCTCGAATCAATGCCGAGACATCACAAGGTTTGTCACGGCGACTTCAACCCGAGCAATATCATCATCAAAGAGGACGGCACGCCGTATATCCTCGACTGGGCGCACGCAGCGCAGGGCAATGCAGCAGCGGACGCAGCGATAACGTATCTGCTGTTCAAATTAAACGGCGAGGACGATGTAGCCGCAAAGTATCTCGACCTTTACTCGATAAAGAGCGACACCGCAAAGCAGTATATCCAGAAGTGGGTGCCGATAGTAGCCGCAACGCAGTCGCTTCACGGCACCGAGGAAGAAAAAGCAATGCTCCTCCACTGGGCGGACGTTGTTGAGTGGTCGTAGTAAAAACGGAGCCGCAAAGCGGCTCCGCTTTTAAATGGAAAATGGAAAATTGAAAATGGAAAATTGCGGAAGCGGCTGCGCCGCTTGATTTATATTTGTTTATTCAGACTTAACAGTTATCTCTCGGCAGCAATTAAAAAATCATTTCCGCAATTGTCCATTATCCATTGTCAATTGTCAATTATAAAAAGGCGAGGGGAGCGAGCTAAAAGTTCACGATTTTGCAACAACTTTTGCGCCGAAAAGGGGTATAATAATCATTACTGTAGTATATACCGAAAGGAAATGAGTATCATGGAGATAACAAAAGAAATGACAATGGGTCAGATTCTCGGTGTTGACCCCGATATCGCATTCGTTCTTATGGACTGCGGCATGCACTGTGTAGGCTGCCCCAGCTCGATCGGCGAGTCGCTTGCTGACGCTTGCGTTGTTCACGGTCTTGAAGCAGATGAGGTTCTCGACCGCATTCAGTCGTTCCTCAAAGAGAAGAACAAATAATAAAAGTCAAAAAGGGATCGGCGCTGCTCGATCCCGATTGTTTTTTGAGGTGATACTATGAAGCTTTTGTGTATCGGCGACGTTGTAAGCAGCGTCGGCTGCGAATATCTTGCAAAAAAGCTCCCGAAGCTCAGAAGAGAGTATGATATAGATATGGTCGTGTGCAACGGCGAAAACTCCGCCGACGGCAACGGGATCACGCCCGATTCCGCAGATAGTCTGCTCGATTGCGGCGTTGATGTTATAACGACCGGAAACCATTCGTTCCGCAGACGTGAGAGCTACGACTATTACGACAGGTGCGAGCAGATAGTGCGCCCCGCAAATTATCCTAAGGGCGCAGCGCCCGGCAGGGGATATACTGTTTTCGATATGCTGCGCTACCGTGTGGCGGTCATCAATATTATGGGAACAATGTATCTTGAGCCGCTTGAGAATCCGTTCCGCTGTCTTGACAGCATACTTAAAGAGGTCGAAAACTGCTCGGTAAAGATAGTTGATTTTCATGCCGAAGCTACCGCAGAAAAAAGAGCGTTCGGTTACTACGCCGACGGGCGTGTTTCGGCAGTTGTCGGAACACATACTCACGTTCAGACCTCCGACGACTGCGTTTTGCCGAACGGCACGGGCTACATAACCGATCTCGGAATGACGGGGCCTGTGCATTCCGTCCTGGGCGTTCGCACAGATATAATCATAGCAAAATTCAAAGACCACATGCCTGTCCGCTTTGAATCCGCAGACGGCGAATGTTCAATGGGCTGCTGCCTGTTTGACATAGACGAAAAAACAGGCAAGGCAAGGTCTGCTAAAAGAATGACGATATAAAAAAGGTGGCTGCCGGGACAGCCGCCTTTTTTTAATTGACAATGGAGAATTGATAATGGACAATTGCGGAGTCGCTTCGCTCCTGATTATTATATTTGTGTTTTCAGATTCGATATTTATCTCTCTTCAGCAGACAAAGTTTGGTTTTGCAATAACTAATATGATCCAACTCGCCGCAGGCGAGTTCCGTAATTTTCCATTTTCAATTTTCAATTAGAACGCCGTTCCTGTTTTTGCGCCCGGTGATCTCAGGTCGAGTGAATAGCGAAGTATTTCAAGTGCGTCACTGCTGGTGATGTCGCCGGAAGCGTCAACGTCGGCGGCTTTTTGTGCGTTTTCCTGAAGCGTTGTCAAACCTACGGCGCAGCGAAGCACGATCAGAGCGTCTTCACTCGTTATGAAGCTGTCGCCTGTTACATCGCCGTAAATGCCCGTGTTCCCTTCGATCGGCGGTTCGTAATCCGGGTCTATCTCTCCGCAGAAAGTACATACACCGTCAACGAAATTATGATCTTTTTTAGGGATCGTTTTCTGCGCAGTGATGACCTCGCCGCATGTGGCGCAGTGCGAACCTTCCGTTTTGCCCTCTGTTGTGCATGTGGCTGCAATAGCTTTGTCCGTTACGATCTCGTGAACGTGAGGCTCTTTTTCACCGCACATCGTACACACGCCGTTAACGTAATTGTGGTCGAGCTTCGGTATTATCTGCTGCTCAACGAGTATCTCGCCGCATGCGGCACAGTGTGAGCCTTCCGTTTTGCCTGTTCTTTTGCATGTGGCAGCTACGGCGCTGTCGATAACTACATTATGAACGTGAACCGGGTCGGGGCTTGATTCAGCTTTGAATCCGAGAGCGTCTATCCCGATTTCTTTATCGTCCGTATCGTACATTTCAAGTACGGTGAACGTGACGCTTCCGTTTGAAGCTGCCGAAGACGAACCGGCAAACATAAGCTCGGCGAGATCTACGCCCTTCGAGCAGTCGTAGCCGTCAGACGGGAACAGCACCGAAAAGCGTTCCTTTGAGATGACAACATTCGGATATTTGCCGTCTTTTGCAGTGACGAGCGCCTTTGAAGTTGCTGTGTTCAGAGCAAGCCCCGTGCTGCTGTAATCAAGCTGCAGAAGTATGCCGGTGATCTTCTTCTGAGACTTTACAGAAACAGTGATCTTGCCGTAAGTATTGGCCGATGTTTTAAGTTCTATCTTTTTTGAAGCTGCCGCAGATCGGACAATGCCGGCAGAAGCTCCGCTTTCATCAGAAACGCTGTGAGCCGCACCGGAAACAGCCGCAGAGGCGATAAGTGCGGCGCTCAGAATAACAGCTGCCGCTTTTTTCAGAATATTCATATTGTAAACCTCGTTATCAATAAAAAAATAAGAGTCTTTTCTATCAAGATTATAACCGATTGCAATAAAAAATTCAACGTTTTTTCCGAAGTTTTATGAAATATAAGAAAACCTGTGAAACGGTTACTAAATTGTTGTCTTTCGGTTGACAAAAGCTTTTCGTTCGTGTATAATAATTGCTGTAAACAAAAATGCTTTACAGCTTGCTTTGTAAGTGAGGATGCTTATGGCAGAGAAGAATTACGATATATCAAAGCTTCTTGATATCTACGGAGATATCCTGTCAGACAGGCAGCGGCTTGCTGTGGAGCTTTATTACAACGAAGATCTTTCATTAAGCGAGATATCCGATGAGATGGGCATCAGCCGTCAGGGTGTGAGAGCATCGCTCAAAAAGAGTGAAGAAACGCTTTGCTCGATGGAAGAAAAGCTCGGCTTTGCGGCAAGATTCGACAAGACCGTGAAGCGCTGCGAATGGCTCAATGAGCTTGCACAAGAGATGAAGCAGAAAAGCAGCGGCGGTGAGCTTGCTTTCTACGCCGAAAAAATAGCTTCGTTTGTGCAGAATATAGAACAAGATATCGAATGATCGAATCGAATATAGATTTTAAAAAGAAGAGGTGAA
The DNA here is from genome assembly GCA_902785425.1 of uncultured Ruminococcus sp. Lineage (GTDB taxonomy): Bacteria > Bacillota > Clostridia > Oscillospirales > Acutalibacteraceae > RUG592. Next base: position 4,876 of record CACZYP010000047.1, on the reverse strand, counting down.
GCCCCGTGGCATTTGAAGGTCTTTCCGAAAAGCTTGGCAATGCCTTTAAACGCTTGAAGAGCAAAGGTAAGCTTACCGAAGCAGATGTAAAAGAAGCAATGCGAGAGGTAAGAATGGCTCTGCTTGAAGCGGACGTCAATTATAAGGTCGCAAAGGAGTTTACCTCAAAGGTGACCGAAAGAGCTGTCGGCGCAGACGTTATGGAGAGTCTTACTCCTGCGCAGATGGTGATCAAGATAGTAAACGAAGAGCTTACAGAGCTTATGGGCGGCGATGAAGTCCGCCTGAATTTTCCGAGCAAGCCGCCATGCGTTATCATGATGTGCGGTCTGCAGGGCTCCGGTAAAACGACCCACACGGGAAAGCTTGCAAAGATGCTCAAAAAGCAGGGACACCGTCCTATGGCTGTTGCCTGCGATATTTACAGACCTGCCGCTATAGATCAGCTTAAGGTCGTGGGACAGCAGGCAGGAATTCCCGTTTTTGAAAAGGGTACACAGGATCCTGTTAAAACGGCTAAGGAAGCTATAAACCACGCTCGTGACTACGGCAACGATGTAGTTATCCTCGATACGGCAGGCCGTCTGCATATCGATGAAGAGCTGATGGGTGAGCTTAAAAGAGTTAAAGAGGCAGTACAGCCGCAGGAGATCCTGCTCGTTGTCGATTCGATGACAGGTCAGGACGCCGTAAACGTAGCAAAGTCGTTCAACGATCTGCTCGACATCACGGGCGTTATCGTTACGAAGCTTGACGGCGACACACGAGGCGGTGCGGCGCTTTCAATAAAGTCAGTTACGGGCAAGCCGATAAAGTATGCCGGTACAGGTGAGAAGCTTGATGATCTTGAGATCTTCCACCCCGACAGAATGGCTTCAAGGATCCTCGGCATGGGCGATATGCTCACGCTCATTGAGGAAGCGGAAGAGAAGCTTGACCGCAAGAAAGCCGAAGAAATGGCTGAAAAGCTCACAAAGAGCAAGATGGACTTCAACGATCTTCTCGATCAGTTCGAGCAGATCAAGAAAATGGGTCCGCTAAAGAATGTGATCGCAAAGCTCCCCGGAATGGAGTCGCAGATGCAGGATATCGATATCGACGACCGTCAGCTTGACAGGATCGAAGCTATCATCTATTCCATGACTCCCGAAGAGAGAGCAAAGCCCTCGGTCATCAATCCGTCAAGAAAAAGACGTATCGCAGCAGGTTCGGGCATGAAGGTAGAGGACGTTAACCGCCTTATCAAGCAGCTTGAAATGATGCAGAAGATGATCAAGAAGGTAACAAGCAAGGGCGGCAAGAAAAAGTACAAGCGCCTGCCGGGTCTCGGCGGTCCTATGGGCGGCTCGGGCGGCATGTTCTGAAACAGTGGTTTCACACAATGCAAATTGTTGAAATATTCAATCGCTTTTTTACGGAGGTGAAATGAAATGGTTAAGATCAGACTCAGAAGAATGGGCGCAAAGAAGGCTCCCTTCTATCGTATTGTAGTTGCTGACAGCAGATATTCCAGAGACGGAAGATTCATCGAGGAGATCGGTTATTACAACCCTGCTGCAGAGCCTGTTGTATTCAAGGTTGATGCCGAGAAGGTACAGAAGTGGATGGCTACAGGCGCACAGCCGACAGATACAGTAAGAGCTTTGCTGAAGAAAGCTAATGTAATTGGGTAATTTCGGCTGTTTTTGCTGCAGAAGGGATCTGCAAAAAATTCAATCGGAAAGGAATACTTAAAGATGGAAGAATTGCTTTTGACTATCGCCAAGGGACTCGTTGAGCAGCCCGACGCTGTAAGCGTTGACGCAGACGAGCCTAATGAAGACGGTGCAGTTGTGTACCACATTCATGTTGCCGAGGACGATATGGGACGCATCATCGGAAAGCAGGGCAGGATCGCCAAGGCTATCCGTACAGTTGCAAGGGCAGCGGCTATCAGAAAGAACACAAAAGTTGTTGTGGAGATCGACTGATATTATTTGCTGAACCTTCGGCAGAACAACGGGATCTTTTCGTTGTTTCGGTTGTGCAAAGAAGTGCACGGCCAAAAGAATACCGCAGCGCACGGGTTCCCTCGCAAAGCTCTTGAACCCTTAAGTGAGCTACGGTATGATTATCCAGCAGTTTTCTAAAAGCGGACGGCGTGAAGCCGTCTGTTTTGTTTTATACTGATCTATAAAAAATGATCGCCGAAAACCGGAAGCAGTTTCCTTCGGTTTTCGGCGATGTTTGTTGTGTCAAAGTATTGTCAGCCAATATATACGTCGGGCATAGAGCCTTTGTCGGCAGAACCCGAGAGGATCGGAGTTTTGTTCTGCGAGCTGTTGCCGTCCTTATAATAAGGGTCGGAAGCGGTAACGATATCTGTAAGAACAAGATCACGTATATCAATGTGCGGAGTGAAATATTTCTGTTTCATCATTGTGTTCCTCCTTAGTTTCCGATGCTTTGACGTTCTGCCAGTACGTTTTCTGACGCCGTATAATAATCATACAGCGACATTGCGGTGGCTTTCAGCTCCGGAGAGCCTTTTTTAAGCGCAAGATTTACGTACTGTGCGGGATCGATAGCAAGAAGCTCGGAGTTCTGCTTTTCATATTCATTTGTTTCAGAGTTCCATGTGGTTAGAGTTATGAAAAAGAACTGCGGATCGCAAAGCTGCTCAGGCGAGAAGCCTAACAGTCTGAAGTGGATAAAATCGCCTTCGTCTTCGGTTTCTTCTTCTACTTTGATCGACGGTCTTGTACTTGTATCGGAATAATCGCCGCCTGCGCCGTATTCGCTTGTGATAACATTTTCTATATTCTCACTTCCCGTCTGGAAGACAGAATAATAGTGATCGATATTCGCTTTCTTATCCGTTACCCTAAAGTAAATGTCAACAGAAGTAAGATCTTCAAGTACGAGCGCCATACCATAATATTTCAGCCCCATATTGGAAAGATCGGTATTTATCGGCTGCGGTACGTCTTTGTGGTCGCTTACATAAGAAACGGATGCAGGATATTTTGTCGTACCGTTTACGTCGTCCTGCGTCAGTACACCGATATCAACAAGATGCTGTGCGTAAGTTACGTTCTGGTTTTCACTTTCGGAATACGCTGGATTCACGTTTGTATAATTGAACAGCTTTGCGGAATTGTAGCCGTAGCGATAAGCTGCTTTTGCAAGAGCAACTTCGTGGTTGGTATATTTATTGTCATTATTATTAATGATCGTTTCCAGGTACTCGGCAGCAGAATAAGAAAGATCTGCAAGAGATTCTTCCGATGAATATTCGCCGAAATTCAGTCCCTGGATATACAAATGAAGTTGAACAGTTTCTCCTACCATTTTTGCAGGCAGTTTGACAGAAATAACGGTCTGATCCTCTACTCTGGTTTCATGATCTACAACTTTGCCGCCGCAATAAGCCCGTACCTGATAGTTTGAAGTAAAGTCGGGGTGATCGTATATGCTGAAATTCAGTGCAAGACCATCGGTGCATGACATAGACGCTCCGGCAAAGTATGAGTAAGAAAGAAATACTTCTTTGATTCTTTCATTATTATAGTCGTAAGTGTCGGTTTCTTTAAGCACCAGTGAGGTGTGAGGATCGTCAGGCGTAAATACGTCTTGAATATTTAATTCGGTGTTGAAGTTTGTTGTTACAAATCCTTCGGGGGCAGATATTCCTATGTCAGCTTTTTTATCACCGTTTTGTAAGTCGTGTCCTTTAATCAAAGACCTTTTTGTTTTGTGGGATTCGTTTGAATAGTAAGTGTTGAGGCAAAGATTGCTTGGGTTTGTTTTTATCAGTTCTTCGGTATTGTTATCAAAGTTGTATGTATATACATTAGACTTATTGTCACGTATGATGACGTCTCCTATAACCTTGATCTCTCCTTCGGTATACACGCCTCCTCCTCTGACGTCCGAATTGTTATCTGTAATGGAAGAATTTCGTATCGTAAGATCACCATTATCATTTATACAGTTGTAAATACCTCCGCCAAGTCCATCCGAAGAGGATGAAGAAAACATCAGCCCATTAGAAGCGCTTTTTGCGTTGTTTCTTTCTATGTTTGAGTTTTCTATATAGCAATAAGCGCCGTAACCTGTGCTTCCTTCAATATTTGCAATGCCGCCGCCAACGTCGGCTTTATTGTCTGTAATGTTGATATTATATATTTCCAGCTCGCCTGTATTGCAGATACCGCCGCCATTACCATTGTTGTTTCCACCGGTAATCTTTATAGAATTTTGACTTCTGTCAGGGAAGACAATAGCATCGTTATTATTGGTATTATTGCCTAAATCGTAATCCAACGAATAATCAAAGACTCTCAAGACTCCTTCGTTTTTGATAACATAACCGTCCTCCTCCGGATCGGAGTTGCCTAAACCTCTGTCAAGAGAACATGCAAGGAAAAGGTTGATGTCCTTGTCACTCGGAATGACGAGCCCTTTCTCTTCCGGTTCGGGTGTAAGCGGTTCGTTGTTTTCATTCTTTGAGACTAAAATGCTTGTTGTTTCAGTGCTTGAGGCATTGTTGATAGCAGTCTGGAGATCTGCCCAAGTACCGACTTCTATAGGGGTTATCGTTTCTTCGGGGTCATTAAAGTTTTTAGCCGGAACAGTAAACTCAACTTCATCGTTTGGTACTTGTTCTTCCGCACTTGCCGAAAGCGTCAGTACATTGTCCAAAGACACTGCCTGCAAAAGCGGCGTGCCGCCCGAAATAAGAGCAGATGCAAGAAGCAGAGCGGCTGCTTTTTTGAAAAAATGTGCTTTCATAAAGGATCCTCCTACAATAATAAATAAGGTGACAGGCACGGTAAGCCAGCCGTGCTTGTTTCCTTTTCAATGCCTAAGCTGTAGAATGGAAAGGAATGGTCTG
>CACZYP010000046.1:24175-35216 GCA_902785425.1 uncultured Ruminococcus sp. | reverse complement strand
TACTGACGTATTTCAAGGGAGTTGAGTGCAATATGACAAAAAGATGCAAGCAAGATGGGTGCTCAGTCCGCAGGACGTGATTTAATCAGTGGTTCCTTAATAATATTCCCGATTATATACATCCATAAAAGCTTTAAAGCGGTGATTTTTAGTCGTTTTGTTGTATTAATATGGCAAATCGGGAAAACACAACGAGTTTTTTGTGTAGTAAATGCAGTTATAACGATAAATATGCAAAACAAAAAAAGCCCGCAAAAGCGGGCTCCTGATTGTCAAAAAAGTTACGAAACGCACAGCCGGAAGTTTTTGCCCGGCTTTTTTAAAGCGGGCAGGCTGCAAGGGGTGAGGTCGTTTCATGCAATCTGACGGAAAATCTGACAGCGCATCTTTGGCACTGCATTTGTGCGGTATTTCCTTAAACTTTTTCGACAGATCTTATCACCCTGCAAGCTTCGCTTTTTTCAGCGTGCTGTATTGGAATTTTCCCTCATTATACGTTGAGAACTCTCCGATGACGGTGATAGTTTCACCGTCGGCAGGGTAAGCGCTTTCGTCGTCAAGGATATACTCTATCCCCTGCGAGCAGCATGCCGTTGCATCTTTTATGATACATGCATGATACGTTTTGCCCGTGTTCTCGTCCGTTGACGAAACGGCGGAGCCTGTCATTTTTATTGTCTTGCGCAGATATTTTTCCGGCATCGACATCATATCGAAAACGGTTGAATAAACGACTGTTGCCGACTGTGTTGTAAGGTCTACGTCGATCTCGGCGCTTTCCGCATCGTCGTTCATCCAATCCGAAAAGCTTATGCTCACCGTATCGCTTTCGGCTGAGCTTTCCGGGGAAGCAGCGGAGTTTTCGGCAGCTATACCCGAGGCAAGGATATCGTTTACCGTAGTCTGACTGTTAAGGTTTCTTCCGTTATCTGCCGCCGTGCCGCACCCTGCAAGAATTGCAAAGCAAACGGCGGCAGATATTATCGAAATAGTTTTTCTCATCATTGAACGCCTCCTCGGATCATTCCTGCGATATAAAAAATAATAAACACCACTGCATCTGCCGCCACTATCGTTGATCCTACGGGCGTTCCTGCAAGTATCGAGATAATTATCCCGACGAACGCACATATGACCGAAACGACAGCGGAACAGATCGTAACAGCTTTGAAACTGCGGAATATCCTCATTGCCGACAGCGCAGGAAAAATAACGAGCGCCGAGATCAGCAGAGAACCCACAAGATTCATCGCAAGCACAATGATAACAGCTATCACGGTCGCAAGCAGAAAGTTGTACCGTTGTGCCTTCGTGCCGACTGCTTTTGAAAAATCCTCGTCAAATGTGACGGCGAATATTTTATTATAAAACAAGAGAAATATCACAACTACCGCAACGGACAAAGCCACGCACAGCCAGACCTCTTTTGAGGTCAGTGTAAGTATCGACGTTGACCCGAACAGAGTGCTGCACACGTCGCCCGAAAGATTTGACGATGTTGAGAAAATATTCATCAGAAGATAACCGAACGCCAATGCACCTACGGAGATCATCGCAATGGCGGCGTCGCCTTTTATCTTCGCTTTCCTGCCGCCGCTTAAAAGAAGTATCGCACTCACTACGGTCACGGGAAGCACTATCACCATATCGTTAGAAACATTCAGCACGCTTGCAACCGCCATAGCGCCGAACGCCACATGCGACAAGCCGTCGCCGATAAACGAAAACCGCTTCAGAACGAGCGTAACGCCAAGTAAAGAGGAGCAGAGCGCTATCAGCACGCCTACTATGACAGCATACCTCACGAACGGGAGTTCCAGATACATAAAAAGCTTTTCTGTTATTTCACTCATCTTTTTACACACTCCCCCGAAAAGTATTTTGAAACGTCGCTGCGAAGATACTCCTGCTTCGTTCCGAAGAAAAGAACGTCGCCTATATGCAGTATATGCGAAGCGTATTTCACAGCAGCACAGATGTCGTGCGATATCATGATTATAGTAACGCCCTCTTTGTTGAGAGAATCTATCAAAGCGTACATATCGGCTGTTACCATAGGGTCAAGACCTGCAACAGGCTCGTCAAGCAGAAGAAGCTTTGTCGTTGCGCAAAGCGCTCTTGCAAGCAGCACTCTCTGCTGCTGACCGCCCGAAAGCTCTCTGTAGCAGCGCTTTGCAAGGTCTGTTATACCCAATCGCTCCATATTTTCAAGTGCTGTACGCTTCTCTTCCTTATTGTAGAACGGGCGCATACCGCAGTGCGCCTGAAATCCCGAAAGCACTATCTCCGTAACGCTTGCCGGGAAATCACGCTGAATAGCCGTTTGCTGCGGAAGGTAGCCTATCTCGTTTGCGCAAAGGCCGCCGCCTCTTACTATCTCGCCCGAAAGCGGCGGTATAAGCCCCAAAAGAGTTTTCATAAGCGTACTTTTGCCCGAACCGTTCTCACCTACGATACAAAGATAATCGCCGCTTCCGATACTGAAATTCAAACCGCTGATGATCGCATTTCCCTCATAGCCAAGGGAAACATCTCTGCATATCAACTGCTCCATCTGATACTCTGCTCCTCTTTTTTGCTTATTTCAAACAGCTTTCAAGTCTGCCTATGATATCGGATTTTTTGTAGCCTTTTCCGATAAACACAAGCTGATTTATCCTGTCGCCGTATTTGGGATCCCACTCGTCTTTCAGATCGGGGAAATCTCTTACAAGAGCGTCCAGCTCCTTTTTCGGTATCGCAGCCATCCACTCTCCGGACGGCATGATCGTTGCATTGCGTCCTGCCTGCTCAAAAAGCTGTATAACGCTGCGCTCATCATCAAACCACATATAACCTTTGGTGCGGATAAGCTCGGCAGGATAATCGTCAACGAAATCCATAAATTTCTTTCTGTCAAACGGTTTTCTGCCCTCGTAGACGAACGATGTTATTCCGTATTCGTCCATGCAGGCTTCTTTGTCCTCGGGTTCGTTCGTATTAAGCGCTCTTTGTATAGACGACGATGCAAGAACGCCGTCATAGTCAAAGGTTTTCTTATGCAGTATCTTATTGACATCTATATTGCTGTTTACGCACGGCACGATCTCGGCTTCTGTCTGAATGTCACGGATCGCCGCCGTTACAGAAGCAAGCTGATCTTTATCAAGCAGGTCTGTCTTGTTGAGAACGATAAGGTCGCAGAACTCGATCTGATCGATTATCAGATTGACGATATCCCCCTCGTCCGTGTCGTTTTCCATCGAAAGCTCGTTGAGGAACTCTCTGTATATCCTGTCTGCATCAACGACAGATACAACAGAACTGAGATAAACCGACGCATTCGGATTCTCCTCTTCATAATACAAAAATGATGAAGCTATTGCCGAAGGCTCGCTGATGCCGGACGCTTCAACAAAAACGGCGTCGATATCGGGCAGATTCGATATACGCTCTATCTCGGCGATAAACTCGTCACGAAGCGTGCAGCAGATACAGCCGTTCTGCATTTCCACCATCTCTACGGAAGATATCCTGTCACGGTTCTGATTGAGCAGAGCAGCGTCGATATTGATGCTGCCCATGTCGTTTACGATAAGTGCTATCCTGCGCTCTTCATGAAGCAGGAGATTCTGAAGCAGCGTTGTCTTTCCCGAGCCGAGATATCCCGTAATGATTACAACAGGTTTCTTTTTATTCATACCGACACCTCACTCTACAGCCGCTTTGACAACCTCAAGGTTGCTTTCCATTACAGACAGATATGTTGTTCCGTTCTCGGCGTCTTTCATAGTTGCAGACTGCATCGAATCGAGCGTGAGTATCTTCTGATCTTTCGTTTTTGTATTATCTATGATCGTTTCAGCGATCTTCCGGTCGCTTTTCTCGATCGTCAGAACATTTTTAAGTCCAAGCTCATCTACCTTGCCCGCAAGGAAAGTGATAGTCTCAAAACTTGCTTCGCTTTCGGCAGAGCAGCCTGCAAATGCAGCGTAGTAATCGAGGCCGTAATCATCCGTAAGATAGCGGAACGGGAAGCGGTCGCCGAAAAGCAGAGTTTTCGTTTTGCCTGCCGATACTGCGTCTGCGTACTTTTTATCGAGATCTGCAAGCTTTGTTTTGTAAGCGTCAAGATTGCTGTTGTATGTATCTGCATCATCGGGATCGAGCGTGCAGAGTGAAGCGGCTATAGTATCGCATACAGCGCCTGCATTTTTCAGCGAAAGCCATACATGCTCGTCCTTTTCCTCTTCGTGCTCGTGATCATGATCGTGCTCCTCCGACTCATCATGAGTTTCTTCGTGCTCGTGATCTTCTTCATGCTCATGATCTTCTTCGTCGTGTTCGTGCTCCATACCCTCAACTATCTCTTCGTTCTTTACGCTGTCGCCGAGAGCTTCAAGCAAATTGATAACGACCATATTTTCATTTACGGCTTCTTTGAGTGCGTCCTCTACCCACTCATCTGATTCGCCGCCGACATAAACGAACATATCGCATGTAGAGATCTTCATGATATCCTCGGCGGTCGGCTGGTAGCTGTGAAGATCCACGCCGTTATCAAGCAGCATCGTTACTTCTGCATCGGCAGCTTTTTCGCCGAGTATCTGCATCACCCAGTCGTACTCCGGAAAGATAGTTGTAACGATATTGAGCTTTTTTTTATTATCAGTCTGCGCCTGACTTTCGTTTTCGGGCAGCACGGAATCACTCTCGCCGCACGCAGCAAATGTGCATACGATCAATGCGAGAGCAAGTATTACAGAAACAAATTTTTTCATTTTATAATTCCTCCGAATAGTATATTGCGATCTGTCTATCCGGAAGCTTTAATTGTTAAGTCTCACCTTTTGAGTGACGAGCGTAACTGCCGTATCGTTTGAAGCTCCGATGCAAAACAAATACACCGCAGCAGTGAGCGCCATTACGGCAGCAAAGACGGACACCTCGGGATCAGCACTCGTTTTAAGATTATCGAAGCACTGCCTTATCGAATCGCAGACAGAACAGTGTTGTCCCTCACAGCAATGGTCGGCGTGCTCCGTGATATATGATAAAGAGGACAATATGACGAATACTATTGCAAGTGCGCTCAGAACAGACAGAGCTTTTACAGATAATCTGCGCTTTTCCGAACTTGTAAACATATCGCCGCCCCCTTGTTTTCATTGTAATATGAAAATGGTTTTCATTTTCGATTAAGTATTATACACCTTTTGTAAGGACTTGTCAATGATCAATCAAAGTAATACAAAAAAACAGAGCCTGCGCTGCAAGCTCTGTTTTAAGGAAACACTGATTAAATCGAGTGCCCATATTGTGTAGTCAGATTTTGAGTTCAATTTGACCAAAAGATGCAAGCAAGATGGGTGCTCAGCCCGTAGGGCGTGATTTATTCAGTGGTTTCTTAAATAAAGCCAAAGGCAGCCGAAAAACTCGACTGCCGATAATTCATTTAAAAACAGGAGCGAAGCGACTCTGCTACTATTTACTATTTACTATTCACTATTCACTATTCACTAACCACTATTCACCGAGCGAACGAAGTGAGCGGCATGAGCGCTGCCGTCCGGCACATTGGCTTCGCCTCGTGCCTGCTTTGTTTTATGCACAGCTTACGTTTTTGTGCTTCGCACGCTTATTGTATTGCACTATTTTTACTTTGTTTTATTTTCATGCTTTTGCAGGGGCTCTGCCCCTGCACCCCGCCCGCTTTTTGAAAAAAGCGGGGCAAAAACTTCCGGCTGTGCTTCTCTTTAACCTTTACAAAGATTCACTCCGTTTCTCTCATGCGGTCAACGATACCCTTTTGGCAGATCTTCATATAAACTGCATACGGAATGATCATTGAGATAATGAGCAGTACAGGTACACCGATACATATCGGCATGAGCGTAAAGTGATAAGAGAAGAAGAACAATTCTTTTGCTGCCCCTTTTATAAACAGCAGACTCAGCACGGTGCTGCCCGCAGCCGAGAATAATGCCGTCAGAAGCGCATAATATATACCCTCCCACATAAGCATCCGCTTGGTCTGGCTGCCCGTCATGCCGACAGCATTCATCATGGCTATCTCTCTTTTTCGTGAGATAATACCGGTTACAACTGCGTTTACAAAGTTAAGTATACCGATCAGTGCAAGAACAGCCGTAAGTGTGCCGCCGAGCAGTTTTACCATTCGCAGCAAATCGCTGAACTCATCAAGATATGTCTGCTTGTCGAAATAAACAAGCGGACAACCTTTTTGGTCACAGTATGCTCTGCACTGTTCTTTTACTCTGCCGCTGCTGTCGTCTGTGTTTATCATAATACACGTCGCTGCAGGCTCATCTGTCAGAGACATATATTCATCTGTCGGTATTATTACCTGTGTGCTGAAAATACTGTATACCTTTGTAGATATAGAATACGGAACCCCACACACCGCCATGACCTCATATTCATGCTCTCTGCCGCCGCATTCAACGGTGATCTTGTCGCCTGCATGATACAGCTCAACGCTGCTGTCACCTTCTGCATTCCAGAGATACGTGTGAACTATCGCATACTTGCCCGTCATCAGCTTTTTTATATCTATACTTCCCTCTATCGGTTCAAAACATTCTGCAAGCTTTTCATCGATACCGTAGATATTGGCGATGTACTCGCCTTTGAGAGCGGCATCAAGTTCGATAGATATACTTTCTTCACTTCCGTACTTACTATTGAGCGTCCTGATCTGTTCGAGCTGTTTTCCCTGCGGAACTACGCTTCCCTTTTCAAAATATACAGGATGTACATCGGCTCCGTCGATCGTTCTTATATCTTCGATCATCTCGGTCGTAACGCCTTTTGTAAGATCATCCCACAGATCGGTTTTAGAGTTATGGCGGATAACGATGTCGCCCACGATCGAATTGCCGACATATTTATCCCGGTCTATTCCGCCAAGCACTGTAAACAGCGTATTCACAAGCACCATACTCAACGTAAGCGACAGCACAACTACAACGGTCTTTTTACGGCTGCGCATCATATTGCTGTGAGCTATTGAAAGAGGAGTTACTTTGCCTGTTTTCTTGTCTTTTTTCTTCGTATGTATATCGGTGCCGCTGTAGCGCAGAGCCTCTATAGGCGAAACATTGCCCGCATATCTGCACGGCTTGCTGCAGCTTACCATTACCGTAGTGAACGTAAAAGCCGCCGAGATAAGGCATATCAGAAAAAGCAGCTTCGGGCTTATCGAATAACTGTCCGCAGAGTAAGTGTTCAGTATGGTAACAACAGCTTTTATAAGCAGCTTTCCGAGCAACGTTCCTGCAATCAGTCCAAGCGGTATACCTACAGCACAGTAAAGCGCCGCACGAAAACGCACCATAGTCTTTATCTGTCTTGAAGTGGTGCCTATCGTTTTAAGCAGACCGTAGCTGCGGATATTTGCAGAAATATTGATGTAAAAAATATTGTATATGATGAGATAGCCTGCCGCAAAAACAATGAACGCCATTACAATGCCGCATACAAGCGAACCTGCATCTACAGAACTTGTGGTGTACGCCCAGTTAATACCTGTATCGGGAGCGTTGCCGTCTTCATACAGTCTTTCAATAAGAGCATTCGTTTTGCCCTCGATATCCCAGCTGTTCGCATAGTTGAAATCCACCATGTAGTAGCCTGCATATTTAACATGCTCCTGCGAATAAAAGCTTTCCGAAGGTGTAGGCGCATATTCTTTTATAAACGCCTGTGATACCCAGCAGATCTGCGCAAGTGCGACCTTATCGCCGTCCCAATAGCCGCAAAGCGTGAATGTATAATCCAGTACATTGCCGTCGATATCAAGCTTTATGGGAACTTTTTCGCCAATCTTGTGCTCTATTCCGAGAGAATCAAGCACAAGCGTGCTTACTGCTATATCATCTATATTTTCGGGGAGCCTGCCTGTCTTGGGATAACTGAACATAGCCTTTGCTGCTTCGTCATTTCCTGCATAGTTGAATTCCGCCGAAAGCTTCATGTCTTCATTGACAGCATACCCGACAATGATACGATAAACAACATCAAAAACGTAATTGTCGGCTTCGAGCTTTTCAAGATCCTCAGGCAGCACCCATTTCACCCCTGCCATTTTGTTTCCGCCCACCTGGCGCATAGTCTCCTGCTGAGCGCCGTTTATCAGGCTGCCGCCTATAGATGTCAGAGCGGTGAATAAAATGCATGTGAGCATGATCGAAACGATGACAACACAATTCATCTTCCTGTTTGAGATCATATCACGCAGCGCAAGGCGGCGTATGACCGAGCGATTGTTCACCTTAGTCATTGATGTCACCGCCCTTGTTTTCGCTGCCGCTTATACCGTTGAGCGTTTGCTTCTGCGTATATACGTTTCCGTCTTCAATGCGGATGATACGGTCTGCCATCTGAGCGATAGCTTCATTATGCGTTATCAGTACGATAGTCTGCGAGAATTTCTGCCCCGTAACTTTGAGCAGCCCGATAACATCCATGCTCGTTTTTGAATCGAGGTTTCCCGTAGGCTCGTCGGCAAGAACTATCGCAGGCTTTGAAGCAAGCGCCCTTGCTATCGCCGCTCTCTGCTGCTGACCGCCCGAAAGCTGATTCGGCAGCCTGTTGAGCAGATTTTCAAGTCCGAGCGTCGTTATAACGCTGTTTACATATTCCTCGTCAACGGCGCTTCCGTCAAGCTGTATCGGGAAAACTATATTCTCGTAAACGTTAAGTGTGGGAACAAGATTGAACGCCTGAAAAACAAAGCCGATCTTTCTTCTGCGGAATATAGTCAGCTCTTCATCGTTAAGCGAAAAGACATCCTTTCCGTCAACGAACACCTTGCCGCTCGTCGGGCGGTCAATACCGCCGAGCATATGAAGGAGCGTTGATTTTCCGCTGCCCGACGTGCCGACAACAGCAACGAATTCACCCTGCTCCACCGAGATCGAAACGCCTTTCAAAGCCTGTACCTCGGCAGCATCGCTGCCGTATATTTTTTTCAGTTCCTCTGTTTTCAGAACACTCATATGATTACCTCCAAAAAATGATCTGTATATCTCATATACAGATCATAACACATTATTCTGTCAAGAATCTTTCGGGAAGAAAAAAGATTCTTTCACTTTTGAAAGATTTGCCGCCATCATTTCGCAATAAGCAGGCGCTTACATCGGAAGAAACACAGAAAAAACAGAACCTTTCCCATTTGATGCTGCTTTTATATAGCCGTTTTCGGCGGTGACGATCTCACGGGCAAGAAACAAACCTATGCCGACTCCCTCTTTATCTCCTGCCTGAGTGCTGCGGTAAAAGCGGCCGAATATCTTAGGCAGTTCCTGTTCGGGAATACCTATGCCTGTGTCGGATATATCGATGCTTACAAACATTTCATATGGACGAACGGATATCGACACATTCCCCTGCGGAGTGTACTTTATCGCATTGTCGATAATGTTTCCTATCGCTTCTTCGGTCCATTTTCTGTCAAACACAGCTTCCGTGTCGGTCGGATCAAGCAGCAGCGCTATCCCCTTCGCCTCTGCTTTCGGCTTTGCACTTTTATAAAGAGATGTGAGCATCGGCATCATGCTTTGCTTTTCGGGCGAAAGTGTGATTATCCCGTTTTCCATTCGTGAAAGCTTAACGAGCGAGTCTATAAGAAAGCGGAGCTTTTCCGCCTGATCGTGAACAGCGTTTGCGTTGTAACGCTGTTCGTCGTCAAGTTCTGATTCGTTCAGAAGCTCGCTGTACAAAAGCAGATTGGCTATTGGCGTCTTTGTCTGGTGCGATATATCGGCAATGAGCGAACGTATCTTGTCACGCTCTTTTGTGACTGCTTTCGATGAAATGGCAGACGATGAAAAATAGCGTGCAAAATCAGCTTCGATCTTTGACAGCATCGATTCGTCGTAATCGCTTTCAGTAAAACTGCCTTTCATTGCATCGTTAAGCATTTGTTCAAGCAGCATGAGCTGGCGCTTCGATCTTCTCTTTTCGATAACGGCAGCAGCAAGGCAGCATGCGCCGAATATTACTGCAAGCACAACAGCTGCGATCATGACTTTTCCTCCTCTGCTTCCCAGCGATACCCGATGCCGTAAACAGTTTTTATGTGATCCTTTCCGCCAAGCTTTGAACGAAGCCGCTTTACAGCTACGGAAAGGGCGTTTTCATCTACATAATCGGCTCCGTCATACCATATGCTTTCCGTAAGCCTGGTACGTGTTAAAGTTTGCCCTGTATTTTCAACAAGCATTCTCAGAAGGCGCTGTTCGGTTTTACTTAGCTCTGCAGCGCTGCCGTTTACGGTAAATATCATTCTGTCAAAATCAAGATCAAGCCCATCGCTGTGATAGTGCGAGCTTGTGTCTGCCGCTTTATTCTTACGAAGCTGCGCATTTACTCTTGCACGAAGAACAGCAAGAGAAAACGGCTTTGTAACATAGTCGTCCGCACCGTTTTCAAAACCGTTTACAATATCCTGATCGGTATCGTTTGCTGTAAGCAGAATAACCTTTATGTCTGAATAAGCGGATCTGATCTCACGCAGGATATCAAGTCCGCTTCCGTCGGGCAGATTGATATCTACCAGCGCAAGGGAAGGCTGACACACAAAAAGCTGCTGTCTTGCCTCGTTAACTGTGCTGCATGACACGATCTGCCTGTTTGGCTCTTTAAGCGCACGGCATAAGCCCTGATTGAGAGCTCTGTCGTCTTCTACTATCATTATCTGATCCATTATATCACCCGGAGTTTGTATTTATTTCAGGAAGCACTGATCAAATCGAGTGCCCATATTGCGCAGTCAGATTTTGAGTTCAATTTACCCAAAAGATGCAAGCAAGATGGGTGCTCACGTGATTTATTCAGTGGGTCCTTTATATTATACCATATCAGAACGCTGTAAAACTACCCCTTTTTTTATTTGATCACGAGGTATCGATATGCAGCGACGCATTGAACATGTTATCTAAGGAAGCACTGATTAAATCGAGTGCCCATATTGCGCAGTCAGATTTTTAGTCAGATTGCATGAAACGACCGCAGGGTGCGGTCTGCCGGTGGCAGA
>CACZYP010000046.1:0-24117 GCA_902785425.1 uncultured Ruminococcus sp. | reverse complement strand
CCGTAAGGCGCAGACCGATCGGCATGTGTTACAAGTGCCCTTGGGGTGCAAGCAAGATGGGTGCTCAGTCCGCAGGACGTGATTTATTCAGTGGTTCCCTAATACAAAGAAGCGGCGGGCTTTTCCGTAAAACCCGCCGCTTGCTTTATTCATTTCCGTCCAAACTCCCGGTACAACGACCGGGTCCCGATTTTGTAAATGATTGCCCTGAAAAATGCTGCCATTTTTTTGATGTTATTATTATATCATTCACTGCGTTACAGCAGCGTTACGAGGAAGCCGCTTTTTGTGAACAAATTGTTAATTATCTTGATCAAAAAAAGCAGGAGCGCAGTTCCGACAAATAGAACTGCGCTCCTGCTTATCACAGCATTCAAAATAAAGTCAAAAGTTCTGTGCTCGGAAGCTCTCTTCTTCCTTGCCCTGCACGTTACTGCATCGCCTCAAATTCTGCCTTTATTTTGTTGAACACTATAGAAAAGGAGGGCATATTATGAATAACTATTACCTCACCCCGGCGAAACAAAGTCAATTAAAAGACTAAGAGGGCTTCGCCGGTGTCTTGGGGAGAGGTGATTCAGGCGTAAGCATTTTTTATGTACGTGTTTTTGAACTTTACTATATTATATCACACGCTCCGTTACAGCAGCGTTACAGCACAGCAGAGTTTGTGAACAAACTGTAAACATTATCATACTAAATCATAAAAGCAATGCGCTTTTATCACTCAGAAATCCGTCCAGCCGTAAAGATACGGGATATCGGACAAAACGCCGTCGATCGCATATGAATGTGCATCTATGCCGATAGCGCCTCTCTTCTTCATTATAATGTCGCCCATGCCTATCTCTTCAAGGCTTGTACGCATATCGAAAACGAGCTGCCTTAAGAAGCCCTGCTTATCGATATCTCCGTTCCAAAGCACCGTTATAAGCTCGCTGTTTGTACACAGCTCTCCGTTCCGATAAACAAGATACGCAAACATTTCCATAGTTTTCTCACGCTTGAAAAGAAAAGGGCTGCCTTTGTGAGAAAGGGTAAATGAGGATTTTGTGCTTATCGTAAGCGGTCTGTTGTCGTTCATAGGAAATCTCAGATGCTGCATTGCACGCTGGATATCCGCCTCAGATATCGGCTTGCAGAGAAATCCGCTGCAAAACACGTTGTGTGCTTCGTAAGCATACTCTTTATGACCCGTTATAAATATGATATTGACTGTTTTGAATTTATCAAGAAGAAAATTTGCTGCGTCGATACCGTTTATACCCGGCATTTCGATATCAAGAAAAATGACGCTGACATTCTCCTTGTTCATTATCTCCATAGCGTCTATCGCATTGTCTGCCGAAATATGCCTGCCGTCGGGGTACAGCCTTTTCAGCATTACTGTCATAAGCTTTCTTACGGATTCGTTGTCATCTACGGTCAGTGTTACCATTTTCCGATTCCTCCTCAAATTTCTTTTTCATAAGGATCCTTGCGCACGTATTGTTTCCGTCTTTTGAAATTTCAAGAGTGCCCATGTTCATGGCCTGAAGCCTTGCACGAACATTTTTGATACCTATGCTTTTTCTGTTTTTCTGTTTTACCGTTATATTTTTTTCTCCGTTGCTGTGATCCTTAACGTCTATAACGATAAAGTCTCTTGTTTCTTTTACAGAGATTATTATACTTCCGCCCTTAACGCATGTGCCTATACCGTGACGAACGGCGTTTTCAACAAGCGGCTCCACACTCAATGCAGGCAGCACGAAATCCTGACGGCAGATATCATACTTTACAGACAGCAAGTCGCCGTAATTCAGCTTTTCAAGATCAAGGTATGCGTTTATGTGCTGCAGCTCCCTGTCAAATGTAGTCGGCTCGGGATCGCCCATTGAATCAAGATTTGAGCGCAGATACTGCGAAAAGCTCTCGACGCTTTTGTATATCTCGGGATAGTCTATACACTGCGCCTGGATAGCCATAAGCGAGTTGAAAATAAAATGCGGCTGTATCTGCGCCATAAGAAGAGCGTTCTTGTTTTTTTCCAGCTCAAGGCGGTTGTTCATATAATCACGCTCGATATTGTAATGAGCAACGATAGCGCAATATCCGTAATAGAACACAACATTCATCGTAAGAATATCGAGATAGTTCTGATTAAGGAAGCTTCCCATCGGCGTGAACACTATTATCGTCATTGAGAGCGTTATGAATGAAAGCATGAACGCTTCGATAGACTTTCCGCTTATCAGACGCTTTACTATATTGACCGTCAATAATGCGATATAGAACAGATCGATGATCACAGCTCCCATTCTCAGCCACAAGTTCGGCTCGGGCACGGCGCTGCCTGTCAGTATCAGATCGATATCGACCGTATACACCAGAGTGACCGCCATATAGATCGCCTGTGGAAGAAAGATAAGCCGTTTTTGCTTTGTCTGAATGATCTCCACACAGAAAAGACAATAGAACAAGCACTCCAGCCAATATGAATTGGTTATCAGCTTGACAACAAAAAGCGAAAACCCGCCCGGTCTCGGCGGCATCGCCAGAAAAAGATCACGCATCGAGATCAGTATTATATCGCAGACCATAAGCTGCAAATAACCAACGCTCTTTATATTCATTTGTCTTGTAAGATAGAACATGACTTCGAGGCCGAGAATAATAAAGAGCATCAAAAAGTATCGTGTACCGTATTCCACAATACCTGCCATATCAAAACCTCCTGTTTCGCCGGATTATATTTCAGTGCGCACCGCACAAATGCGCCGCAGGCTAATCATTCATACTTTATAATCTGATTTTAAACGAGAAAAAGAACAATGTCAAGAAAAAGGATTTCAATCGCATTGTTTCATTGAAATATGCAGCCGCATAACAGCAGAACACCTGCTGCACGACGTTTTATCTATCAATAGCCTCTGTTTATATCGACAATATTTCTTTTGGGCTCGCTGCGGCTGTCACGCTTCAGGTTTTCACAAAAAATTTCTATTATCCTCTTTCTTGTGGATCTGTTTTCTCCCCATGTCGTTCCCGAAACATGCGGAGTCAGCACAACATTTTCCATATATCTGAGAGGATGGGCGGCAGGTAAAGGTTCGGGATCGGTGACATCAAGAACAGCGCCTTTTAGCAACCCTTTTTGAAGAGCGTTCGTCAGGTCGTCCGTATTCACAATAAAGCCTCTTCCGACATTTACGAAAACAGCGCTTGATTTCATCTTTTTTATTCTTTCTGCATCGAACATTCCCGATGTTTCGGTCGTACCGGGCAGTGCTATGATTACTATATCTGCTTTCTGAAGCTCTTCATCCGAATATTCCGCCGTATACACTTCATCAAAGCAGGGATACTCCCTGCCAGGTGTACGGCATATCCCTACCGTATAGCAGCCGAAGCATTTCAGTTTTTTGGCAGTCTCCTGCCCTATATTCCCCGTACCCAGGATCAAAGCTCTTTTGCCTTCCAGTGTGTCATTACCGTTGATCCTGTACCACTCGCCGTTTTTCATCTGTTCACGATATAAGAACAAGCTCTTTGTCAAAGCAAGCAGACCCGAAATGATATATTCCGAAATGACATAACCGTAAGCACCCGATGCACAAGTGAGAACAACATTATCGGGAAATCCGGGAACGGATGTGTATTTATTTGCTCCGGCCCATGTCATCTGTATCCATCTCAGCTTATCCATCGAACGGATCGTACTGTTTTCAGGCTCGCCGAGTATGATCTCGATATTATGAAGCTCCCCGCTTTCGAGCATTTCCTTTTCATTGTCAAAGAATAAGATCCTGTCGTCATTTTCTGCCGATGATAGAATAAGATCTCGCTCATATTCCGTACATTTTCTTATAACAGCAATAACTCGCATAGTTTTCCTCCGTTCTTTCCGGTATGGTTTTATTATAACACACTCAGACAAATAAGGCTACACTATAAAAAAACACGCAGCCTGCCATCTGCGCAACAGCAGGTTGCTTGCGTTTTGAAAAACGATGACGTATAATAATAACAGAGGTGATAAATATGAAAACAAATGAAGTAATCTATTCACTGCGAACAAAAAGAGAAATGTCTCAGGAAGAACTCGCCGAAAAGGTCTTTGTAACACGTCAGGCAGTTTCCCGCTGGGAAAACGGCGAAACAGTACCGAACACCGAAACGCTCAAACTGCTCTCAAACCTTTTTGACGTTTCGATAAACACGCTGCTCGGTTCTCCGAGAAAGCTTGTGTGTCAGTGCTGCGGAATGCCGCTCGATGATTCCTCGCTGAGCCGTGAAACAGACGGCAGCTTCAATGAGGAATACTGCAAATGGTGTTACACCGACGGAAAATTCGTGTACAGCTCTATGGAACAGCTCACAGATTTTCTTGCCGATCATATGTCGAATGAGGATTTCACACCCGACCGGGTAAGAGCGTACCTGAGTACACTGCTTCCGAATCTGGCGCACTGGAAAAAAGAACAGTGATTACATCATTATTCATTTCTATTTTTCGCATCAACAAAACATAAGGGGCTGCCGCAAGACAACGGCAGCCCCTTGAATATTACTTTTTATCGGCATAAGCATATCCGAAATTGATCGGCGGTGAGGTTACGGAAATATAGACGAACTCACCGTCTCCGTCGTTTTTGAGTCCGTGAACATCTTTGTCGGCAAACCTTACAACATCGCCTGCTGTAAACTCCTTTTCTTGGTCGTCCGAAAGCAGAAGCTTTCCCGTGCCTTTTACGGCGTACCATATCTGCTCCGAAAATTCGTGCGTATGTCTCGGCTGACATGCGCCTTTTTCAAGGTGCACCTCCGTTATGGTCACTCTTTTGCTTTCGGAGTTTTCGGGGGTCAGAAGCTGCCTTGAAACCACTCCCGGGTTAGCAAGCTCCTTTATGTTTTGAGCGCTGATAAATTCCATTTCTCATTTCTCCGAATACTTTTCGTTGTTGACATCATCACCCACACATACTTTTTCTCTGTGAAAGGTGGATTTTATCATATGTTGCCTCTATGCGATATCGATGAACAGTGTCCGAAACAATTATACCACACGGCTATGTACGGGCATAAAAAAGTCCAGCCGAAGCGAAACTTTTATAGTTTTATTATTCCGAATAGCAGAAGCGCTTGCCGACATAGTATACAACTGTTGAATCGTCGTCGCCTGTTGTTATGGGCGCTACCGTTACGACCCATGCTTCGTCTCCATCGGGTGAATAGCCCTGATATGCGTCAAGGATCTGTGCGCCGGAGCCTGCCTGCTGCTTTACGTTTGCAACAGCCTCTTCTCGTGAGAGGTACTCATCATCATTGGAATAATTCGTGTCGGAATAGCAGAAGCCGGAGCCGACATAATATGTAACTTCCTCAGGCTCGGTGCTTGCCGAGATGGGAGCTACCGTGATGACCCATGCCTTCAGGCCTTCGGGAGAGTAGCCCTGATACGAATCAAGTATCTGTGCGCCGGAACCTGCCTGCTGCTTAACTGCTGCAAGAGCTTCGCTCTTTTCGATGTAGCCGTCGTTGCTTTCACTGAAATCAAAAGCTGCTTCGGAATTGTTTGTAAACATGAACAACATTCCGTCAGCGATGGCTTCCTCGTCGTCGTCCCATGTAAGCGAACCGTCTTCGTTGAAAATAATGCGGCCTGTTCCGTTTGTGTACTGTCTGTCTTCCGTAACGATAAGACCTGCGCTGTCAAGCTCGATATCTGTCTTCTGGCAGTCGCTGTATTCGATCGTGAGAGAATCGGAGTCGAACTTACCGCTCATGCCCCATGCGCTGTATGAATTTGCGCTGCCTGCCCACTTAACAATGATATCGGCGCTGTCCTTGCCCTTAGCGGAAATAGAGATAGCCGCTCTGTCGGCGGAATACGTTCCGATAAAATTCATTACGGGGTTCTGACCGTCGCTTGAAGCCTTTGAGCTGCTTGAGCTTTTCTTGCTTGATGTTGTCTTGCTGCTTGCGGAAGTCTTCTTGCTCGAAGTTGTCTTGCTGCTTGCGGAGCTTTTCTTGCTTGAAGTTGTTTTCTTGCTCGAAGCGGTCTTGCTGTCTGTCTTTTTGCTGTCCGTCTTCTTGCTCTCATTCTTCTTGTCGGACTCCGTCTTTGACTTGCTGTCGGAATCGCTCGATTTCTCGCTGTCTGTTTCGGGATCGCTCTTTGAAACAGTGCTTACAACGGACGAATCGCTCTCCGAAGCTGCGCCGCTGTCGGATCTATCATTACATGCCGCAAACGATGCAGCAAGCATAACCGCCATAATGATGCTCAGTATCTTTTCTTTAGTTTTCATAAAATTGTCTCCTTCTGTACAAATCGTAACAAAGGTATATTATAGCTTATTGTTTTACACGCACATGAAAAAACAATTAAATGACTGTTAATAAAAGCACAAAACGAGGCTTGCAAAAGCAAGCCTCGTCAGCGGGACACTGCCGTTTCGCCAAGCCGGGGTGGCAGCCTGCAAAACGGCTATATGTGCCTATAAAGAAGAAGATCAACGGATAAATGAATTGATATCTTTGCCGATATCGGGATTCTCTGTAAAGCCTACGCTGTAGCGGAGAACTGCCAGTGCGTCGGCAGAATCTACCTTATCGCTGAAGTTAACGTCGCCGAGAACCATCTGTGCATCATTGAAGCTCTCAAGATCAACGCTGTTTCTGAGAATGAGAAGTGCGTCTGTGGAGTCAACCTGTCCGTCGCCGTTTACGTCGCCGAGGAGACCGTTTATCGTTCCGTTGTCGATCATAACTTTAGTTTCAACAGAGCCGTCGGTGAAGTTCACTGCGATAGTATACTCGCCTGTTATGATCTGTGCAAGTAATACGGGTGCGAATGTGATCGCAAGACCGTCCGCTGTTTCGGTTACTGTATAGAATCCGGGAGCGATCGGGTAGCCGTCTGCCGTTACGCTTACAAGCTTGTCGATAGCCGGCTGACCGTCAGTGCGCTTAACAAGAAGCGTAAGAGAACCGTCTGCAGGAGTCCATACGATGCCGCCTTCGTTAACGAATACATATTCGTTTACAATAAGCTTCGGGATAACTACTGTTTTTGTATCTTCGTAGTCCTTGCCGTTGAATGTAACCTTTGCTGTGTAAACTGTCTTGCCGTCTGCTTCTGTTGTTGCAGGCGTTGTTTCGCTTGTTACGTCGGCAGCTGCTGTCTCGGTATGTGTGCTGTCGTTTCTGCATGTGAATGTTGCATATGCTTCCGTGCAGTCGTCGCTCCATGTCCACTCGGGATCGCCCCAGTCGTGGCCGAGCTGATCGATAGTCTCGATCTTCGTATCGCTGTACTCAACGCCTGCAACATCGATCGTTGCCGTATAGTAGATGTAGCCGTCCTCTTCGCATGTTGCGTCAACTGTCTTTTCGATAGTTACAGGAACGTCTACTGTTTCGATGTGGTCGGGATCATTATCGCAGGAGAGGTAAGCTATCGCCTTGTCGAAGCCGTCCCATACCCACTTGACGAAGTTGAGGAACATATGTCCTTTCTTCGGGATAACAACATCTATCGTCTGTGTTTCAAAAGCTTCGTTGTTAAACTTTGCAGTGTATCTTCCGATACCGTCTTCTTCGCATGTTGCGTCCTTGATAACTTTGTAAGAAAGTCTTGCTTCGTCCTCTGCAAATTCTCTCTCGAAATGTCCGCAGCCGTCTCTGAGGCAGTATCTTACAGCTTTGCAGCCGCTTTCAGGATCGGGCGCCCATGTGTATTCGGGCTGTGACCACTCATGACCGAGCTGGTCTACTGTTTCAATATTGACTGTAGAATAGATCGTGCCTGCTATGTCGATAGTTGCAACGTGGCAGTTGTAGCCGTCTGTCGTGCAGTCGGGATTATCGAATGTTTCGATCATGGAGGGAACGTCGATCGTCATAACGTGGTCGGGGTTTGTTTCGCAGGCTATCCATGCGATAGCTCTCTTGAAGCCGTCCCATACCCACTTGAGTAACTGAGTAAATTTGTGAACGTGTGCTTCGGGGAACTTGACCAGCTTATAATCATTAAGCAGCTGTCCGTCCTCGCTTACCTCAATAACTGCCTCGCCCTCGGTGCCGTCAGTGTTTGTCCAGCCTGTGCCGGCAATAGCATTCTTGACTTTGCCATATACGGCTTTGCTTTGGCCTGTTGCAGTAATGGTGCCGCCTTCGTAAACAATGAAATCATTGCCGGTCGTATAGATGCCATAACTATATACTGTTTCCGTATCTGCGGCTGCTTCGAGTGTACCCTTGACGTGCAAGCCGTAATGAGCGTCTACGCCGTAGCTGTCACCGCCGCTACTGTAGGTGCTTTTGCCGCTGTTTACCTTCACCGTTACATCTTTATCAATGGTGAGCAGCTTTGCTGCAAATATTCCGTTGCTCACATAGCCGGACGTATCGCCGCTGTTTACAGTCAGCGTACCTGTGCCGGTTATGGTCATTTCACCATATGCGCCGTTGTAAATGCCAAAGCTTCTTTTATCGGCAACGGCAGTATGTGTAATTGTGTTCGTTCCCGTTACCTCGATAGTCAGAGGCTTATTGGTGTAGATCGCAGCATTGTTGTAGCCTTCGCCTTCGTAGGAGTAGTTATTCAGCGCAAGCACTGCCGGTTCGGGGGCGTCGCCTTCCGTTGCAGGCGTGTAGCTCCAGCCTCGTGTGCCGTCGGTGTCCTCGGCGTTCTCGCTCGTTACCTGTTCGCCGCCTACCCAGAGGGGGTATTCGGTTACAGCCGTGGGGAACTGAACTTTCTTATAATCATTAAGCGTCTGTCCGTCCTCGCTTACCTCAATAACTGCCTTGCCCTCGGTGCCGTCAGTGTTTGTCCAGCCGGTGCCGGCTACAGCGTTCTTGACCTTGCCATCGATAGCGTTGGTGCTGCCCGCAGCGGTCAGTTTTGCGTTTTCACTGACGATAAGGTCGCCTCGACTAGAGATGCCGGTGCCGCTGGAGCTGCCTTGACCAACAGCGTTGACGGTTGTACCGGCGCCGATGGTAATATCCCCTACGCCGGAAATAATGTTCCAGGTAGTGATTCCGGATGACCATTCAGAATTCGAGCTGCCTGATGAGGTCAGTGTTCCACTGCCCGTGATATTCAGGTAAACATTGACAGATTGTTGATCGTCATCCACACGGATTCCATAGCTTTCGCCGTCCTGATTCTCGGGTCCGGTCACCGTATTGTCTCCTGTCACGTTTATGTTCAGTTCTCCGATGGCGTAGATCGCCGCGTTGTGGGAGTCGTTATTTCCGCCGCTGATGGTCGCCCCATTCAGCGTAAGCGTGGCGGGGGTGGCGGGGGTGGACTCCGTTGCGGGCGTGTAGCTCCAGCCTCGTGTGCCGTCGGTGTCCTCGGCGTTCGCGCTCGTTACCTGTTCGCCGCCTACCCAGAGGGGGTAGAGGAGCGCACTTACCACCCAGTAGTCACCCTCCTTTGTTGCGATATATCTACTGGACAGCAACCGCGTCGGATTAAAGTTGAATTTACCTCCGGTAATTTCAAGTTCACCCTCGGAATCATCAATTCCTCCAATGATCGTACCGCCGCTGATCGTGACTTTACCTCCATCGCGCCAGATAGAAAAATTCGCACTATTGATCGTGCCGCCCGTCATGGTAAATGGTCCTCCGTAAACGTCGAGCCCGTAATTATCTGCGCGGGTAAGCTCCAGTGTTCCTCCTTCCAGTGTCAAACCGCCACCTTCAGGAATATAGAAAGGAGCATGGTCTGCGGGATTGATCACTTTACCTCCGCCGGCACCATCTGTGATAGTCACCGGAACATGGAAACCCCAATCACAATAATCGCCTGTTTGTTGAACCGTTATCGTATGTCCATTCAAGTCCAGCGTCATTGCCTGATTAAACTCTAAATGATTGCGAAGAGGAAGTGTAAAATCAGCCGTAAGCTGTACCGACCCGCCATTATTCACAGCGGTTAAGAATGCGTCTGCGGTGGCAACCTCTGTCACGTCTGCGCTTGCCGTAATTGCGCCCGTCACCGAGAACAAGCTCAGCACCATCATAAACGACAGCATGAGAGATAACATTTTGGTTGCTTTGCTCGTTTTTTTCATAGATCAAATCATTCCTTTCAATAAAAAATTAATTGTAAAAGCGCCGATCGAGCCGGCATGGTTTTGCAATTTGTGCAAAAGTTTGTATCTTTTGCAACAAATTATAGCTTATTATACCATGTCAAAAGAAAAAATTCAAGAAACAAGTGTAGAATAATGATATAACAGAACATAAAAAATCAACCACGATAATTGGGCGATGTGTACAAAAGCTGTTTTGCTGCCTCGTGGGCAAGGCAATAAGGCTGAACATAAATTCACAAATTGTTTACTCAATAAAAAGCCTGTTTTTCACTGCTTATATTGCACATTTGCTGCGGTTGTGGTATCATTATTATACACTGTACAAAAGGAGAATTCCGATGAAAAGCGAAGAAAGATCCAAGCGTTTTAAATGGTGGAAAATACCTGTTTTTATAATTTGTCTGCTGCTGCTTGCGGTTATTACATACGTTTTGTTCGTTATCATTACATACAGCCGCATACCCGACTATCAGGCTCTTGAAGCGGTAGGTACCGCTTCGGAAGATACGGCGAAAACCGGCACCGAGTACACCGCTATGACGTATAACATAGGCTTCGGCGCTTACACGCCCGACTTTACATTCTTCATGGACGGCGGCACGGAGTCGTGGGCGTTCTCGGAAGAAAGCGTCAAAAGCTGCATTGAAGGAGATATCGATCTACTGAAAACGTATTCTCCCGATATAGCTCTGATACAGGAGGTAGACATTGACTCCACAAGAAGCTACCATGTAAACGAAAAAGACATGATACTCGATGCGCTTGAAAATAAATCGTCGATATTTGCAGTCAATTATCATTCGGCGTTTTTGTGCTACCCGTTCACACAGCCGCACGGCAAATCGAATTCGGGTCTGCTTACTATCTCCGATATTCAGCTTACGGAGGGAACACGCCGCAGCCTGCCTATTTCGACAGGTTTTTCAAAGTTCATCGACCTTGACAGGGCATACACGATAAACCGCATGAAAACCGAAAACGGCAAGGAGCTTGTTGTTTTCAACGTTCATCTTTCGGCTTACGGCACAAACGGCGATCTGCAGACTCAGCAGATAACGATGATGTGCGATGATATGAAGGCGGAGTACGAAAAGGGCAATTACGTGATCTGCGGCGGCGACTTCAACCACGATTTCCCCGGCGATTCAAAATACAAGCTCAACAAAGACACCACAAAAGCCGATGAATACGCCTGGGCGGCAGATTTCCCCGACGAGATGCTGCCCGAACATTTCAGCAAAGCAACAGACTACGAAAGCGGTCTTACGCTCCCGACAACCCGCTACTGCGACAAACCATACGGCCCGGACAGCTTTGTTGTTCTGATCGACGGCTTTATCGTTTCCGACAACATCGAAGTAACATACACCGACGTTATCGACACACAGTTCCAATACAGCGACCATAATCCGGTCGTTATGAGATTTAAACTAATTGAAAATTAAAATACAAAATGGAAAATTAATGAGTCGCTTCACTCCTGATTTTATATCAGCAGAACTTATACTTATCCCTCGTCAGCGAATAAAAGCATGAGATAATAAGAACTGATACAAATCTAACTCGCCGCAGGCGAGTTCCGCAATTTTCCATTTTCAATTTTCCATTTTCCATTAAAAAAGCATCACGGCAGCCAAGCTGCCGTGATGCTTTTTTTAGAGTCCGTTCGCTATTGCGGCGAAATCGGTCAGGGTAAGCTGTTCCGCTCTTGCTGTCGGGGAAACGCCGCTTTTTTCAAGAGCCGATGTTACCGCCGCTTTGTCAAGATGCATGGAGTTTGCAAGCGAGTTTTGTATCGTCTTTCTGCGCTGGGCAAATGCAGCCTTTATTACGGCGAACATAAGCTTTTCGTCCGCAACGTCTACAGGCGGCTGCGGTCTTATGTCGAGCCTTATAACGGCGCTGTCAACCTTCGGCGGCGGCATGAAGCTGCCTGCGGAGACTTTGAACAGCGTTTTCGCCTCGGCGTAGTAGTTCACACTTGCCGTAACTGCGCCTGCCTGACGTGTTCCGAGCGGTGCGCAGATTCGCTGCGCCGCTTCTTTCTGCACCATTACCGTTATTGATCTGATCGGCAGGCGCTCTTCAAGCAGCCGCATTATTACGGGCGATGTTATGTAGTATGGCAGATTTGCGCAAACAACGACGTCAAGCCCCTCGAACTCTTCTTCGATCAGCTTTTTGAGGTCGATCTTCAATATGTCATCGTTCACGACCTTTACATTATCGTATTCGGCAAGAGTTTCTTCAAGCACAGGCAGCAGCCGCTTGTCAAGCTCGATCGAAACGACCTTGTCCGCAAGAGAGGCAAGCTCCACCGTCAGCACGCCGATACCGGGGCCTACCTCGATCACGCTGACGCCCTTTGCTGCACCCGAAAGGCGTGCCATCTCCGGGCAGACCTTCGGATTCGTAAGAAAATTCTGTCCGAGCGCCTTAGAAAACGAAAACCCATGACGGGAAAGTATACTCTTTATAGTTCCGATGTCGGATAGATTCATAATACAAACTCCCTTTTTTTAATTGACAATGAACAACTGATAATTGACAATGGACAATTGACAATTGACAATTATGGAAAAGCTCACTTCGTTCGCATTTTTATTAATACAGAACGTTGAACAGCCATATAAAACAAGCACGAAGTGCTTTCTTAATTGTCCATTGTCAATTATCAATTGTCAATTTCTAAGCCCTTTCGGGTATCTGTTTTTCAGAGTTCCGTTTACAGCTTTGCCGAAGCCTGCCGCCATGCCCTCTACGAATACGCCCGTGTATCCTTTGAGTTCTTCGGGGATCGCTATCTCTTCACCGTGGAAGAATTTTTCAAGGCGCTCGTCGTCAAGCTTCATATCGACTGCGTTTTTCGTAAACTCCGGCTTTGCCGCCGCAAATACGGAATGACACGGCTCGATCCTGTTTTTCTTGATCTCGCCGAAAAGCAGTCCGGCACGCAGCACGCCAAGCCCGTGAAGCGCAGGTATCTCCGCATCGGGCAGCAGAAGTATCTTGTCGCCTGCCGCCTCGAAGCGTTCGCCGAAAGGACGGTCTGTGAAAAGCTCATCGTAAAGCTTGAATGCAGCTTTCGTTTCGGGCGTGTTTATCATAGCAAAGCGGTTTGTGTTCTGCGGACGAACGCCTACTTTGAGAAGCTTTGCCGCAAAGTGACCCTCGCCGCCGTCTTCGGGCAGAATACGAACAGCCTTTTCAAGCGCACGCCTCCCGAAGCTTACGCCGCAGTCCACAAGCTCGAACTCTCCCCTGTTTGCCGCCAGAAACTTTTTGATAACGTCCTCGTTTTCCTCATAAGAGAACGTACATGTGGAATACACAAGCATTCCGCCCTCTTTGAGCGCACGGGCGGCGCTGTCAAGGATCGCAAGCTGTCGCTGTGCGCATGATAGCGAATGCTCGGCTGTCCACTCGTCTATTGCCGTATCGTCACGGCGGAACATGCCCTCGCCCGAACAGGGAGCGTCTACAAGCACTCTGTCGAAAAATCCCTCAAGCGCCTGACACAGCCTGTCGGGACGGCAGCTTGAAACAACAGCATTCGGAATACCCATGCGCTCGATGTTTGAAAGCAGGATGTTCGCTCTGTTTTTCACTATCTCATTGCTCCACAGCAGGCCGGTGCCGCCAAGCGCCGCCGCTATCTGCGTAGATTTTCCGCCGGGAGCCGCACACAGATCGAGAACACGCTCGCCGGGCTTTACGTCAAGCACAGTCGCTGCCGACATTGCACTCGGTTCCTGCGCATAAAATGCACCTGCACGATGAAGAGCAAGATTTCCAAGCCCCTGCGTTTCAAAAGGGATATAGAAACCCTCTGTGCAGAACGGCGTCTGCTTCAGCTCAAAAGGAAGCAGCGCCTTTGCTTTTTCAACGCTGCATTTGAGCGTATTTATACGTACGCCACGAAAGTACGGATCGTTCAGGCTGTTGAGATAGTTTTCGTACTCTTCGTTGCTCAGCATATTTTTCATTTGTGATAAAAAATCTTCGGGAAGCGTTTTCATGGGTTCTCCAATCTGTCGAATAAACCGAGAATAACTGCTAATACTATCATCGAGGTGATAACATGAGCAAAAAGAAAAAGCGCAGCAGTGACACACGAGAGTTCACTGCGCTCAAAAACAATAAAGACAAGCAAAAGCCCGAACAGCCCGGCGGCAAGATGGTCTTTTCAGACCGTGCGCCAAAACCGAGCTTCGAGCTGTAATAAGATCAGTATCCGAGTTCTTCGTTAACGATAATGACCTTTATTCTGTCTTTTACACGCTGCTGACCGGAAACGAGATATGAGCAGCATATCCTGTCGGGGCTGTGGCAGCCATCCGACATTTCAGGACATTCCGTCGTCAGGCTGACGCATTTTCCTGCCTTTGCACAGTATGTGTCAAGTCCGAGGCGGACAGTATTTTTCGGAGCGGCTATCGTCTTGATACGGTATGCCGCTTCGTCCAGGTCTTTTACGATCTTGTTCACGCCAACGACTGCAACGACGCTTTTCGGGCCGAATGCGATGCACGAAATGCGGTTGGCATTGCCGTCAACGTTGTAAAGCTCGCCGTTTTCCGTAACGGCATTGCTGCTTGTCAGAAAAACGTCCGCAGAAAAACATTCACGATAAAGAGCCTGCGTTTCTTCGGGCGTTTTGCATTTCGAGCGGTCGAGGTATTTATAATCGCCGTTTGAAAGCAGCTCGGGAGCACCGATCTCTTTGAGCGTAACGCTGCCGCCGTGAGAAACAGCCGCACCTTTCGGGATGAGCGTTTTCAAAAGCTCCAAAGCCTCTGCCCTGTTCTCACAGTAGTAAGGCTTCATATAATTCTGTTCCAACATTTTCATCGTGCGTTCTATCTTTTCATTCATTATACATCAGACCCCTCTTTCTAAAATGGAAAATTGAAAATGGAAAATGAAAAATTGCGGAGTCGCTTCGCTCCTGTTTTTATATTTTTTCAAACTTAACAGTTATCTCACGGCAGCAAATTAAAGTATAGCTTTGTGAGGATTAATACAATCCAACTCGCCGCAAGGCGAGTTCTATAATTGTCCATTGTCAATTATCAATTGTCAATTAAACAAACTTTCTTAATTATACGAAATATGTCTTTGTCTTAATAAGGATAAAGTAAAAAAGCTCAGATCCCCAAAAACGTTGTTGCTATTCTGAAATAGATCACAAGCGAGACGGCGTCTACTATTGTCGTGATGAACGGACTTGCCATTACGGCAGGGTCAAAACCAAGCTTCTGAGCTATCATGGGAAGCGAACAGCCGATTATCTTAGCACACATTACTGTCGCTACTATCGTTAAACATACTACAAGTGCGACCCAGACCGTGATCTGTTCGTTTCCGAGCAGCAGCCTGTCTACGGTAAGCAGCTTTATAAAATTAGCGACGGAAAGCGTTGCGCCGCACAGCACGGCTACCCGTATCTCTTTCCATATTACGCCGGGAAGATCTGAGAACTCTATATCATTCAGCGAAAGGCTTCTGATAACGGTAACAGAAGCCTGCGAACCGCTGTTTCCGCCCGTGTCCATCAGCATCGGGATAAACGATGTCAGCACTACGAACCGTGCGAGCGCCGACTCGAAAGATGAGATTATCATGCCTGTGAATGTTGCCGATATCATGAGAAGAAGAAGCCAAGGTATACGCTTTTTCCATAGCTCGAAAGCATTCATCTTAGTATACGGCTTATCTGTAGGCGAGATAGCGGCCATCTTTTCGATATCCTCCGTTACCTCGTCCTGCATTACGTCCATGATATCGTCGAACGTTACGATACCTACAAGGCGTCTTTCTGCGTCTACAACGGGCATTGCGAGGAAGTCGTATTTTGAGAACATGTTCGCAACTTCTTCTCGGTCGTCCGTTGTGTGAACGTAAATAATATTCGTTTCCATTATATCTTCGATCTTGTCCTGATATTCTGCCATCAAAAGATCTTTGACGGTGACAAGACCGATAAGATGTCTGTTTTCGTCTTTTACGTAACAGGTATAGATCGTTTCTTTATCTACAGCTGTACGTCTTATGCGCAGGAAAGCGTCTTCAACCGTAAGATCCTTGCGCAGATCGACATACTCCGTCGTCATGATAGAGCCTGCGCTGTCCTTGGGGTAGTTGAGTATCTTGTTTATCTCGCTTCTAAGCTGCGGATCGGAGTGAGCAAGAATACGCTTTACAACATTTGCAGGCATCTCTTCGATGATATCTACCGTATCATCGACGTACAGATCATCGAATACCTCTTCAAGCTCGGAATCACTGAAAGATGCGATGAGCAGCTCTCTCGTGTCGCCTTCGATGTGTACAAACACATCGCTTGCAAGCTCTTTCGGCAACAGCCTGAACACGATCGTAGACGAACGCTCCTTAAGCTCTTCCATAAGCTCCGCAATATCGACGGGGTTCATATCAGCGAGGATCGCTTTAAGCTCAACGTACTCTTTGGCTTCTATACATTTTTCCACCTTTTCGGTAAGCTCTTCAATGTCTGTTGTTATATCCTCGGTAACGATATCCTCTTTTTCTTTAACGATATCGGACATTATCAACACCCCCGTAAAAAAAGAAACAGCCCTGCGCTCGTGTTTGAGGCAGGGCGTAAAGTCATACATTCAACGCCGCATCTGCGGCGCAGCATAAACTGCATTTATCGTACAAGCTTTAAGTAACACCTTAATTCGATGTCACCTGCTGACCCTCTCGTGGTGTCTCCACCACTTTGCGGCAGCAGCCCATATCCCTATGGTAGCCTTACCTACCGATCTGTTTTTTCCATTTATTAGTTTAACTCTAATCCTATTGTTTGTCAATAGAGATAATAGAATAATAACTATTGTTATTGAATTGTAATCAATTGTGGGGAAACATTACTTTGCAATAATGCTCTTTCCTGTCATTTCGGCAGGCTGAGGAATACCCATAATTTCGAGCATTGTCGGAGCGATGTCGGCAAGAACGCCGCCCTCTCTGAGCTTGCAGGGATAACCTACAACACAGAACGGAACAGGGTTAGTTGTGTGAGCTGTGAACGGTGTGCCGTCCTCAGCGATCATCTTGTCAGCGTTGCCGTGATCCGCAGTGATGATCGAAACGCCGCCCTTTGCAGCGATAGCGTCTGTTACCTTGCCAACGCATGTGTCAACAGCCTCAACAGCCTTTACAGCTGCCTCGAATACGCCTGTGTGACCTACCATGTCGCAGTTTGCAAAGTTGAGGATGATCATATCGTACTTGTCGCTCTCGATAGCTTCAACACATTTATCAGTTACCTCGTATGCACTCATATGAGGCTGGAGATCGTATGTAGCAACCTTCGGCGAGTTAACAAGGATCCTGTCCTCACCGTCGTAAACATCTTCGATACCGCCGTTGAAGAAGAACGTTACATGAGCGTACTTCTCTGTCTCTGCGATACGAAGCTGCTTCTTGCCGAGATTCGACATATACTGACCGAGAGTGTTGTTAAGCTCTTCGGGCTTGAATGCGATCTCAACATTCGGCATGCTCTCGTCATACTGAGCGAAACATACGAACGTAAGCGGGAAAAATCCGTTTCTTCTCTCGAAGCCGCTGAAATCGGGATCAACGAATGTTCTTGTGATCTGACGTGCACGGTCGGGACGGAAGTTGAAGAAGATAAAGCTGTCGTTCGGCTTAACTGTACCCTCTTTGTCAACAACAACAGGAACAACGAATTCATCCGTTACACCGTCTTCATAAGACTTCTTTACAGCCTCAACGGGGTCGCTGCACTCAACGCCCTCGCCGTAAACCATAGCTGCATAGCCCTTTTCAACACGATCCCAGTTGGAGTCTCTGTCCATTGTGTAGTAACGGCCTGCGATAGTTGCGATCTTACCTACGCCGATCTCTTTGAGCTTATCGGAAAGCTCCTGCATGTAATCTGCTGCGGAAGAAGGCGGAACGTCTCTTCCGTCGAGCAGGCAGTGAATGTAGACCTTGTCAAGACCGTTCTTCTTTGCAAGCTCCAAAAGACCGTAAAGATGAGTGATGTGGCTGTGTACGCCGCCCGGTGAAAGCAGACCCATGAGGTGAAGAGCGGAATCGTTCTTCTTGCAGTTCTCGACAGCCTGCATAAGAGCGTCGTTCGAGAAGAAATCGCCGTCGTTGATCGACTTTGTGATGCGGGTAAGCATCTGATAAACGATACGGCCTGCGCCCATATTCGTATGGCCTACCTCGCTGTTGCCCATCTGACCATCGGGAAGACCTACGTCCATACCCGAAGCGCCGATCTGAGTAAGAGCATTTTCTGCAAACAGTCTGTCAAGGTTAGGCTTCTTAGCCGCCATAATAGCGTTGCCCTTCTCCTCACCGATACCGTAGCCGTCCATTATAATCAAAATTGTTGGTTTTTTCATATTATAAAACACCCTTTATGTAATGTGGAATGTGGAATGATGAAAGTGGAATTGCGGAACTCGCCAAAGGCGAGTTGATTTATATAGGATCCTTTGATAATACACAAGACACCAATACAAATCCAAGCGGCGCAGCCGCTTCAATAATTCCACATTCCACTTTCCACATTCCACATTTAAGTCAATGTAAGAGTAAAATAATCAACTTTTAAAAGTGATTACTTGCTTGCAGCAGCTACGATTGCAGCGAATTTCTCTGCTACGAGTGATGCGCCGCCGATGAGGCCGCCGTCGATGTTCTCCTTGGAGAGAAGACCTGCTGCATTGCCGTCATTCATGGAACCGCCGTACTGGATAGTAACGCCGTCTGCAGCTTCCTTGCTGTAAAGCTTTGCAAGAGTAGCTCTGATGAATGCGCAAACCTCTTCTGCCTGATCGTCTGTAGCTGTAAGACCTGTACCGATCGCCCATACAGGCTCGTATGCGATGATAACGTTCTTGAGCTCTTCTGCTGTTACATCATAAAGATCGAGCTTGATCTGACGTGCAACGACCTCTTCTGTGATGCCGCACTCACGCTCCCACTTAAGCTCACCTACGCAAACGATGGGCTTGAGACCTGCCTTAAGAACAGCCTTTGTTCTCTTGTTTACAGTCTCGTCTGTCTCGCCGAAGTACTGTCTGCGCTCGGAGTGACCGAGAACAACGTACTCTACGCCGATCTCTTTGAGCATACCTGTGGAGATCTCACCTGTGAATGCGCCCTTCTCCTCCCAGTGTGCGTTCTCTGCACCTACTTTGATGTTTGTGCCCTTTGTTGCCTCAACTGCTGCGGCAATATCAACGTAAGGAACGCATGCGATAACCTCGCAGTCAGCGTCCTTAACGAGCGGAGCGATCTCATTGAGAAGCTGTGTAGCCTCGCTCGGAGTC
This sequence comes from uncultured Ruminococcus sp., assembly GCA_902785425.1. Lineage (GTDB taxonomy): Bacteria > Bacillota > Clostridia > Oscillospirales > Acutalibacteraceae > RUG592. The sequence goes on along the minus strand of CACZYP010000046.1, from coordinate 4,676 downwards.
TTATTCATTTTCCAGTTACCGGCAATAACTGCCTTTCTGAGTGCTTTATTCATATACAAACAACCCTTTCTTTGTGTTTCTGTATAAAATTGAAAAATAATAAAAATTGACAATTGACAATGGAAAATGGAAAATTAAGGAAAAGGCTGCGCCTTTTTTATTATATCTATAATAAATCGACCTTAAAAACAGGAGCGAAGCGACTCCGCAATTTTCCATTTTCAATTTTCCATTTTCCATTGATGTGTTCAATTATTTAGATTTTAAAACGAGAGAATGTCCCGGAAAGATATTATTTATCTGCAATAACCGCAATGCCCGGAAGTACCTTGCCTTCGAGGTATTCGAGGGATGCGCCGCCGCCTGTGGAGATGTGGCTCATCTTGTCAGCGAAGCCGAGCTGGATAACTGCTGCTGCGCTGTCGCCGCCGCCGATGATAGTTGTAGCGTCTGTCTCTGCGAGGGACTTGGCAACTGCGATAGTACCCTTTGCAAGGATCGGGTTCTCAAATACGCCCATAGGTCCGTTCCATACAACTGTCTTAGCGGACTTAACTGCATCTGCAAAGAGAGCTGCTGTCTTTTCGCCGATATCAAGACCCATCTTGTCAGCCGGGATAGAATCAACGTCTACGTTCTCAACTGTGATCTCAGCGTCGATCGGATCCGGGAACTCTGCTGTGATAACTGTATCAACAGGGAGAAGGAGCTTCTTGCCGAGGCTCTCAGCCTTAGCGATCATTTCCTTGCAGTAGTCGATCTTCTCGTCGTCAACGAGAGACTTACCTACTTCGTAGCCCTGAGCCTTGAGGAATGTGTAAGACATACCGCCGCCGATGATGAGTGTGTCGCACTTCTCAAGAAGGTTGGAGATAACCTTGAGCTTGTCTGCAACCTTTGCGCCGCCGAGGATAGCAACGAACGGTCTCTCGGGAACTTCTACTGCGTTGCCGAGGTAGTTGATCTCCTTCTGCATGAGGTAACCAACAGCTGTATCCTTGATGTGATCTGTAACACCTGCTGTGGAGCAGTGAGCACGGTGAGCGGAGCCGAATGCGTCCATTACGAATACGTCTGCAAGAGAAGCAAGCTCGCCTGAGAACGGCTCAAGGTTCTTTGTCTCTTCTTTTCTGAAACGTGTGTTCTGGAGAAGAACAACGTCGCCGTCCTTCATAGCTGCAACTGCTGCCTTAGCCTTTTCGCCTACAACTGTGTCGTCATCAGCAAAAACGACCTCTTTGCCGAGAAGCTCGGAAAGACGAACTGCAACGGGAGCGAGCGAGAACTTATCTTCGGGACCATTCTTCGGCTTGCCGAGGTGAGAGCAAAGGATCACTTTGCCGCCGTTCTCGATAAGCTTCTTGATAGTGGGAAGAGCTGCCGTGATACGGTTGTCGTTTGTTATAACGCCGTCCTTAAGCGGAACGTTAAAATCGCAGCGAACAAGAACTCTCTTGCCTGCAACATCGATGTCTTCTACTGTTCTTTTGTTTAAAGCACTCATTATTAAGACTCCTTAATATAAATTTGGGATCTATCCTCCCCTGCGCAAAGCACAAGGCTCGGAAAAAATATCCATACTTCATTATTATATCCCACTTACGGCTTATTTTCAATAATAAAATGTAAAAAAACTCTATTTTATACCGGTTTTTAAACGAAAAAGGAGACCTGAGGTCTCCTTTTTACGCTTTTATTTCTCATGAACAAGCTTTCCCGTGATATGTTCCGGCGTAAGCTCGAGCATATCCATTCTCGGGGAGTTACGGATTATATCATTTTCTACAGCACGGCGCTCTTCTTCCGTTTCGGTAGGATAATACTTGTAAGCAAGACGTCTTACGAGCGAGACTGCCTCAAAATGATCTCCGACAGTACGTATTCTTCCGAAAACTACAACTGAACGTGCATGGTACGACCAGTCTTCACGCTGCTTTCCCTGCTCGCAAACAGTAAAGCAAACTCTGTCGTCTTCTTTCAGAGCATCACGCTTGTGACCCTCTTTGGCGCTGTGAAAGTATATTTTTCCGCTTTCTTCATCAAAAAAATAATTTAGTGTCACCGCATACGGATATCCGCCCTCACCGTTCATTGCAAGAACGCCACGCTTCTCTTTCGTCAGCACCTCACAACATTCCTCATCGGATATCTGCTGCCTGAACCGCCGCATTTTTCGGAACCCCATTATATCACGACTCCTGCTTGTTCTTTTTCTTCAGTTCGAGTTTCTTCTCTTCGCCGTGAATAAGACGAACGATATTTGCATGATGCTTTGCAATGACCGAACCGCAGATAACGAACGTCATGACCGTAACGGCGACAACATATTCAAACGGATACTTGCCTGTCGCCTTGTAGTTATAGAAATACGTAACGAAGAACGTTGCGAAAATAATAACAACACCCGCTGTAATAGAGCTGATCGAAACTATTCTTGTGCATACGAACATTATCAGAAACGTTCCGACAGCGATACCGAATATGATCGGGTTGATAACGGCAAGCAAAGCCGCAACGGTAACAACGCCCTTGCCGCCCTTGAACTTGAAGTAAACAGGGAAAACATGACCGAGGAAGCAGCACATGCCGGCAAGATATTTGCCGTAACCGATAAGTTCGGGCTGCTGAAGCGTCGTGTTCATCGTAGAGAACAGCACGCCTCCGATAACAACGGCTATAACACATTTCAGAAAATCTCCGATAAATGTAATAATGCCCGCAGTCGTTCCGACAGAACGCATTACGTTCGTAAATCCGCCGTTGCCGCTGCCCATAGTGCGGATATCCTTTCCCGTGAACGCCTTTGTAACGATAATGGCAACGTTAAGGCTTCCCAGCAGGTATGCCACCGCCATCGTCACAACGATCTTAACAATGTTCAGCGGATCGGTAAATAGACTAAGCATAATATTGATACAGACCTTTCGCTAATATTTAATCCTGACTTTACAGCTCTCATTTTCAATTGACAATTGACAATTGATAATGGACAATTGCGGAACTCGCCTGCGGCGAGTTGATTTGTATTAGTCCCATAGATCTATACTTTTACTCGCTGCCGTATGACAACTGTTAAGTCCCAATAAACTAATATAGAAACAGGAGCGAAGCGACTCCTTAATTGTCAATTATCCATTGTCAATTGTCCATTTTAAAACTACTTTCCCTTTTCCCCACGTTCACGAACCACGAAGTGTATCGGTGTGCCGATCATGCCGAAGGCTTCTCTGATGCGGTTTTCGAGGTAGCGTTTGTAGGAGAAATGGAAAAGCTCGGCGCTGTTTACAAAGAAAACGAACGTCGGCGGCTTTACGGAAGCCTGCGTCATGTAGAATATCTTGAGTCTTCTGCCCTTGTCCGTCGGGGGCTGTACTCTTGCCGTAGCCTCGGCAAGTATATCGTTGAGAACGCCTGTCTTTATTCTCATTGCACAGGACGCTGCGACCTGCTTTATCATCTCAAAAAGCTTGTCTACACGCTGACCTGTTTTAGCAGAAATAAAGATTATCGGAGCGTAGCTCATGAACGAGAAGTCAACTTCAAGCTTCTTTCTCATCTGATCGAGAGTTTTGCCGTCTTTTTCGACTGCGTCCCACTTGTTGACAGCAATGATGCAGCCCTTGCCTGCTTCGTGAGCAAGGCCGGCTACCTTGGAATCCTGCTCCGTAAAGCCTTCCGTAGCGTCGATCATAATAACGCATACATCACTGCGCTCAATCGCCATTTTGGCTCTGAGGATACTGTATTTCTCGATATTATCATCAACACGGCTCTTTCTGCGAAGTCCTGCCGTGTCGGTAAAATTGAACTTGCCGTGAGAATTCTCGATAAGCGTGTCGATCGTGTCTCTTGTGGTTCCTGCGATATCGGAAACTATACATCTGTCTGCGCCCGAAATGTAGTTTACAAGCGACGATTTGCCTGCGTTCGGCTTGCCGATAACGGCAACGTTTATCACATCGGATTCTTCCTCTTCTTCCTGTTCGGGTGGGAAATACTCGAAAACTGCGTCGAGCAGATCGCCCGTTCCGTGACCGTGAACGGAAGAAACAGCGATGGGATCTCCGAGTCCGAGATTGTAGAACTCATAAAACTCCGGCTCGGGTTCGCCGATGGAGTCACACTTATTCACGCACAGAACAACAGGTCTGCCGCTCTTCTGGAGCATTGCAGCGACTTCTTCATCCGTTGCGATAAGACCCGATCTCAGATCGGTCACAAAAATAATAACATCGGCAGCTTCGATAGCGACCTCTGCCTGGCGGCGCATCTGCGAAAGGATAATATCATCGGAATCCGGCTCGATACCGCCCGTATCTATCAGCGTAAACTTGCGGCTGCGCCACTCGCACTCACCGTAAAGACGATCTCGTGTAACACCGGGCGTATCATCGACGATCGAAAGCCGCTGACCGATAAGCTTATTAAAAAGCGTTGACTTGCCGACATTAGGTCTGCCGACTATTGCAGCTATTGGTTTCACTGTTTATCACCTCTTTGTATTCATTAAGTGCAGAGCATGAATATTAATATCACAAGCGCAAGCGCTTACGATACTATTCGCTTTTTACTGAATGCTAAGGAACCACTGAATAAATCACGCCCTACGGGCTGAGCACCCATCTTGCTTGCACCCCAAGGGCACTTGTAACACATGCCGATCGGTCTGCGCCTTA
>CACZYP010000045.1 GCA_902785425.1 uncultured Ruminococcus sp. | reverse complement strand
AAAGATGCGCTCGTAACACACCGAGAGGGCAAGCCGTAAGGCGCAGACCGATCGGCATGTGTTACAAGTGCCCTTGGGGTGCAAGCAAGATGGGTGCTCGGTCCACAGGACGTGATTTATTCAGTGGTTCCTTAATTATTTCCGAACTATTTGTTTTTGATTTTTTTAAAGCGGGCATTGACAAACGAATGGATTTATGATACTATAATAAAGCGGTTAAAAAACCGCAGAATATGGCCCGGTAGTTCAGTTGGTTAGAACGCCAGCCTGTCACGCTGGAGGTCGACGGTTCGAGCCCGTTTCGGGTCGCCATATTCGCTGATATAGCTCAGTCGGCAGAGCGCGTCCTTGGTAAGGACGAGGTCGTCGGTTCAAGTCCGATTATCAGCTCTTTACAAATCGCATAGGCAAGCTGTTTTTGAGGAAACGGCTTGCTTTTCTTTTACTCAAAAATACCCCGTGGCGACTGCTTGGCGACTACTGCCAATAAAATTTTATCCAACAAAATTTTATCACTGTCCATAGCGACTACACGGCGGCGATTACGGACTTCACGAAATGCCGAAAGGTCGATTTATTTATCGAAAAAACGGGAAACACATATTACAAATAATTACAATTAGCCTATAAAAATCAGCACCCTGTATCTGCCAAATCGGAGATACAAGGTGCTGTTTGATTATTCAAGGCATACAATGCCCTCCGGAAGCAGTATAGAGAGCATTTGTTCCTCGGACGGAACATTATCAGAAAGACAGTAAAAGCCGTGATTCAGGCGATACAGACGGCCATTTTTGTACAAAGCCGTGATGTCATTAACGGTAATTCCCGCCGATATAAGATAGGACATTCCCGCTATGCCGCCGTTTGATTCTATAACCGTTTTTGCTTCCCTAAATTTTTCCTTATTATAAAATCCTCATACATTATTAATTGTATGCTGAAATTACAATACAACATACAAAGAGAAAAGTCAATTCTTGTTTTATGAAAATGCTGTTAACTGCCTGAATTTATTTGTCGAAACAAAAAAGACTTTGTCAAGCACGACTTATTGGTGCACGTTTGGTGTACAACTTCATCCAAAGATGCCGATAAAGAGTGATATATACTTAACGACAAATGTGCCGAAAACGGCTTGAAACAGCAGGCTATGGCTTTCGGCAAACGATACAAGGGCGAGACATACCCCGAAAGCGCAAAGGACACGGCGGTTTGGGAAAAGCACGAGAGTGCAGGCTTTGAGGAATAGAACCGAGATCCTTTAAACGAGAACAGCCGACAAAGCGTTTAGTAGCTTTGTCGGCTGTGATTATATCAAACGAACGATCTCATATTCAGGCTTGCATGGCCGATCTCATCATTTTCTTCCAATGATTTTTTGAGCTTATCCTTTGCCTGTGAAAGCCTGCTTTTTACCGTGCCTTCGGGAATTTTTAAAGTTCTTGATATCTCCGTTATTGAAAATCCCTCCGAATACTTCATCACGATAACGATGCGCAGCTTTGGCGAGAGAGAATCTATAGCTTCCTTTAATTCGGTGCGGTGAGTAAATGTATCGTCTGACCTGCTCTCAATCACTTTAAGCTGTGCAGTACGCTTTCGATTATTCAGGATCTTGTTGCATTCGTTGATAAGTATTCGTGTTATCCATGTTTTGAAATACTCCTCGTGTCTGAGAGAGTTCAGCTTTTTGTATGCCGTGAGTATCGTCTGCTGTACAGCGTCTTCACAGTCGGCATTGTTTTTCAGCATGGACATTGATATACGGTACATCATCTGCTCACTGTCAAGTGTTTTTTGCGTAAAATCGTCTTTTGTCATTGTATCACCTTACCTTCGTGCAGAGTGTATCGTGATTGATCGAGCCGTCAAGATTCATGCTTGATGAAACGTTCAGCGTAGAAGTTTTTTCATCGTAGCGATAGCGTGAAAGATCGCCGTTATCGGTCAGATAGAGATCATCAATGTAGTCTGCGTCACATACAAATCCGATGTGAACCGTTCTTGTTTCGCCGGGGGCGAGTGTTAAGGAAAACCAGCCGGCTTTCATACCCTTGGAATCAACATCGTTTCCGTCGATATACGCAGGCTCTGAGCGAAGATATTTCACGGTTTTGTCATTTTCTGTCAGAATTCCGTTATCGTCTGTGTAGTTTGTTATACCGAATCCTTGATACAAGAAGATGTTGATGCTGTCAGATGTATTCGTTACCGTCATAGTGGCGTAAACGAGTCTGCGATCGATCGTGTCCTGACCGATAACTTTTCTGAACGGAGTATTTACACCATCGCCATAGCTGTAAATACTTCGCTCATATGGGAGCAGATTTCCGTTTTCGTCAACGTCATTTTCAAGGTCTGTGCGCCAATCATTAAATTTATTATAATCAAGAGCACTGATATTATCAAGCACTTCTATGCTGTCAACTGAGTATTCAATGCCTGCAAATTCTTCCGGTCCTTTGCCAAACGAGATTTTTGTTCCGATATTTATCGGGATAAGCCTATTGTCACGTGTAAGCTCGGACACTTTGTCAAAGAAAGCTGTCATCTTCTCTTCTCGCTTTAACTCGGCGTACTCTTTTTTCGCCTGCGTGAATGAATTATCATACATATCCGAATTACATTCCTCGACTGTGATGCCCTCCATTATCTTCATAAGCTCGTCATCGGGAATACCGTATGTCACATAGCCTTTCACAAGCGTTGCCATATCTTCAAAGTAAATATAAAAATCTCTCGTGTAATCAGACTCCGGAGGAGTCATAGCCGAGTGTGCTATCACTGCCGCATGACCGTTTATCGTTAACTCTTCATAGCTTGCAATATTGCAGTCCTCTATGGTCTGCTTCTCCGTTATGCGCATATAAAAGATCGACATTCTCTTTGTTTCATCATCGCTCAAATACTTGCCGTGATTTTCGTCAAAATACATACCTTCCGGCAGATAACCGACGTTCAGCTTGACGTATTCGGGTGTGCCGCCGGGAGCACCGAGTGATATGAGCGGGTCACTGTCGGAGCTGTCGCCTACGGTAATGTTCAGACCGTAGTTACCCTCTTTGACGGGTGAAAAAGACTTTATCACCGCATTTGCGCCGAGCGCTCCCACAGAGAGCAGAGCGGCTGCTGCAGCAAACGCTGCGAGGCGGTGTGTTTTGTGATGCTTTATCGGAGCTGTTTCATCAAGCGAATCGAGCGTCTTGACTATCATATTGTGAAACGACTGCGGAGCTTCTCCGTAGATGCTGCGTATCTCATTTTTATCGATATTCATATTGATTCCTCCAAATATGAGATAACCCTTCCGGAATGGGTTTCGTATATTAGATGCTTTTAAAGGGCAAAAAGTTCGGTCAAAGGAAAATTTTTTATTAGTCCTCTCCGCATGCTTTGTTTTTGCGGAAATGACTGTTGAATACAAAAAAGCCCAACATAATTATATGAAAATATTCAACTATATAAAAAATTAATAGCTTATATACAGATTATAATGAAACTTTAGTGAAAACTATAGAAATATTTCAAAGAATAGTGTACGATTTACACTAAAGAAATTCCTTTCGCAGATTCGTATCTTCAAATACAAGATATTTCTCATAAAAACTAAGAACATAAAGTTTTTTAGCAGAGAATATATTACACAGTTTAAAAGATAAATCTCCGCATACGTTTCCCCGGGAAAACGCTGCGGTTATTTATAAATAATTATAATCAAAAGGAGAAAAAAGATGGGAAAGAAAACAAACAGATTTCTTTGCGCAATGCTTGCACTGGCAATGTCGTCAAGCGTTGCGGTGACTGCTTCCGCTGAAACAGCTTCCGCAGGTGTAAATGGTGACACTGCCGTTGTTGAGCAAGCACAGAACAAGCTCGCTTTTACAAAGAGCGGTGAAAACGGTGATAACATCGTTTCAGGCGAATGGGGTACTCTGACATGGTCTTGCAATAAAGACACAGGCGTACTCACTATTACAGGCAACGGACCTATGATAGAAGGCCGTACTACATATGGCGGAACTACCGATTTGTTTCCGTGGGAACACCTTGATTTTAACACTGTTATAATCGGAGAAGGTGTAACCTCTGTTTCTCACAATGCGTTTTCCAATTATGGTTTGACGAGTGTTTCTTTACCAAGCACATTAGAGCTTATTGATGATTACGCATTCACTAATAATGATTTCGAGACAATTACTTTGCCGGATTCGGTAACAACTTTAGGAAGAGAAGCTTTTTACGGTTGTGATAACCTTAAAAGTATCAATATTCCTGACTCGGTAACAAGTATTGGTGATTTTGCATTTAGATGGTGCACATCACTTGAAAGTATTACCATTCCTGATTCGGTAACATATTTGGGAGTGTGCGCATTTTATGAGTGCTATGATTTGAACAATGTTATTCTTTCTAATTCATTAAAAGCAATCAAAGATGGTACGTTCTCCAGTTGTGATATTAAAAGTATAGTTATCCCCGAATCTGTTGAGACAATTGAAGGCCTTGCGTTTGATAGTTGTCATTCGCTTAAGTCAATTACTATCACCAATCCTAATACGGAGTTTATTTACAAAGATCCGGACTATCCGGATGTAACTTTCGTTGCAAATTCAGAATATGTCACCATCTACTGCTACGCAAACAGCACAGCTCAGGCATATGCAGTTGAACATCACATTCCTTACGCTATCATTGGCAATCAGGATAACATTGAGTTCACAGATCTTACACCGGACAAGACAACAGCTTACGTTGGCGACACTATAGTTTTCACTCCTACAGTAGAGAACAATTCGAGCATTGATCTTGATAGATGCGCATTCAAGTACACAATAACAAAAGGCATTGTTTCATATACTGAGTACGGCTCTTTCGGGGGAGTATGCAGATGGAAGCCGCACAAGTCGGGCGACTATTCCATAAAGTGCGACATCAATTACAATTCAAAGACACTTGCAACAAAGACTATCGACTACACCGTTGAAGACGCACCTGTTGAGGATGTAACGATCTTCTACAACGGCTTCGATAACCCGAACATCCACTATCAGGTTGAAGGCAACGTCTGGACCGATCTGCCCGGCATCAAAATGCAGCCTTCAAATGAAGTAAAGGGTTACGATTATGAATACACAATAGACCTTAACGGTGCAGATTATGCTACTGTTTGCTTCAACGACGGCAACGGTCACTGGGACAGCCAGAACGGCAGAAACTACAGATTCAACGCCGGCTACTATACATACTCCAATGGCGTAATCACAGAGTTCGATCAGACCGCTTTCAGAGTTTCTCTTAAACCGGAACACGGCGAGGATACATTCCCTGTAAATTACAATGCTTTTATCACTACTTCTGTAAAAAATGAAGAAGGAGTTTGCAAGTACAAATTCACATACACAAAGGATAACGATCCGACTGAGATTCTTTTAAAGGATTATTCGGAAAGTCCGTTTACAATGTTTGAACAGTCTGAGCCGGGTGTATATACCATTAAGGTTTACGCTCAGGACAGCTACTCTACAGTATGCAACGAAAAGAAGATCACTATCAGAAATCCGCATCTCACAGGCATTTCATTCTCAAAAAGCTATCTGAGTGAAGATGAGTACACACAGATCAATATCAATACAGAGGGTAACGTACCCGGTATCACATATACTGCTTTTATAGTTGGCAGAGATTGTGGTTTATGGGAGCCCCTTCTTAATAAGAGCACCGAAACGAGTGCAACATGGTTCACCTCAACAAGCGGATTCTATCATCTCTATGTTTTGGCATATCTGAACGGCAGAACAATCGAACGTATAGATACTCCGATTTATGTCCACGAGACAAATACAAATGAGATCACGCTCCTCTACAACGGCTTTGAAAACCCGAACATTCACTATCAGGTAGCAGGCGGAAGCTGGACTGAGGTTCCCGGCGTAGCTATGGAAAGCTACGAAAATGTTGATGGCTATACATATAAGTATACCATCGACCTTGGCAACGCAGACTATGCAAACGTTTGCTTCAACGATGGCAACGGTCACTGGGACAGCCGCAACGGCGCAAATTACAGATTCACAAAGGGAGCTTATACGTTCTCTGACGGAAATATCAGCAAAATAGACTAAATAAATAATTAGTCCCCCTCACTGCAATGAATACTTGCGGTGAGGGGATTTGCTGTATCATACCAATAATTATCAGAAACCAATGAATAATGCAGTACGCCGCCCCGATAAACAGGGCGGATTTTTCTCAAAATAAAAATTGGATTTTTATATCAAGTCGGGGCAGCACCGTACAAATGCAGTGCTAAATATGCAAGCTGAGCCGTCAGTCGGTTATTTGTTAGGTATTGCTTTTAATATGATATTGCTCTCGTTTGACACATCACCCGAAAATATGTTATCATAACCGCAGTAACGAAAGAGGGTGATCGAATGATAACGGCTGCTGTGTGTGACGACGAGGAGAGCATATTGACATATATGAGTGAGAAGATCCGCTCAGAGTTCGGTTCATTGAATGTAGAGGCTGATCTGTTTTCTGCGAGCGACCCGTTTTTGCTTCTCGAAAAAGTAAAAACAGAGCCGCCCGAGGTGCTTTTTCTCGATATTGATATGCCTAAGCTCGGCGGAATGGAGATAGCCCGCTATATTACCGAGAACGATATCAGAACGCTTCTTGTGTTTGTGACGAGCCACGATGCGCTTGTGTACAAGTCGTTTCAGTACCGTCCGTTTGCGTTTGTGCGTAAGAGCTGTTTCGATGATGAGATCGGAGATGTTGTGCAGCGTATCAAAGCAGAACTTCAAAAAAGCGGCGACAGCTTTTCTTTTAAGACGGGCAGCGGACTTTTTTGCATAAAGCTCTGCGAGATTATGTATTTCGAATCTGACGGGAACTATATCGAGCTGCACTCGACAAATGATACGTATAAATTCAGAGGAACGATAGCCTCGGTCGAATCGGAGCTGACAGGCAAGAGCTTTATCAGGATACATAAGGGATTTATCGTAAATTTGCGTCATGTCTTTGCTCTGCACGGCGATGATCTGGAGCTTGACAGCGGTGAGCGTCTGCCTGTGGGACGATCAAACAAGGATAACGTAAAGCGTGCTTTGATGAGGTATATGAGATGAACAGATATAAAGACCTAAAAGCTGCATACGACGAGCTTGATAAGCGGTATGCCGGGCTGCTTGCGGAAAAGCTTGATCTTGAGTACAGGTGCGAAGAGCTTGAAGCCGATATGAAAGCGGCGCAGGCAAGACAGGAAAATATAGAGAAGATAGCAGAAAACACACGCCGCTTGAAGCACGATATGAAAAATCACGTTATGGTCATAGCGTCGTACCTTTCAAACGGCGAAACAGACAAGGCGAGGGAGTATCTGTCCGTTGTGCTCGATAAGCTTGACCGTGTGTATAACTATATTCGGACGGGCAACTCCGTTATGAATTATATCATCAATACGAAGCTGCAATATGCTCACAAAAACGGCATAAAATTCAAAGCAGAGATCGAAAACCTTTCGTTTGCGAAAATGGGCAGTGTCGATTTTTCGGCAGTGCTTTCAAATATGCTCGATAATGCTGTTGAAGCGAGCATGGATTCAAAGGAAAAATATATTTACGTTTCGGTGTGCAAAAAAAGCGGCTGGGATACGATGACTGTCAAAAACAAGATAGATTCCTCCGTGCTTGATGTAAACCCCGAACTGATCTCGACAAAAGCGGATAAGGACAAGCACGGCATCGGCGTAAAGCAGATAAAAACTCTTGCCGAAAAGTATGATGGTATGACAGATATATACGAAAGCGACGGCATGTTCTGCGTGAGCGTGATGATACCGTCGGAATAACAAAAAGCGCCGGGGCAGCTGCCGTGGCGTTTTAGTTTGTAGAAAAAACATTTTTTAAAATTTGTTTTTGGTTTATTCTACGTCCGGCACATTGGCTTCGCCTCGTGCCTGCTTTATCTGTAACGTTGGTTGCCTTAGTGCTTCGCACGCTTTTGCCTTCGGCGACCAAAGGCTCCGCCTTTGGAAACCGCCCGCTTTTTGAAAAAAGCGGGGCAAAAACTTTCGGATGTGCTCTTTTTGCTTTTTGTCACCTGTTTTTTGTCGTTTATCCCTCACGTATTGTATTATCCCGAAATTGCTGATAGAATGAATGTGGTGATTGAAATGATCGTAATGAAGGAACTGAACAAGACATTTCCCGACAATGTAACAGCGGTAAACAATGTTTCACTGCATATTGCGCCCGGAGAGGCGGTCGCACTGATCGGTGCAAACGGCGCAGGCAAGACAACGCTTATCAAGCTGATATGCGGAATGTGCAAACCAACTTCAGGATATCTTCGTGTGTTCGGGGAAGACCCGATGAAACGAGGAAAAAATACACCGCTGACAGGCCTTGTGTCGGGGGCTGTCATCACCGACAGTTATAGTTTCCATTACGGTCATTCAAGCTCCGTTTTGCAGGACGATATGATGCTCGGATTGAATCTGGAGATGATAGGCAATATCTATCGTATTCCGAAGAAGCTTGTAAAACAGCGTACAGCCGAGTTTGCGGAAGCTTTCGGGCTAAAAGAGCTGATGCATTACAGGATCGCTCAGTTATCGCTCGGGCAGCGCATGAAAGCGGAGCTTGCCGCAGTGCTGCTGTTTTCTCCTAAATTGCTGATGCTCGACGAACCGTTTGTCGGCGTTGACGCAACATCAAGGCTTGCTATAGGCAGGGCGTTAAATGATCTTGTATCAAAGGGCGATACAACGCTTATCCTTACGACTCACAGCATGATCGAGGCGGAGCAGATATGCAAAAGGATCATTCTGCTTGACGGCGGAAAGCTTGCATATAACGGCAGCATCGACCGCCTGAAACGCTCCCGTATCGGGCTTAACAGGCTTGACGCAAGCTTTGAGGATACGCCGCCCGATCTCGGCGATCTGCCCGTAACACGCTATACGGCGGAAAACTATGCGCTCAGCGTAGAGTACGATGTGTCGGATATACCGTCGAGCGATATTGCCGGGTATATCATCAAGAATTCCAAAGCAAAGGACATCATGATCGAAAAGCCTGCGGTGGAAAAGATTATCAGGGAGTTATACAAGGAGGGGCAAAATGGAAACGATGATAAGTGTTGAGGATCTGAGCAAGACATTCAAGATACAAAGGCGCAGTACGGGTTTTGCCGGTGCTGTGAAAAACATCTTTCACCCGACATACGAGTACAAAAAGGCTGTGGACGGTATCAGCTTTTCTATCAAAGAAGGGGAGATGGTCGGCTTTATCGGCCCGAACGGCGCCGGAAAATCGACGACCGTAAAAATGCTTTCGGGAATACTTCATCCCGACGGCGGCAGCATTAACGTAGCAGGATATATCCCTCACAAGCAGCGTAAGGAGTACGTTGCAAATATCGGAGTTGTGTTCGGGCAGAAGTCGCAGATCTCGTGGGATCTCTCTCCGCTCGACAGTTACGAGGTAATAAAGCATATCTACAGAATACCCGAAAAGCTGTATAAGGATAACCTTGAACGTTACACCGAGCTTCTTGATATGAAAGATTTTATCGACCGCCCCGTAAGGCAGCTTTCTCTCGGCCAGAGAATGAGAGCCGATATCGCAGCGGCGCTGCTGCACTCTCCGAAGATAGTTTTCTTTGACGAGCCGACAATAGGCATCGACGTTGTGGGCAAGGATAAGATACGCAAATTCATAAAGACGCTCAACGAGACCGATAATATCACTATGATATTTACTACTCATGATATGCAGGACATAGAGCAGACCTGCCAAAGACTTATTATCATAGACGACGGAAAAAAGCTTTATGACGGCAGTCTTGAAAACGTAAAGACAGACTGTGTTTCAACAAGGATAATAGAAGCCGAGGTCGAAAACATGCCGAGCGGCCTCGATATAGAGAACACGCAGATCACGCACGACGAAAGCACGGGCAAGCTTACGGTCATGTTCGATACGGACAAGATATCTACAAGCGATGTTATGACGGCGCTTATGAGCACTCACAGCATCAAGGATATAAGCATAAAAGAGCCGGGCATAGATTCAGTTATTCGTGATATATACGAAGGCAGGATAAAGGTAGGGTGAGCGTATGGACAGATACCTGCAATTTGCGGTCATCCGCTTTAAGAGCAAAACGGCATATCGGTTCGATTATTTCCTCGGTATACTCAATTCGCTTTTATCTTTTGTTGTGTATTACAGTATTTACAAGGCGCTTTACGGAGATGCGCAGAGCATCGACGGAGTGTCGTTTTCAATGGTAACAACAAGTTTTTTGATATCGCTCGGCTTAAGCTCCGCTTTCCACAAAAACGAGATGTTTTTGCAGGATAAAATAAAGCAGGGCACGATCGCAAACGAGCTATTGAAGCCCGTGAATTTTAAGCTGAGAATGCTTTTTGAAGATGCGGGCGAAGGCGCATTCAACGTGGTCTTTAATTTCCTTCCCACAGCGCTTATCGCCGCATTCTTCGCAAGCATCAGCGCACCTTCCGGAGCGGTGAATATGCTTTTGTGCATCGCAAGCGTCATACTTGGCTACATAGTTCTGTGGCAGATAAGCTTTATAGTTCAGTGCCTTTCCTTCCGGCTTTTCAGCGTATGGGGGCTTGTTACTATCAAAAACGTTGTGATAAATATTCTTGCAGGCGCATATATCCCTATGTGGTTCATGCCCGAAAAGATCAGGAGCATACTCAGGTTCACGCCGTTTGAATCGATCTATTTCATGCCGGTGCAGCTGTACCTCGGTCAGCTCGGGCAGTGGGAGATACTTTTCGGCTTTCTGCGCCAGATAGCCTGGATAGGCGGTCTTTACATTATCGGCGAGCTGTGCTGGCGCAGCGGCATAAAACGTCTTGTTATACAGGGAGGGTAAGCGATGAAAGACATATTGTCATTGTTTTTTGCATATGCCCGTTCGGGACTGAAAAGCAGATTTCAGTACAAGGTCGATGCTGTCGTCGTAATATTTGCGGTGTTTTTCCGTGAAGCAGGCGGAATAATCGCAATGTATCTTGCGCTGCAGAAATTCGGCTCGATAAACGGCTGGAGCATAGACGAGCTTCTTTTCCTGTTCAGCCTTATATTCATAACTTACGGCATATTCATAGTTTTCTTTATGGCGCTGAGAGATTTTTCCGACTGGATAAAACACGGCGATTTTGACAGAGTTCTGCTGCGCCCGAGGGGCGTGCTTACTCAGCTCGTTCTGTGCGGCGCAGACTGGCTTGCGGCGTTTGGTCACGGAACTTTAGGTCTGGTGCTGCTTATAATATCTGCAAACAGGGTAGGCGTTGAATGGAACGTCCAAACAGTGCTGTACTATCTGATGTGCGTTATAGGCGGTGTGCTTATTCAGGGCGCAGTGTTTCTTACGTTTTCGTCTATCACGTTTTACGTTCTTGAAACAAACAGCCTGAAAGAGATCTTTTACTGGAACATGCGCAAATTTGCTATCTATCCGCTGAGTATCTACAACAAGTTCATTCAGGCGATACTGATATTTGTAGTGCCGTTTGCGTTTGTGAATTACTTCCCGGCGCAGTTCTTTCTGCAAAAGCCCGACATGGCGGCTTACCCTGCATGGTTTATGTTCATAACTCCGATCGTCGGAATAGTTCTCTACCTTGCGGCGTATGCTTTCTGGCGGTTCAGTCTGAGGTTTTACAAAAGTACGGGAAACTGACAGATAAGTTCCGAAGAAAAAAGAGCCTTCACATTTCTGCCCGATAGGGGCGTGTGAAGGCTCTTTTGATTTTTTTATGTACAATTTTATCAGATGATACCGCATGGGCATCGGCACAAGGTGCGCATTATTTGTCTGCATTGTCAAAACTGTTGCGCTTGCCTTCTTCGTTGTCAAAGGTGCTTTTGAATTCTCCCTTTTCCACAAGGCGAAGGAATGCGTCTACTACATCGGGGGTAAGCTGAGTTCCCGAAACTTCCTTGATTATAGAAACAGCTTTTTCAAACTCAAGGTGCCTGCGGTACGGGCGGTCGGAATACATAGCGTCAAAGCAGTCTGCTATGGCGATTATCTGTGCCACACGGGGGATATCTTCTCCCGCAAGACCGTTGGGATAGCCTTTTCCGTCGGGGCGCTCATGATGAGCCTGAGCACCTACGGCAAGATCGGGTATGCTCTTTATATCCTTCAAAAGCTCGTATCCGTTTGATGTATGAGATTTAACAAGCTCATATTCTTCGTCCGTCAGCTTGCCGGGTTTATTGAGTATGTCAGTGGGAATGCTTATCTTTCCTACATCGTGGAGCAGAGCAATGTTGCGGTACCGTTCAACGGTATCATCATCGTAGCCAAGCTCCTTCGCAAGCATCGCCGTATATTTTGCAACACGCATGGAATGACCGTTGGTGTACTTGTCCTTGACGTCGATAACCTTAGCAAATGCCTCGGCGATCTGACTTACAAGCTCCTTGTTTTCACGGTTCTTTTCTTCGAGAGATCTTATGCGTTCTCTGAACAGATAGCTGCCTATCATGACCGCAAATACAAGAACACCTATACGTGTATATCCGGAGGCACCGTTGCTGTTGAAGAACGAAAATCTGATAAGATCTGTACCAACGCCGATAATGCAGATAACGGTTCCTATTATCAGATTGTGGTAAAGATTCGGGCGTATCGTTTTCTTCCGCATTGCGTTTATTACGAGCCAGATGATAAAAGCAAAATCAAGAACTATCATCATGTGGCTTATCCTGACAAGGTAGAAGTAATCAGTCGCTCCCCGGTATGTGAGCAGCACCTGCCCGAGAAAGTTCACAAGACAGCTTACAAGTACGATGGACACAGGTTTTGCCGAGCTGTTTCCTGTAGCTCCTGCAAAGAATACGAGCACGGGGAACGGAAGGAATATAAGGCAGACGTATGTAAGAACACGTATCAGCTCGGGCCGTCCGGTGAGTACCTGAAGTATCATCGTGTCATTGAAGCCAACGAAGCCTATCAGTGCAAACGCTGCTCCGAAGGCGATAAAGTCGATGCCTACAGAGCGCATCAGTATAGCGCCGCCAAGCCCAAAAAGAAGGAACAGTATCCCCACCGCCATGATAACGGCAGACTGACCGAATGAAAACAAGTTTTCTCTGAAAAAAATTCGTCATGTAATGCCCTGCGTTGTCGATCGTTACGTCATTCAGATCGGCAGGTCTTTCTCTGAAAATAGGTTCGGTTTTCATAGTCAGCATCTTTGTATCATCGGGGAGAGCAATGGTGTGAACGTACATTCCGTATGATAAACCGAACCGATTAGGGGTTCTCGGGTGGTAGTTGTAGATCTCCATGCCATCGGCAAATATTCGGAATGTCGTATCAACGCTCTTCATGCACAAAGCCTGACCGTGTATATCATACTTGCTTACATCGAGCATGAACTTTTGATTTCCGGACGGGATATTGTCAAGATCTGCCGCTTCACCCGTTTCAAATGTCCATAGCTGCTGCGTATCGATAGATGTTTCGTTCGGTGCAGCGGTGCCTTTCAGATCTACAAATATAGAAACTGCGACAAACAATACGAATATGATAAGGTAAGCCATCTGCTCACGGGTCGATCTGACATTTACATTTTTGCCTTCACGAGCTGAAAATCCTGCGATCTCTCTGCCGTTGTTATTTGTATTTATGTTAACTTCCTTTTCAGGATCCTTTTTAAAATTAATCACGTGTAAAACCCCTTAAATCCTGTATCACCATTGTGATCGGGAGATATATTTGTATCTGACCTTTTTTACTGCAAATATATTCTATATAAGTTTATCACAAATAACTATAAAATTCAATAGATATGGAAGAAAAAACAACATAATTTTATAAAACAAATGAAAAATTTTGTGATAATATAGATTGAGACAAAATAATAATAAGGCATACCGAGTATTTTTCGGTATGTTTCAGTCTGTCAATATAGTTCTTTCGTCGCCGTAGCACGGAGAGGAAGCTTGATGTTATAGGCAGCTCAGGGGCATTTTCTGCCAAAATGCCCCTCTTTCCAAAACAGTCCACCGGACTGTTTTGGAAATTCACCCCGAAAAGGGCGTGAACATGCCTCCGGCGTGCAGGGACGCTGTCCCTGCACCCTGCAAGCCTTTTGAAAAAGGCTTGGCGAAAACTTTCGGATGTGTGTTTCTTTACTTTTTTCGACAGACTGAAGGCATACCGAGTATTCTTCGGTATGCCTTTGAGATCAATGGCTCATTACTTTTACGGGGCGGTCACGCTCGCTCGGTTCCGTGATGAGAAGCGAGATGCACCAGATTGCACACAGTCCGACGAGTGTGTAGATAACACGGCTGAGAATGCCCGATTGTCCGCCGCCGATCCACGCCACGAGATCAAACTGGAATATTCCGACAGATCCCCAGTTTATGCCGCCGATTATCAGCAAAATAAGAGCGATCCTGTTTAACATAATATCAATATCCTTTCAAAATAAGGGCGGTCAGCCCCATAATAAAATTTTTATGTGATGATATTATTGCCGCTTGGCCGTGATTTATGCGTGCGTTTTGTTTTTTATTCAGATGCGGAGTTATTATCTGTTCGGATTTTTACAAAATTATTATTGACCTATTTTGATTTTATGGTACAATAGAAGATAGGCGCACAAAAATGTGTTTGCAAAAAATCAAAAAGGAGATATAAATAATGAAAAAGAGAAAAAGAGAAGCTCTCAATATGTTCTTCTCGGCATTTCTTGTTATCGCATACGTAGTTTGCAGCCACTTCATAATGCAGCTGGCGGAGTCGATCACTAATGCTTCGCTTTACAGTGCGGTAATGCTTGCAGTTGTTACACTGTTTGGCGCACTGCTGTTTTATGCAACAAGAGTAGGCGACGGCAAGCAGGTCAAGCGTTTTTCGCCGTCTGTGCTTTGTCTTATCGTGCTTCCTGCGGTTTATGTGATAAGTGCATATTTTGCTGTAGGACTTCCGCTCCATCAGACGATAAGCGAGTCAAGCATCATGCTCTATCTTGCAGCAGTCGCTCTCGGTTACGGCATTCCGTACACCTTCACAAGCGGCTTTGAAATGGTAGCGGCGGAAGATGTATTTTATCCGGAGCACTTTGAGGATAAGGAAGAGTAATATCAATTGACAATGAACAATTGATAATTGACAATTTCGGAACTCTCCTTCGGAGAGTTGAATATAAAATAAGCCGCAAAGCTGCTTCCTTATTTTTCAATTTTCAATTTTTCATTTGATTTGGGGGAGTTAAAATGGGTTGTACACATGATTGCAGTACATGTTCGTCCGACTGCAAGTCGGGCAGCGAACAGAAAAGTTTAAAAACAGAGCTTAACAAAAAAAGCTCCGTAAAGAAGGTCATCGCCGTAATGAGCGGCAAGGGCGGCGTAGGCAAATCTACAGTTACCGCTATGCTTGCTTCGGCAATGAACAGAGAAGGCTTCAAGACAGCTGTTCTCGATGCAGATATCACAGGTCCGTCTATCCCCAAGATGTTCGGCATTTCCGAGCGTGCAATGGGCTGTGAGGACGGTATTATTCCCGCTATGACGGAAATGGGCATCAAGGTCATGTCGGTAAATCTTCTTCTTGAGAACGACACAGACCCCGTTGTATGGCGTGGCCCCGTTATTTCGGGAACTGTAAATCAGTTCTGGTCCGATGTAGTCTGGGGCGATATCGACTACATGTTCGTTGATATGCCTCCGGGAACAGGCGACGTAGCGCTCACGGTGTTCCAGTCGCTTCCCGTTGACGGTATTATTGTAGTTACCTCACCGCAGGAGCTTGTTTCGATGATCGTCGAAAAGGCTGTAAAGATGGCGGATATGATGAAGCTCCCGATACTCGGTCTTATCGAGAATATGAGCAGCTTCAAATGTCCCGAATGCGGCCACGAGCACAAGATATTCGGCGACAGTCACATTGAAGAGGTGGCAAACACTTACGGCGCACCTGTGCTTGCAAAGCTGCCTATGGATCCCGAGTTTGCAAAGCTTGCCGACGAAGGAAAATCGGAGCTTTTCGTTTGCCCGGAGATCGACGAGGCTGTAGGAAAGATAAAATAATGGATATGCGGAGCAAGGAAAGCAGACAGTTTACCTCGCTCCGCTTTTTTCAAAACAAAAATGTACATGCATAGATGTAAAACAGGGAGCATATAATATAGTACAAAACAAAAATTCTCTATCTAAACTATATAAATTGTAACATTGTCACAGACTTTTCTTCAAGGGCAAAAATAGGTTGACAATTCGGGAAAACGAGAGTATAATATATAACTGTTGAGACAATCTCAGCGAAAACAAGATATCGCGGAGTGGAGCAGTTTGGCAGCTCGTCGGGCTCATAACCCGAAGGTCGTAGGTTCAAATCCTGCCTCCGCAACCACTGAAAACGGTTCAGACTTTGGTCTGGACCGTTATTTTTTTCTTTGGTACTCAAACAATAAAAAATGTCGGAAGATTTGTATATTTATAACAAAATACATAAACATGAGAAAAAATTAATAAAACACTCTTGAAAAGGTAATGATATTTGTTTATAATATAGAATAGGTAATTAATATCATTTAAGGGGGAAGAGAAATGTCCGACGAAAGAAAAAGCATTACACCGATGGATCATTACAATATGTCAGATTTTCTTCGAGGACAGGCGTCTAAGATCATTACGGCTGTTGCCGAATGTGATAAGACCGGCTTTATCCTGAAAAACGGAAAGCCGTTGGCGATACTCATGTCAAATGAGCGGTACGAAAGGCTTTTGAAAGCAGGAATAGACATTAATGAGTATTAATGAACCACTGAATAAATCACGCCCTACGGGCTGAGCACCCATCTTGCTTGCACCCCAAGGGCACTTGTAACACATGCCGATCGGTCTGCGCCTTACGGCT
>CACZYP010000044.1:2828-33281 GCA_902785425.1 uncultured Ruminococcus sp. | reverse complement strand
TAAGGCGCAGACCGATCGGCATGTGTTACAAGTGCCCTTGGGGTGCAAGCAAGATGGGTGCTCAGTCCACAGGACGTGATTTATTCAGTGGTTCCTTAAATAAAGCCAAAGGCAGCCGAAAAACTCGACTGCCGATAATTCATTTAAAAACAGGAGCGAAACGACTCCGCAACTATTCACTATCCACTAACCACTATTAACCGAGCGAACGAAGTGAGCGGCATGAGCGCTGCCGTCCGGCACATTGGCTTCGCCTCGTGCCTGCTTTGTTTTAAGCGCAGCTTACGTTTTTGTGCTTCGCACGCTTATTGTATTGCACTATTTTTACTTTGTTTTATTTTTCCGCTTTTGCAGGGGCGCTGCCCCTGCACCCCGCCCGCTTTTTGAAAAAAGCGGTGCAAAAACTTCAGCTGTGCTTTACGCAAATCTCTTTAAGATTTCCGCCGCAATAGTTTTATACTGCGTTTCAAGTGCGAAATGACCTGCATCAAGCAGAACTACCTCTGCATTCACATCGTTCTCAGCGTATGCTTCTGCGCCTGCCGGAACAAAGCTCTCGTCATTCTTGCCCCATATTGCAAGCAGCTTCGGCTGATACGTTTTTATATACTCCTGGAACTGCGGATACATTGCAACGTTCGTTCTGTAGTCAAGGATAAGCGAATCCTGTCTGTCGGCAAAGCCATCTGTGCGTGAGTAATAAATGTCCAGCGAGTAGCCGTCGGGCGAAATGTTTCCTCGTGGTTCGCCTGCCATATATTCTCTGAGTATCGTTTCGGGCGCATATGTTGCCTGCAAGAACAGGCGAAGTTCTGCTGTGGGAGTGTCCCAGTAGATCTTGCGTGTCGTCCATCGCTCGCCGAGGCCTTTTTCATATATATTGCCGTTCTGGCTGACTATGCCGAGGATCCTTTCCGGTTCACGCACAGCAAGGCGGAAACCGATCGGTGCGCCGTAATCAAAAACATACATATAGAATTTCTCGATGCCGAGCGCATTGAGAAGCGCCTGAACGTAGTCCGCAAGGTGCTCGAAAGTATACTCGAACATACTTACGCCTGGAGCAGACGACTGACCGAAGCCTATATAGTCGGGGGCGATCACATGAAAGTGATCTTCAAGAAGCGGCATAAGATTTCTGAACATATGACTTGACGACGGAAAGCCGTGAAGAAGCAGAAATACAGGTTTGTTCGGGTCGCCGCATTCTCTGAAAAATACATTTAATCCGTTGATGTTAGCCATTGAAAAATTCATGCTTGTTAAACCTCCCGATCAATCAGTATCGAGTTTAAGTACAGCCATAAACGCCTCCTGAGGAACCTCTACCGTTCCGAGCTGGCGCATACGCTTCTTACCTTCCTTCTGCTTTTCAAGCAGCTTTTTCTTTCTTGTTATATCGCCGCCGTAGCACTTTGCAAGCACGTCTTTACGCAGAGCCTTGACCGTTTCTCTTGCGATGATCTTGCCGCCTATGCATGCCTGTATCGGCACTTCAAAGAGCTGACGGGGGATCTTCTCTTTAAGCTTTTCAGCCATCTTTCTTGCTCTGGGGTATGCTTTATCCGCATTGATGATAAACGAGAGAGCGTCAACAACTTCGCCGTTGAGCATGATATCGAGCTTTACAAGCTTGCTTTCGGAGTAGTCCTTCAATTCATAATCGAACGAAGCGTAGCCTCTCGTTCTCGATTTGAGCGTATCGAAGAAGTCGTAGATTATCTCTGCAAGCGGCAGCTCGTAGTGGATATCTACTCTGTCGGAATCTATATACGTCATATCCTTGAACGTTCCTCGTCTGTCCTGGCAAAGCTCCATGATATTTCCGACATACTCGCTCGGAGCGTAAATATGAGAATCCGTCATCGGCTCTTCCGCTTTTGCAACGAGCGCAGGGTCGGGGTAATTCGTCGGGTTGTCGATCATGACCACCGTACCGTCTGTCTTTGTTATCCTGTAGATAACGGAGGGTGCTGTTGTGATAAGATCGAGGTTATATTCACGCTCAAGTCTCTCCTGAATGATCTCCATATGAAGAAGTCCGAGGAAGCCGCAGCGGAAACCGAAGCCGAGCGCCGCAGATGTCTCCGGCTCAAACGAGAGCGAAGCATCGTTAAGGCGAAGCTTATCGAGAGCGTCTTTCAGATCGGGATATTTTGCGCCGTCTGCCGGGTAGATACCGCAGAACACCATCGGCTGTGCAGGACGGTAGCCGGGAAGCGGCTCGTCTGCCGGGCGGTCTGTTGTCGTTACAGTATCGCCTACCTGAGCGTCACGCACCTGCTTGATCGAAGCGGCAATATAGCCGACCTCGCCTGCGTAGATGGAACCGACGGGATCGAGCGAAGTAGCACGGAGATAACCGCACTCAACAACTGTAAACGTACTGCCCGACGCCATAAGCTTTATCTCATCTCCGACATGCACCTGACCGTCCATAAGACGAACGTAAATGATAACGCCCTTATAGCTGTCATAATACGAGTCGAAAATGAGCGCTTTGAGCGGCTTTGATTCATCTGCAACGGGCGACGGGATATCGGTAACGATCTTCTCCATAACGGCATGGATATTTGTACCCATCTTTGCAGAGATAAGCGGTGCGTCCTCCGCAGGGATACCGATAACGTCCTCGACCTCTTTCTTAACTCTTTCGGGGTCTGCGCTCGGAAGATCGATCTTATTGATAACGGGAACGATCTCAAGTCCGCCGTCTACGGCAAGATAAGTATTTGCAAGCGTCTGAGCTTCTATACCCTGTGAAGCGTCAACAATAAGCACTGCACCCTCGCACGCTGCGAGAGAACGAGACACCTCATAGTTAAAGTCAACGTGGCCGGGAGTATCTATAAGATTGAAAACATACTCCTGCCCGTCGTCAGCCGTATAGTTGAGCGTAACTGCATGTGCCTTTATCGTAATGCCACGCTCTCTTTCAAGCTCCATATTATCAAGAAGCTGGTCCTCCATATCACGGAGTGCGACCGATTTTGTCTGCTCAAGTATTCTGTCGGCAAGCGTACTCTTACCGTGATCTATATGAGCTATTATACTGAAATTTCTGATCCGTTCTTTGGGATAAGACATATATTCACCTGCTTTTCGTCCGATCGGCTGCGAATATCTTCATCGCCTCGATCAGAACATAGTTATCTATTTTCATTATAGCACATATTTGAGGATTAGTCTATATTTTAGGAAAAAAGCATTGCAAAAAAGTAAAAAGCAAAGAGATGCACAGCCAAAAGTTTTTTGCGCAGCTTTTTTTCAAAAAAGCTGCCGAGGGTGTGGGGCGAGAAGTCCCACAAAAAAGCAACAAATAATCAAAGAAGCAAACTCAAAGCAATAATAAAAGCGTGCGAAGCACCAAAAAGTAACTTTCGGTATAGATAGAAAAGGCACGAGGCGAAGCCAATGTGCCGGATGAAAAAACGACAAAGTTCAAGGCAGCACCGCACAAATGACCGCCTAACGGCTCAGCACCAAATCTTAGTGCCGCCTCGGTCGGTGCTTCTGCTGCCTGCTGCTGTTTGACTGCCAAAAAAATGCGTACACCGAAACGATGTACGCATTAAAGATCAATGTTTTGTCAAACTCAGAAGTTAACGTCCATTGTGCCTTCTTCGCCGTCTGCAACGTAGTAAGCCTTTCTGTCCTCGGGCTTAACGAAGATCTTAAGCTCTTTAACGTCTTTGCCGATAACCTTCTTAACGTTCTCGATGATATCTGCAACAGACTCCTGGCCGAAATCATATTCGATAACAACGTCAACCTTAGCTTCTGCCTTAGCCTTAGCTGTTGTCTTCTTAGCAGGTGCCTTAGCTGCTGTCTTAGCGGGAGCCTTAGCTGCTGTTGTCTTCTTAGCAGGCTCAGCCTTAACTTCTGCTGCCTTGGGAGCTTCTGCCTTTGCAGGCTCAGCCTTTACCTCTTCAACGGGAGCCTTTACTTCTTCTTTAACTTCCTTAACTGCCTTTGTTGCTGCCTTAGCTGTTGTCTTCTTAGCAGCTGCCTTCTTTGTTGCCATAGGAAATAACCTTCTTTCTCAAAACTCTCTCGTCAGGCACAACGATCGTTCTGCTTTTATGCAGCATAACCTTGCCCCTGCTCTGTTCTTTAAAAGCCCTGAGCGCATAAATAACCCACGCTCACCGATTTGATTATAAACCATCTTTATAAAAATGTCAAACTTTTAGACGGTTGATAGTAAAAATTCATAAGTCATGACTAATGGCGGGGCTTTTCACGGGTCATTTTTGGTATATTTCATAATAAAATATTCATAAATTTCCGCAAATTTCGACGGACAGACCCGACCCGATGTTCATCGGGCCGAGGTTGTTTTCATCAAAGATCGCCGTGTTCTGCCGTTTGCGTCGATCACTTGATGTAAGTGCCTGTCTCGCCGATAGCGCCCTTGAGCGTATTGCTTGCTGTATCGAGAACGTATACACGAATGTTGCCCTGACCGATGGAATCTGTCTTGAGCGTGCCGTCTGTTACTGTTACCTTCTTGCCTGTAACTGCTTCGTAGTATGTGCCGTTTTCAACGTTTGTAAATGTTGCTGCGCCGGAAACTGCAACGAGAGCGTAGCTGTCAACGGAGCTGTCTGTGTAGCGGCGCTTGAATGCGTACTTGCCGGAGCAGCCCGTTGTGGAATACTGACCCTTCTGGAGAGCCGGGACCTCACGTCTGATAGCGTTGAGTATTCTCATGTGCTTTGCAAGCGGCTTTTCAAGAGTTTCTGCTACAGTGCCTTCTGCTTTGAACTTTGTGAAATCTGTTGCCGTAACGTCGCCCTCGATGTAGTCGCCGTAGTAAGCACGGCCTGTTGTGGAAAGCGGAGCGTTCGGGCCTACGTCGATCTCCATGCCCTTCTGGAACTCTACCTCACTGCCGTAGTAAACGCAGGGGATTCCTCTGAACGTGAACATGAGCGAAAGGTTCTCTGCCCATGTAGCTGTACCGCCCGTAAAACGTGTCTTCTGAGACTTGTCGGGAGCGTAGTCGTGAGAATCAACGTAAACAACGTTCCATGTGGAGTCGTTGAAGTATTTGTCCTCTTCAAGTGCGGAGTTCCAAGCGCCCGAAGCTGTGTCGAAGTTCCAGTGCATCGTAAAGTCGATAGCGCCCATGCCGGAGAACTGACTGTAATCAGGCTCGTGGTACTTGTTGCCTTCAAGGAACGCATTCTTCGATGTCGGCTGTGAACTGAAGTTGGTGTTGTTGTCGTTCCAGTGCTGAAGTGTTAGATCCATATTGTTGAGGATACTATCGGTATCGGTACCCATGCTCCAGCCCTTGCCGTTTGCATACTTGTCCTGAGTCTCTTTCCATGTATAGAAGCAAACGGACTCGGAAGTGTGCTCTCTGTACCACATATTGTTGTAGCGGCAGCAGATCTCGCCGAACATGTAGAAATTATCCGCTGCGGAACTGAGCTTCGGCAGCCACATGTTGTTGAGCGAAAGTCTTGAGATATGTCTTACCGTATCGACACGGAATGCGTCTACGCCCATATTGATATAGTCGGTATAGATATCCGTGAGCATATTTGCAACTGCGGGGTTCTCTGTGTTAAGGTCAACACAGTCGCCTGCGATCTGAGCATATTTACATGTCCAGTCGTCCCAGTTGAGGCTCTGCCAGTAACCGTTGTGGTAGTAGTTGTTTGCGTTGTAAACGCCGTTTGTGGAAACCTTCTCAGCCACGCCTACATCGGAAAGCGGACTGTCTGTAGCGTTGTTCTTCTTAACGCCCGTATCCTTCATAAGGTTAAGGCGCTGGTCGTACTGAACGCCGGGCTTCTGTGCCCAGTATTCGTCTGCGGATTTAAGGCCGTATGTATCAAGAAGATACTTTGTCGGGATCATGCTCTTTTCAAGGTCTTCAAGATCCTTGATGTCGCTGTATTCCTTAGTAAAGAGCGGACAGAAATTAGCTTCGCCGAAGTTGCCCGTGTGCTGCCATACAACGTCCTGAATGATCTTCATGCCCTTTTCATGAGCGGCGTCGATAAGATCCTGATAAGTAGCGCCCTCACTCTCGTAACGGGGGTCTACATTCGAGAAGTCGAATGCGTGGTAGCCGTGATAGTCGTAGCCGCTGGCATTCTCAACAACGGGAGTGATCCAGATAGCGGAGAAACCGAGAGCCTTGATGTAGTCAAGCTTGTCGATAAGTCCCTTGAAGTCGCCTCTCCATGCAGGGTCGGAGTCGGGGTTGTTAGCCTTTGCGTCGTCCCAGCAGTGAACGTTGTTGCCTGTATCGCCGTCATAGAAACGAGTTGTGATAACGAAGTAGATCGAATCCTCACGAAGGTCTGTTCTGTCGTACTCAACGGGGTTCGGATCGTAGCTTGTCATCCATCTGTTATTCTTGTACCAGTATTCGCCGGCAGAGGTTCTTGTAAGCTCGGGGCTGCGGCTGTCACCGCAGATGAACTGCATGTTTACCTTTGTTGTGTTCTTGAAAGTGTAAACATACCAGTTGTCGCCCGTTTTCGTGTCTGCCGTCATAGCTGCGCCGGGGTAGTTTGTTTCAAGATTTTTCGGCAGACTGTTCCAGTAGTAAACAGTCGGCTTGCCGCTTTCACAGTAGTAGTGAACGGTGATATCCGTATTGTCGGCTGCGTCTGCCGTGATTATCGTAAGAGAAACGATCATCATTACAGCAATGACCACTGCCGTTATTCTTTTTAACATCATTATTATTCCACCATTTCATTTAATTTGTGTAATGCAGAAATATAACGTGGGAGCACGAACCATTCCGCCATGCAGCCGCCATTGTGCGTACAGTATTAGCGGCGTTGGTCATGCTCCCTTTACCGTCGGATAATTCTATAGTAGTTTTAGAGTACGATGATACCCGCCATGTGACGCTGGATAAGCGATGCGTCCTTGAGCGAGATCCTGCCGTCGCCGTTCACATCTGCTCTCTTGATCTGATCTGCCGTAAATGTTGCCTTTGCAAGAACAGCCTTCTGGATCAGGTATGCGTCCTTAAGCTCTGTCTTTCCGTTGCCGTCGAAGTCGCCTCTTGTTGTGTCGGGGATATCTGTGTCAACTTCGCTGTCTGTATCGGTATTGGAAGGCTTATCGGAATCTGTAGCAGTATCGGAGTCTGTATCAACATCGGAATCGGAAACAGGCTCGTCACTGTCTGTTACGATCTCGGAATCACTTTCGGAATCAACGATGACCTCGGAATCGGAATCGTCTGTAACTGTGTCAACACTGTTATATGTGTAAGAAGCGCTTACCGTAGTGTTCTTTACAGTGTTGTTCTGGATGTACATATTAACTGTGTACTCGCCTTTTTCGGAAGGAGTAAATGTAACCTTGCTGCCTGTCTTGTAGTAAGCAGTGTTTACAACTTTGCCGTTAGGATCAACGATCTCTGTCTTGTAGAAGAGAACCTTGTTGTTTACCTGACCGCCTGCGCCCTTAACAGCTACCGTAACATCGGAACCCTTCTGGATCTGCTTGCCGTTTGAAGGAGTTGCACCGAGGAAGATAGGATCTTCCTGGCCGTCGGTAGATTTAACTGTATATGTGAGCTCTTTGCTGTTCGACTCGCCGGAGCCGTCCTTTACTTCATACTTAACGGTGTAGTCACCCGGCTCGATAGGCTCCCACAGAACGGAAGTCTTGTTCGAGTAATCGGAAAGTGTCTTGCCGTTTACGGAGATCTTGTACTTAAGATTGCCGTCGCCGCCCTTTGCCTGCATGGAAAGAACAGCCTTACTGCCTACGTAAAGATCCTCATTGTCGGAACCGTAGTAAGAGATCTTGATAGCGCTTGTATCGTACATCGACCATGTGCCTGCCTCTACATCGTAGAAGTTGCCTGTGATGTTCTTAACGTCGCCTGTAAGCTTGTTGCCCGAGCTGCTGCCGTTTACGATGATACCCGTAAGCTCGCTGATATCAACGGGAAGCTCGAACGAATAGCAGTCACTGCCCTCGGAAGTCATGGGCTTACCGGGCCAGCCTGCGTCTATGCCGTTTTCGACCCAATAGTAGATATACGGACTTGATGACTGTGTTGTTTTTACATAGAGTGTCGTGCCTAAAGAGTCGGCTGCTGCGCTGATAGCGAAGCAGTTCGCAGCAAGGAGCATTACAACTGCAAGTAAAACTGCAGTCACCTTGCCTGTGACTCCTGTCTTTTTGATGATCATGGTGCATTTCCTCCTTCTAATGCGCATTCCTGCGGGGGTTGCCCGAAATTCGGACGTCGTTTTTTTGCGTTATCGCATATTCTCTCTTAAATTATAGTAAAATCCTTATTTCTATTAATTCTTCAAGGGAATTATAGAGCAATATCGACCTCCAAACTTTTCAGGGATTCTTTGTGCATTTTTACCTGTGTTTGTCAAATAATATTGGGGCAATATCCGGAAAGCTACTCCCCCACTTTTATCCGTAATCATTTTACACTGTTTATTTGTTTTCTATTAATGCTTTATATGATAATTGAGTGAAAATTTATCAACTTGAACGAGAGTGTTGCAAAAAACTATTATAAATGATAAAATCAAAAAAGCGGCAAGACGCTTTTAAAATTGAAAATGGAAAATGGAAAATTGCGGTCAGGCTCACTGCGTTCGCCTTTTTATAATTGACAATTAACGAGTCGCTGCGCTCCTGATTTTGTATTAGTGTTTTTAAACTAACAGTTATTTTTCGACAGCAAGTAAGAGTATGTATTTATGAGAACTAATACAAATCAACTCGGCGAAGCCGAGTTCCGCAATTTTCCATTTTCCATTTTCAATTTTCCATTCATAATAGGGGTGTTGGTTTGGTGGAAATAAAGGTAGTAATAGACGCCGACGGGTGTCCTGTGGTAAGGGCGGCTTGCAGGATCGCAAAGAGTATGGATATCGGCTGTACCGTTGTGTGCGATACGGCGCATATATTTCGTTCGGAAGAGTTGTACGGTGCAGATGTGCATGTCGTCTCACAGGGAGCGGACAGCGCCGACTTCTACATTGTAAATCACGTAAGCAAAGAAAGCGTTGTGATAACGCAGGATTACGGGCTTGCTGCCATGTGCATGGCAAAATGCGCCGACATTATAGATCAGAACGGACGCATATACAATAATGAAAACATTTCCGGGCTTCTTGAAGGACGAGCCACAAACAAAAAGCTTCTGCGAAGCGGAAAGCACCCGAAAGGCGCACCGAAGCGCAAAACTGAGCAGAACAAGGCTTTCGAGGAATCATTTACAAAGCTTTTAAAGGAGAAAAAGAATGAGCAATAAGTACGACAGCATTATATTTGACCTTGACGGCACACTGTGGGACACCGTTGACTGCGTTGTTGAGATATGGAACGCCGCTTTAGTCAAGGCAGGCATCGAGCCGACACTGAACTATGACGAGCTGAGCCGCTGTATGGGGCTTCGCATAGGTCAGATATTCGACAGAGTGATACCGCAGGCGACAGCCGGACAGCGCAGTCTGATACAGGAAACGATAGCAGGCACCGAGCAGGCTATACTCGCAAAAAAAGGCGGCATTCTTTACGGCAAGGTAGAGGAAACGCTTGCCGCATTAATGAAAACGCACCGCCTGTTCATTATCTCAAACTGCCAGGAAGGTTACATCAACGCATTCTTTGAAGCGCATGACATGAGAAAATACTTTGAAGACTACGAATGCGCAGGCAGAACAGGCAAATCAAAGGGCGAAAACATAAGGCTTCTCGCCGAAAGGTGCGGTCTTGAACGCCCCGTTTACATCGGCGACACCGTTTACGACTATGAAGCCACAACAGAAGCAGGCGTACCGTTTATCCACGCCGCCTACGGCTTCGGTAAAGTTGACTGCGAAGTCAAAGCCAATTCGTTTGAAGAGATACCGAAGCTCGTCTGAAAACAATTGACAATTGATAATTGACAATGGACAATTAAGGTCAGGCTCACTGCGTTCGCCTTTTTTATAATTTGGAATGCGGAAAGTGGAATGTGGAATTTCGGAACTCGGCTTGGCGAGTTGATTTGTATTAGTCCTCGCAAAGCCATACTTTTATTCGCTGTCATGAGATAATCATTGAATCTCAATAAACTACTATAAAAATGTAAGCACGCAGTGCTTCCTTCACTCCACACTCCACACTTATAAAAACAGGAGCGAAGCGACTCCTCAATTGTCCATTGTCCATTGTCAATTGTCAATTTACCAAGCTTCCCTCCGAGATCCTGATCCGCCTGCCTGCAAGCGAGGCTACATACGGGTCGTGTGTTATGATTATCACGGTGCGGCCCGAGGCGTTCAGTTTCAAAAGCGCTTCAAGAACGATCTCTCCCGAGGTGCGGTCAAGGTTTCCCGTCGGTTCGTCTGCGAGTATCATCGGCGGCTTTGCTGCTATCGCACGGGCTATCGCCACACGCTGCTGCTGACCTCCAGAAAGCTCGTACGGCTTATGATCGGCACGGTGTGAAAGACCTACCGTTTTAAGCGACTGTCTTGCAAGGCGCTCTCTTTCCTTTGCACTCATTCTTCTGTACAGAAGCGGCAGCATGACGTTTTCCTCCGCCGTAAGTGCAGGGATAAGATTAAAGCCCTGAAATATAAACCCGATATCTCTGTTGCGGACTGCCGAGCGGCTTTTCTCGCTCATCATAAGCACGTTCTTGCCGTTTAAGCGGTAGCTGCCGCCGTTGGGCTTATCAAGACAGCCTATAATATTCATCAAAGTAGATTTACCCGAACCCGACGAGCCTGTTATCGCAGCAAGCTCGCCTTTTTTTATTGAAAGCGAAACGTTTTTCAGAACATGAACGCTCTCCCCGTGTCCGCTGCGGCTTTTGTAATACTTGTTTATGTTCTTTAATTCAATTATATTGTTCATAATAAGCTCCCCTGTTACGATCCCGATCACGAAATTACGTACTTTTTTCATTTTTATA
Source organism: uncultured Ruminococcus sp. (assembly GCA_902785425.1). GTDB lineage: Bacteria > Bacillota > Clostridia > Oscillospirales > Acutalibacteraceae > RUG592. Next base: position 22,360 of record CACZYP010000044.1, on the reverse strand, counting down.
TCGACAACTCGGAAAAAATAATGTATAATAGGAAAAGAATTCGCCTAAATGGAAGTATTGTGAGAAATATAATGCACGCACGAAGTGCTTCCGAAATTTTCTGTTTTAACTTTCAATTTTCCATTTACAAAATTAGTTTATCCGAAAAATCATAAATAATTAACAAGGGGATGTAAAAATGCTTGAAGAAAAATGGAGCAGGCTCAAAAGCGGCACCGATATCAGAGGCGTTGCAACAGAAGGTGTGCCGGGCGAGAACGTTAACCTCACGCTCGACATCTGCGAAACGATAACTCAGTCGTTCGTTCTGTGGCTTTCCGACAAAACGAAAAAATCTCCCGACGCTCTTACAGTTTCCGTCGGCAGAGATTCGAGGATCTCCGGCCCTGCTATCGCACAGGTCGTTGAGAAAGCTCTGTCGGGCTGCGGCGTGACCGTTCTTTCCTGCGGTCTTGCTTCAACTCCGTCTATGTTCATGACTACCGTAGACCTTGACTGTGACGGCGCTGTTCAGATAACGGCTTCGCATCACCCATTCAACAGAAACGGTCTTAAATTCTTCACCCGTGAGGGCGGTCTTGAAAGCGAAGACATCACATCTCTGCTTGAAATATCACAAAAGCTTTCGGAGCTTTTTGCAAACGGAGACAGCACAGGTCTGCCGCAGGGCAAGCAGGGCGAGATAAAGCCCACGGACTACATGACAGATTATTCCGCACGCCTTCGTGAAGAGATAAAGAAAGGCGTAAATGCAGATGATTACGATCACCCGCTCAAGGGCTTCAAGATCGCAGTTGACGCAGGCAACGGCGCAGGCGGCTTCTATGCCGACAAGGTGCTTGCTCCTCTCGGCGCAGATACATCGGGCAGCCGCTACTTAGACCCGGACGGAATGTTCCCGAACCACGTTCCGAACCCCGAAAACAAGGCTGCTATGGATTCCATCAGCGAAGCAGTTATTGAAAGCGGCTCCGATCTCGGCGTTATATTTGACACCGACGTTGACAGAGGCGGCGCAGTTGACAGCAAGGGAAACGAGATTAACAGAAACCGCCTTGTTGCAATGGCTGCGGCCATCGCACTTGAAGGAAACGACGGCGGCACGATCGTTACCGACTCCATCACATCGGACGGACTTAAAGAGTTTATCGAGTCTTATCTCGGAGGCAAGCATCACCGCTTCAAGAGAGGCTACAAGAACGTTATCAACGAGGCTATCCGCTTGAATAACGAGGGCATCAACTGTCCGCTCGCCATCGAGACGTCCGGTCATGCGGCTATGAGAGAGAATTACTTCCTCGATGACGGCGCATACCTCTGCACAAAGATCATCATAAAAGCGGCTCAGCTCCGCAAAGAGGGCAAGTCGCTCGAAGACTTCATCTCATCGCTCAAAGAAGCAAAGGAAGAGCTTGAAGTACGCTACAAGATAAACGAGCATGATTTCAGAGCTTACGGCGAGAGCGTTATCGCAAAGCTTGAAGAGTATGCAAAGTCTCAGGAAGGCTGGACTCTTGCAGACGACAGCAGAGAGGGCGTTCGTGTATCGCTCGACAAAGAACACGGCGACGGCTGGTTCTTACTCAGACTCAGCGTTCACGACCCGATCATGCCGCTCAACATAGAGAGCAACATCGAGGGCGGAAAAGATATCATTCTTGCTCAGGTAGAAAAATTCATCGCTTCCTGCGATAAGCTTTCAAGATAAAGCTTCCGGTCGGTAAAACCATCCGACTTCTTGTTTAAAGAAAAGAAAAGAGGAAAACAAAATGGACATAGAAAACGCAAAACGTATCGTCGTAAAGGTAGGTACGTCTACGCTTACACATAAGGGAGGCAGACTTAACCTCAGACGTGTTGAAAATCTCGTTAAGGTGCTGTGCGACCTTTCCAATTCCGGCAAGGAGATAATCCTCGTTTCGTCGGGCGCTATCGGCGTAGGCGTGGGAAAGCTCGGACTTAAGGAAAGACCGAAAGAAAACAAGGATAAGCAGGCTGTAGCTGCTGTAGGTCAGTGCGAGCTTATGTTCATCTACGACAAGTTCTTCGGCGAGTATAACCACAACATCGCACAGGTTCTTCTCACGAAGTTTGCTGTTGATACCGACTACAAAAAGCAGAACGTTATCAACACTATCGACGCTCTGCTCGATATGGGCATTATCCCGATCGTAAACGAAAACGATACCGTAGCTATAGATGAACTTGACGGCGAGAACTTCGGCGACAACGACCGTCTTTCCGCTATCGTTGCCGAGATCGTAAATGCAGACCTGCTCATTCTTCTTACAGACATCGACGGCCTTTACACGACTAACCCCCGTGAAGACCCGAACGCAGAAAAGATCGACGTCGTTGAAGAGATCACCGACGAGATCAGGACTATGGCAGGCGGCACAGGCTCAAGCCGTGGCACAGGCGGCATGCGCACAAAGATAATCGCCGCAGAGATAGCAACACAAGCCGGCATCGACATGTGCATCATCAACGGCGAAAACCCGAAGAGACTCTATCATCTTCTCGAAGGAAAGCCGATAGGAACTTTATTTAAATCGCAGGCAAAGCTTGCTGACTGAAAGCCTAAAAATGAAAACTGAAGAATATCGGAAAAGCTTCGCTTTTTATTATAAAAAAACAGGAGCGAAGCGACTCCGCAATTTTCCATTTTCCATTTTCAATTTTCAATTATAAAACAGAGGTGACATCAATGTTAGAACAGATTGGACAAAACGCTAAGGCGGCGGCACGCTTTCTGCTTACGGCAGGCGAGCTTAAAAACAAGGCTCTTTACGCCATCGCTGACGCTCTCATAGAAAAAACTGACGAGATCGTAAAAGCAAACGAGATCGACCTTCAAGCTGCCCGTGAAAACGGCACACGAGCTTCGCTTATCGACCGCCTTATTCTTACTCCTGCAAGAATAGAAGGCATGGCAGACGGAGTGCGCCAGGTAGCAGCTCTCCCCGACCCTGTCGGAAAGGTACTTGACGGTACTGTACGTCCCAACGGACTTAAAATAGAAAAGGTAAAAGTACCGCTCGGCGTTATCGCTATCATTTATGAGGCTCGCCCGAACGTAACGAGCGACGCTGCCGCTCTTTGCCTCAAATCGGGCAATGCAGTTATTCTCAGAGGCGGCAAGGAGGCTATCAACTCCAACAAGTGCATCGCCGATATCATGCGTAACGCTATAGAAAAAGCAGGACTTCCGAAAGACTGTATATCTCTGATTGAGGACACAAGCCGTGAGTCGAGCGTTGCTTTGATGCAGCTCACAAAGTACGTTGACGTACTTATCCCCAGAGGCGGCGCAGGTCTTATCAAAGCAGTTGTAGAGAACTCCAAGGTTCCCGTTATCGAAACAGGCGCAGGCGTTTGCCACGTTTACGTTGACGAAAGCGCCGATATCGATATGGCTGCAAACATCATCTTCAACGCAAAGACTTCACGTCCGTCAGTATGCAACGCTATAGAGACTATCCTTGTTCACAAGGATATCGCAGAAAAAGCTCTGCCGGCAATAAAAGCTAAGCTTGACGAAAAGGACGTAACGCTTCGCTGCTGCGAACGTTCTGCCGCTATTCTCGGAAGCGGCGTTGAGGCTGCAACCGAGGACGACTGGTACACGGAATACGGCGACTACATTCTCGCTGTAAAAGTAGTTGACAGTATCGACGAGGCTATCGCACACATTTCCAAGTACAGCACAGGCCACAGCGAGGCTATCGTTACGAAAAGCTACAAGGCGGCTCAGAAGTTCACCGATGAAGTGGATTCCGCAGCGGTATATGTAAATGCATCGACAAGATTCACCGACGGCGGCGAATTCGGACTCGGCGCAGAGATCGGCATAGCAACTCAAAAGCTTCACGCTCGTGGCCCTTTGGGACTCAACGAGCTGACCTCGATGAAGTTCATCATCAGAGGCGACGGACAGGTAAGATAACAGATACCCGTACAAAAATTTTGCCCCTGAGCGTTCAAAGCGCTCGGGGGCATTGTGATTATTGGGGTGGTAAGCTAAATCAGAATTTAATGTTGATACCATTCCAAAAACCTCTCTATGTATTCGGTTTTAGGGGTTATGACATTTATATCAATATCAGTATTGTTCCGGGCAAATAATTGCAGTTCTTCTTTGAGATTTTCACCAGATAATAAGTAATCATTTATGATATATTGTTTTTCATATCCAAGTTTGCTCAATATAATAGCAGTTACTACACCTGTCCTGTCTTTCCCCGCATTACAAAAATACATAACATTTGTATTAGCATTCATAATAATATCTATTATATTATTCATAGTATCATCAACCATATTTATATATGAAAGTGATACTTCACTTGGAAAAGCAGGAATGGCATTTCCGCCTTTAACAGGCATTGATATATAATCAAACACACTATCGTCTCTTAAAGGACAAGGTTTTTTATCTTGTTCAGCTTCTTCTCTCAGATCAACAATAGTTAAAACATTATTATCTATCAACCACTGACGTTCTTTCTGAGATAAACAGGTTGGAACATCACTTCTAATATATCGAAAGTTACCGCCAATAATTGTTCTTGTATTTTTCGTATATTCAAATAAGCTCAATTTTAGCACCTTCAAATTCCGATTTGTATTAGTAATTATTATAGCATGATGCTGACAAAAAAGAGCATCAAAATTTCAATTGAAAAAATATCCACGCCGCTGCCGACAGAACTACAAGCGCAGCTATCGTTATGCCTATTATCGTCAGCAGGCTTGCTTTGCGTTTGTTTTGTAACCTCTCCATGCCGTTGTCGTTCGGGTCGGGGGCGAACACTACGGTGTGAGTGCGGACGGGTTCGACTATCTCCTCACCGGGAGAATTGGCTGTATCTATGTTTTTTAAAAGCTCCGCTCCGAACATATTCCGAGCCGCTTCGGGATCGTCGGGCAGAACGAGAACGTATTTCTTTCCCGTTTTGATAAGATAGCCGTCTTCGCCGTTTTCGTTGAGAACACGCTTGTTTGAATCGACTTTGAGCCGTGTGTTCGTAAAGTAATCGGAAAGCACCGTCATAACATTGTTTTCGCCGTATGACGACAATCCGCCAACAACGATCACAAGCTCCGATTCGTTCAAAGCTCTGCGGAATTTCATTTGCAGATCATCGGGCGACACTGCGGCGTAGCCCGATTTTACGGTTATCTTCGACATAGTGCGGAACTTTTTCGTAAGGCTTCGCTGAATGTAGCCCGTTTTATATGCGGTGTAGTAAACAAGTGAACAATCCATAAGGCTGCCCCCATTACTTTACAAGCGTTACTTCCGTTGTTACGGGATTGTGATTGCTGTACTTGAACTTCGTGTCTATCGTCTTTGTGTTTTCCACTATCGTGTTCGGCGAAGTGATGAAGCCGTCTGTGCAGTAAACGCTTGAATCATCGCTGTAAGGCTTGTTTACAAGGCGCATCGTTGCAGTGGAATCATCGGTGCAGTATTTCCAGCCGCCCGTAAGGTATTCCGTTGTAAGCTCACAGGGGGTGTACACATCTGTCTCGCCGCTGCCGCTGTTTTTTGCAACGGACGGGAGAGCAGCGCTGAAATTGCCGCCTGCTATAACATAATTGCCCTTTGCGGACTCCATCTGCATAAACTCGCAAAGCTCTTTATACTGAGCCTGTCTGATAGTGCCGTCGTCGTTCTGAGTAAAATTGACGTTTATAACAACAAGCTCTTTTGTGGAATCGGTAAGCTGCGTTCTTGAAACGAGGAAACAAGGCTTTTTGCTCCAGATACCTTTAGGCCAGCTTTCGCTGCCTTCATCGAAAGCGATACGCTGAGCCGATTCCGGTTCAAAGCGTGTGAGTGTGAGCAGACCGGAATCCACCTTACCGACAAAACCTGTCACAGGGAACGGAACGTAAGCACACTTCTGATCGGCGGCAAAGGCGCTTGCCCTGCCGTAGATGCCGCTTGACAGCAGACTTGCCTCGTCTATCGAATGAGAGCGTGTAGAATCTATATCCGTCTGCTGGAACAGATTCACATGACACATCTGATCGGTGCAAAGCTTTGCTATCGCATTCATGTTTTCATTTACGGAATCTGTAGTTCCCGGACGCTTTTCCGAACCGCCGTCCGTGTAGTAATCAACATCATCGGTAAGTATGCCGCTGCCGATATTGAAGGTCATTACTTTGATCTTATCGCCGGCTGCCGCCTCTATCGTAGGCGAACCGTAGATATCAAGCTCTTCCTGCTTTTCGGGGGAATAATCCGATGCAGAAAGATAGATAAGGCCTGCGGCAGCAAGTACGACCGCCGTTACCACAGCGACCCAGAAAAACGTAACGACACCTTTTAGAAATTTTTTCATTACTAAAGCCTCTCCTTTTACAGTTCGGGCATTTGGAAGCCTCAAAAATTTTAGTGCAATATAGATTATACAATAAAAGAACTGTAAAATGCAATAGCATAAAGATGTTTGCGGCGTATTTTTCAAAAACACACTTTTTTAAGTACGGAGAGCGACTTTCAAATTGAAAAACCGGTTTCGTTCGTCAAAACATCGGCCTGCTTTTCTTTGCCCTCCATTGCCGGGCGGCAACTTACTTTTGCTAAGCGGCAAAAGTAAGCAAAAACGCTCTTAAGGGGGGACTCATCTTTGGCTTTGGTGCGATGGGATTCTTCTACGCAGGCCGTCCCCCCTTAAGAATCCCCACAGCTTTGTCCGATAGGAGAGTATAGTAAGGCGGCTTTATCGCCTTGATTTGATTTATCCGATCATTCCCCCACGCCACCGTTGACGGCGTGCGGCTGGTTTTGAGAAAGTACGGCTCACCGATACATCAATACAAATCATGAACGAAGCGACTACGCTAATCAATTGACAATTATAAATAATTTTCCATTTAAAAAGCTCGCCTCAGGCGCCACTCCACACTCAAATACTGATCATATTTCATTCCCCGCTGCATATAGATTAAAGGAGCATACTTTTTAATTTTGGGGGTATTGATATGAATGATCCGAAAATCATCAGCACAAAAAAGCTTGCACAGCAGATAGGAACTTCCGAGGAGGAGATCATCAGCGCAGCAAAAAGCGGCGACCTCGGCAGGATATTTCCTAAGCTCTCTCAAAGTCAGGCGCAGCAGATAAAAAAATTGCTTTCCGATGAAGCGTCGGCTAAAAAGCTTCTTGCAACGCCCGAAGCACAGGCGATCATAAGAAAGCTTTCAAAGAAATGAGCGATCTTTCGGCTCAGATAGGGCAGCTGCTTTCCGATCCGCAGACAATGGAACAGATAAAGGCGTTAAGCGGTCTGCTGGGGCTGCCCGACGATACGCCGCCCGTACCTCCTAAGCCTGCGCCGCCCTCGGGCATGGGAGATGTTTCCGACTTTCTGCCTGCGGCAATGCGATTTATGCCCTTGCTGTCAGCACTAAAGGAAGACGACGACACAATACGTCTGCTGTATGCCGTAAAGCCTTTTTTGAGCGAAGAACGACGTGAAAAGCTCGACAAAGCCATAAAGCTTCTGCGTGTGATACGGCTGATACCGCTGCTGCGTGAAAACGATCTGCTCAGCCTGTTCTGACGAGGTGTTGCAATGACCGACATGGAGAAAATGCAAAAGGACGCAGTAAACAGCGCACGGGCGATGTACAGACGGCGATCGTCATCTCCCGAATCTTCCGCTTCGGTGACTGTAAGCAAGCAGGAACCGCCGCCCGAAGAGCCGGAAAAAGCTCCCGATGAAACGCCTCACGGCGGCGATATCCTGTCGTCATTGTTTGAAGACAAAGAAAAAACTCTGCTGCTTCTGCTGATAGTCCTTCTGCTCGAAGACGAAAAAAACACAGGCGCAGTGCTCGCTCTTATGTACTGCCTTATATAAAGATTCTCCGCACAGCGAATATGCTGTGCGGAGAATTTTCATCCCCTTCCGGTTAACATCAGTGCTACTCCGTACAGCACGCCGGCAAGCGTTCCGTAAACTATAACGGGGCCTGCTATCGTGAACATTTTGGCACCGAGACCGGTTATATAGCCCTCGGATTTGAACTCTATCGCAGGGCTTGCCACAGAGTTCGCAAAGCCTGTTATCGGGACAAGCGTTCCTGCTCCGGCTTTTTTTGCGATCTTTCCGTAAACGTCAAGCGCCGTCAGAAGCACACCTATAAACACAAGCGTTATGCTCGTCCATGTTCGTGCATTCTGTTCGACTGCACCGAGGCTTTTGTACAGTTCCGTAAGGAATTGACCCAGCACACATATAGCTCCGCCGACAAAGAACGCCCACGCACAATTGACGAGCAAAGTGCTGTTCGGAGAGGCTTTATCGGCAAGCTTTGAGTACTCTTTTTTTGATATTTCCATTGCTGTTTTCTCCGTTTGTTCATAGTTTAGAGACGGTAGATTCACATTCGATTTCTTCTCAATAAATAAATTTTTGATATCCGAAATTGTTTGTTTGTTTTGCACATTGCTATTATTCCAAAAATGTGAAATAATATACACTGTACGAGCATATTTCTTTGCATTTTAGAACATAATGGAAAAATTAAAAAAATGTTGGAATTTTGCTTTATTTCGTAACAATTTTGTTGTATAATAACGTTTGGAGGCAAATCGGGTGGAAGCATATCTTGACAACAGCGCAACAACTAAGCCTTCTCCTCATGCAGTCTCCGAGATGATGCGCATATTTAATGATGTCTACGGCAACCCTTCGTCGCTTCACGGACTGGGAAAAACAGCCGAAGAAGAGCTTTCCAAGGCTCGGAACACAGTAGCCGCTACTCTCGGTGCAGCAGCTTCGGAGATAATTTTTACAAGCGGCGGAACGGAATCGAATAATCTGGCAGTCCTCGGCGGCGCCCGTGCAAGAAAGCGAAGAGGAAACAAAATTGTTACCACTGCCATTGAACATTCGTCCGTTTTTGAGAGTGTCAAGGCTCTTGAAAGCGAAGGCTTTGAGTGCGTATTTTTAAAGCCCGACGAGACGGGACACATCACGGAAGAAGCTTTGAAAGAAGCAATAGACGAGAACACGATACTTGTCAGCGTGATGTATGTTAATAACGAAACGGGAGTTATCCAGCCCGTTGACCGTATCGCACGCATTATCAAAAAGAAGAATGCGCCTGCTCTGTTTCACATAGACGCAGTTCAGGCTTACGGCAAGCTTCCGATAAAGGTGCAGAAGCTCGGCTGCGATCTGCTTACGGTATCGGCTCACAAGATACACGGCCCCAAGGGCTGCGGCGCTCTTTACATAAGGAAAGGCGTTCACATCGTGCCGCTCGTTTACGGCGGCGAACAGGAGCGAAAGATTCGCCCCGGAACGGAAGCACTTGCACAGATATGCGGCTTTGCTGCGGCTGCCGAAGAGATCGGCGATCTGAAAAAGAATCTTGAAGCCGTAAAAGAGCTGAATACTTACACGCTCAACGGGCTGATGAAGATCGACGGAGTTGTCAAAAACTCTCCCGATGACGCACTGCCCTACATTATAAACATATCTACAAACGCCATAAAGAGCGAAACCATGCTGCACGAACTTGAAAGCAGCGATGTTTATATTTCAAGCGGCTCGGCGTGTGCAAAAGGAAAACCGAGCCACGTTCTGACTGCTCTCGGCTTTGACAGGCTCAGAGCCGACACTGCGCTGCGCATAAGCTTTTCGGCAGACTCAACCAAGGAAGAAGCCGACAGACTTATCGAAGGCATTAAACACGGCGTTGAAACGCTTGTAAGAATAAAGTAACTATAAGGATTCTGACAATATGAAGGAAATCATACTTGCTAAAGTGGGCGAAGTCGTATTAAAAGGACTGAACCGCAAAAATTTTGAAGATCTGCTCGTTAAGAACATCAGAAGAAAGCTTCATCCGCTCGGTGCGTTCGATGTAAAGGCTTCACAGTCTACAATTAGAATAACACCGCTCGATGATGATATAGACATGGACGAAACAGCCGACAAGGTCGGCAAGGTATTCGGCGTTGTAGCTTACTGCAGAGCATGCGCCGTAGAAAAAGATATCGACGCCATCAAAGAGGCGGCAGTTGAATATCTGCGTGATACGCTTGAAGATGCAAAGTCATTCAAAGTCGAGTCGAAGCGTTCGGACAAGAAGTTCCCTTACGGTTCGCCCGATATTTCAAAGATAGTCGGCTCTTATATCGCCGACACGTTCCCCGACTTAGAGGTAGACGTTCACAACCCCGAAGTCACAGTTACCGTTGAGGTACGTGACATGGCGGCTTACGTTCATGCAAACGCTCACGAGGGTGCAGGCGGACTGCCTATCCCGAGCGGCGGCAGAGCGGCTATACTCATAAGCGGCGGCATCGACAGCCCCGTTGCGGCGTACATGATGGCAAAGAGAGGGATCGAGCTTACAGCTATCCACTTTGCAAGCCCCCCCTACACGAGCGACCGTGCCGAAGAAAAGGTCCGTACACTGCTTGAGATCGTTTCCGATTACGCAGGACGCATCGAGATGTACACCGTACCCTTTACAAAGATACAGGAAGAGATCAAGGCAAAGTGCCCCGAAGATCTTTTCACGATCATTATGCGCCGCATGATGATGCGTGTTTCACAGAGAATTGCCGAACAGCATGAGTGCATGGCTCTTATCACGGGCGAAAGCCTCGGTCAGGTAGCTTCGCAGACACTCGGCGCTATCGCATGCACAGACGAAACAGTAACAATGCCTGTTTTCCGTCCGCTCATCGGCATGGACAAGAAAGAGATAATCGCAGTTTCGGAGAAGATCAACACATTTGAAACATCGCTTCTCCCCTATGAAGACTGCTGTACCGTATTCACGCCCCGCCACCCGAGAACGAAGCCGAAAAGCGAGATGGTCGCAAAAGCAGAGGCAGCCGTAGATTGGGACGACATGATAGAAGAGGCAGTAAACGGCGTGAAGTGTACCGTGATCTATCCCAAATAATCAAGAGATCCCCTATCGTTAAGGTTTAAAAAATGTGGAATGTGGAAAGTGGAGTGTGGAATTAATGAAGCTGCTTCGCAGCTTGTCTAAAGTCCACTTTCAACATTGCAATTGTTTGAGTTTTAAAGAAAAGAAAGCCATTCGAATGGAGGTATATTCATTGAAAGCTGAAATTTACTCGATAGTAGATCGCTCCTTTAATCCTAAAACGCTCGATAAGAAAATGAATGTCGTAACGAACAGATTAAAGGAAGCCGATATCGAGATACTTTATAAAACAGATCTTGAAAACGACAGCATAAAGCTGCTTGAAGCTCTTCGTCAGAGCTACGCAACAGACGAGGGCATTCAGCTTATCATAATAGCAAATGCACTTGACGGCACATCAAGCTGCGACACGGTGCAGCTTTTCAAAAAGCTCTGCCCCAAGCATCACGCAGCAGATGAGGACGAAAGCGCCAACATTCCCGAGAAGAATATCTCGAACTACAAAACAAGCGCCGATCTTTCCGAGCTTGCAGACAGTCTCGATGATGAAGAAGCTTCAAAGAAGAAAAACAAAAGCACCGGCAGCAAGGTAGTTTACGAGATATGGTCCACAGGCGATCTCGGCAAGGGCTACGAAGGCTGCTTCATGCTTTACGACAACAAGCTCGTGCTTGCACTGCCTACGGAAGCTCTTACAAAAGTACCCACAGCAGAGCTTATCATCACAGGTGCGAAAAAAGCAACTTCTGCAAGAGGCATTACAACAGGCAAGCTTGTAGGCGGCAAGATCACCGATCATTTCGACTACTACTCTATCGCCCAGGACGATTCTTCCGCAAAGAAGAAGGGCGGCTTCATTTCAAACTTTATTCCTCAGAAGGGCGACAAGCCTCTTGAGGTAACGAGAAAGATAATCCTCATGCTCGCTACGGTAACATTCATCGTAACGGCTGTTATACTTACAAAGCTGCTCTTTATCGAGCCTGCTCAGGTAGAGAAGAATTACAACGATCTTCGTGAGATCGTTCACCCGGTAAAGGTAAACTCCGATTCGGACGTTCCCGAAGACACCGACAAGCCTAACCGCTTCGATCAGCTCAAAGCGATCAACCCGGAGATACAAGGCTGGATATACATACCGAAAACGACATATATCGACTACCCCGTGCTTGAACACAAGGGCGACGGCGACTACTCGCAGTATTATCTCCATCGTGACTACAAGGGCAACGCTTCGCAGTACGGCTCGATCTTCATCGACTACAGAAGTACAAAGAGCTACAACTCAAAAAATGTTATCCTCCACGGTCACAACATGGACAACGGACAGGTATTCCATCAGCTTTTAAGCTATGCAAACCTTGAATTCTACAAGTCCACTCCGATAATCCAGTTCGACACACCCGAATTTGACGCCGACTGGAAGATCGTTTCCGTATTCAAAACGAACACACTCACCGAGCAGGGCGAGTTCTTCAACTACCTCAGAGGTGAGTTCGACAGCGAGACAGACTTCATGGATTTCGTTTACAACGTGCTTGAACGTTCGCTCATCGACACGGGCGTTACAGTGAACGAAAACGATCAGCTTCTTACTCTTTCCACATGCTCGTATGAGTTCTCGAACTTCAGAACAGTTATCGTTGCAAGACGTGTAAGAAGAGGCGAAAAGTCCGAGGTAGATGTATCGAAGGCGGTATACAACAACGACGCAGTCTGGCCGCAGTGCTGGTACGCACGCAACGGCGGAACAAGAAAAGAGCTTACGGACTTCGGCACAGCCTGCCGTGCCGGTCAGACTCCCTGGTATGACGGCGACTACAAGCTTGACAAGAAAGATATCCGCAAGGTTAAAAATACAACGAATCACGACGATGACGACGAAGAAGAGCGTGAACGTCAGGAAGAAGAAGAGCGTGAGCGTGAAGAGCAGGAAGAGCGTGAGCGTCAGGAACAGGAAGAACGTGAGCGCCAGGAGCAGGAAGAGCGTGAGCGTCAGGAAAGCGAGCGCTTAGAAAGCGAACGTCTTGAAAGAGAAGCCGAAAGCGCACGCCTTGAAAGCGAACGTCTCGAAAGTGAAAGACTTGAAAGCGAACGCCTTGCAAGCGAAGCCGCAATGCAGGAATATCCCGAACCGGAACAGGATAACGGCGGCGAAGAAACTTACTACGAAGAAGGCTACGGCGAATAACAATAAAAAAGCTCATCGGGTTGACCGATGAGCTTTTTTAATTTGCGAAAATGCTCGCTTTTGATTTTAAAGCGGAGAGTAACTATCTCAGATATCACTCTCCGCTTATCGCTAAATCTCGTTATTCTCCTGCAGAGTAAGTAACAAATACCCCTCTGATGTCTTTTTCCTGTCTGTCCTCTTGCGGCATTGCATTGAATTCATCGGGGTATGCTTCCGAAAAATCCTTGATCTCCGTGCCTATCCTGATATCCTTTACTTCTTTCGTGCCGTCGCTGTACTCTGCGGTGCAGTGTATCGTGTTATCTATCAGTCTGCCGAGAACATCACATTTTGCTTCAAGATCACTTTCATTGTAACTGAAAAGAGCCTCTTTATCGGCAGTAATGTCGGGATCTCCTACGCCCAATATCTCCAGATCAACACTTTCGGAATTCTGAGCGTTATAATCAAACGTAACGGAAGTATATGCCTTCTTTTCGCCTGTGTTTTCTGCCGTTGTACCGTTAATAACCGAGGCTTCACCGTTTTGGGAAACAAGGCTTATGACATCTTTATCAAGAGTGTACGTTACCGACTTGATATCGCTGCCTGTACATTCAAGAGTAAGAGCAAGGCTGTACGCCACATCGCCGCTGTCGTTTTCACTGATCGAAAGGCCGCAATCCCGTGACGGTGCAACGACCGCACCGCCCTGAGTTATCTCAGCCGCATTGACCGTCATAACAAACGGGGCGTGAGACTGATCTGTAAAACGGCTGTATCCGAACGTTCCGCCTGCCGCTATCAGAAGTGCAAGTGAAGCTGCGATGGCGCTTTTGCATACAAACGGTATTCTTCTTTGTGTATTCGTATCGTTCTCAAATCTTTCCATATACTTTTTTACCTCCGTGTCATCAAGCGGCTCTGCGTTCGGTATCTCGCCGCCTGTGCAATTGAATAAGCTGTAAATATCCTTACTCATAAACTAAGTCGTCCCCTTTCCGAAATATCCGGGATTAAACTTTATAATTTTCTTCCTTCCCCTTGAAATACGGTTATAGATAACGCTCCTGCTTTTTCCTACGGCTTGCGCCGTTTCATCTACCGAACAGCCTTCCCGGAACAGCTTTACAAAGATCGCTCTGTCCTCTTCACTAAGGCATGAAACAAGCTCCTCAAAGAACTCGTCAAACTCCTTGTCCCCCGTGAGCGATCTTTTATCTGCGATCAGCAGCTCGTCTATATTTTCTGTCGGCGAAAGGCTTTTGAGCTTTTTCAGCCTGTTAAGCGCCGTATACCTTGCTATCGAGCATGCCCAGTTGATAAAAGCGCTTTTCTGCTCGTCATAGCTGTCAATATGATCCCATATCTTAATAAATGAATCCGATAAGCACTCCTCTGCGTCCTGAGGATAGGCATACAGTATTTTTCCGACAACCGCCTTCATGATGCCGCCGTGCGTTCTTATAACATACTCCATAGCCGCTTCGTTTTTCTTTCTAAGCTGTTTTATGTAGTTATTTTCATCAACATTCAATGTTAGACCTCCTTCCGTTTTACGTTTTCTTTAACCGCTTTCACTTAATATTACAATTTTAATGAGACAGATCTATCATGTATAAAAAATTTTTTAGTTAAGGAAGCACTGATTAAATCGAGTGCCCATATTGCGTAGTCAGATTTTGAGTTCAATTTGACCAAAAGATGCAAGCAAGATTGGTGCTCAGCCCGTAGGGCGTGATTTATTTAGTGGTTTCCTAATATAATCCAACTCGCCGCAGGCGAGTTCCGCAATTTTCCATTTTCCATTTTCAATTTTCCATTTATGAACCCTGTGCGTTTCTTCCATAAACTTTACGGGGCATGCTCATCGGCATACCCCGTTGTTTTCTTTATTTGTAGTTTTCGGTGATAACAGTCGTGTTCGGCTGTGCCGTAAGGCGCTTTACTTCATCGGGAGAAAGATCTCTCCACTTGCCCTGCGGAAGCATGCCGAGCTTTACCTGACCTATCTGTGTACGCTTTAAGCGTGCAACTTCAAGGCCGAGCTTTTCGCACATTTTTCTGATCTGACGGTTCCTGCCCTCACGAAGGATAACTTCAAGCACTACTCTTTCCGCTTCACGCTTTATAACGTGAACATCGCACGGCTGAGTTTTTCTGCCGTCGATCACGATACCGGAGGTCATCTCCTCTACCTGCTCTTTTGTGATCCCGGGGCGCACCGTTACACGGTAGACTTTGGCAACATGCTGTGCCGGGTGAGTAACCTTGTTTGCAAAGTCGCCGTCATTCGTCATGAGCAGCAGCCCCTCGCTCTCACGGTCAAGTCTGCCTACGGGGTACACTCTTGCAGGAACGTCCTTTACAAGCTCGGCAACGCATTTTCTGCCACGCTCGTCCTGCATAGTGGTAACGTAACCTCTCGGCTTATGGAGCATTATGTAGTAATACTTATTCTTTGCAGCCGAGCTTATACGTCTGCCCTTTACCGTTATTTTATCCTTCTGAGGATCGACCTTATCGCCGAGCTGCGCCGTTTTTCCGTTTACCTTAACGCTGCCCTGAACGATAAGCTCCTCTGCTTTTCTTCTTGAAGCTACTCCGCACGCTGCGAGAACCTTTTGAAGTCTTACTTTATCTTCCACTTATCTTTCCTCCAAAGCTTTATGCGAAGCATTCTTCGCTGTCTTTTCTTCAACTATTTTCTTTTTATTATCCTTGAAGCAACACTTCTGAAGAAGCTTGCTATGTTTTCCAAAAATGATGTTTCTGTTTTGTCGGCGGCTATTGAGGTTTCGGCTGTTATGTCCGATCTTCCTGCATACACGCCGCCTGTGTAGTATTTCGCTTCGCCTATTTTCTGCCCCTCTTTAACCGGCGCATAGACAAACTTCGGCAGCTCGTATTTTATCGTTACGTCCTTGCTGCCTGCCACGACCTGCGGCGCTTCCGAGCAGATACATTTTACAACATCGCTCTCGCCGCCTGCGACCGCCGTTTTAAGATCTGTTTCTTCCAAAACCGGGATCTCTGCGGAGAGCTGCGAAAAACCGTACTCGAAAAGAGCCTCGTGATCGTTCCAGTCATCGGGATCGCCGAGCGTTGCGCACACAAGCCTTACGCCGTCCTTTTCGGCGCACGAAACAAGCGTTCGCCCTGCTTTTTCAGTATATCCCGTTTTGCCGCCGATGCAGTATTCATAGCGGCTCAATAGCTTGTTTTCATTATAGTATGTCTGCTCTTTGCCCGACGGCTCGATAAACTCTGCCGTAATGCTCCTGCTGCCGACTATTTCGGCAAAGGATTCGTTTTCCATACAGTAAGCCATCAGCCTGCAAAGGTCGTCTGCCGTTGTGAAATGACCGTCGGAATCAAGCCCCGATGGATTCACAAAATGCGTATTGTCAAGACCCAGCGAAGCCGCCTTGTCGTTCATTTTGTAAGCAAAGCCCTCTATACTGCCGCCGAGCGTTACGGCTATCGCATTTGCGGCGTCGTTGCCGGATACCATCATCATTCCGCCGGCTATATCGTGAACAGAGAGCGCTTCGCCATCGGCAAGATACATTGACGAGCCTTCCGAATAATAATCGGACGACATACGCACGCTGCTTACTTCACCCGACTCCTCCGCTTCAAGAGCGAGCACCGCCGTCATTATCTTTGTTGTGCTCGCCATAGGCAGACGTTCGCCGCTGTTTTTCCCGGCTATGAATTCGCCGTTATTTGCGCAGTAAAGGCTGTACGCATACGCACTCGTCTGCGGCGGCTGAGCATATTCTCCTGACGCCGAAACAGAAAACGCCGCCAACATCGCTGCCGCAAGAATACAGATCAAAAAGCTCCTGACAAATTTCAGCAATATCACCACTCCGCACTTTTGATAGTCTTGTTAAACCTTATGCACGAAATGAGCTGAATATTCTTTCGGCTATCGTTTGGTTTAAGTGTGGAATGCAGGAGTCGCTTCACTCCACATTCCACATTAATAAAAAGGCGAACGCAGTGAGCCTGACCGCAATTGTCAATTATCAATTATCAATTATCAATTGTCAATCAGCTTAAAATCCGGTGTCGTTAATGTCCGCTGCTTCATCGGAAGAGGGGGATTTTTTCAGAGTGGCTGCACGGCTTACGGGTTTTGCTTCGGGGATTTTGTCGGTTGCATCTGTCTTTTCTTTTTTGTCCTTGCCCATCTTTTTGAACAGGTCGCTCACCTTTTCGGTGATATCGGGTATCATTGCGATAACACGATCTACAGCGCCGTCAAATTCCATGTTGAGCATCTTGACGTCGCCGTTGTTTACAACGAGAAATGCCACCGGCTGGATAGAAACGCCTGCGCCGCTTCCGCCTGCAAAGTTGTTCTCTTTGGTGCTTGCGTTTTTATTCGGAAGATCGGAACCGCCCGATGCAAAGCCGTAGCTTACCTTTGAAACGGGAATGATGACCGTTCCGTCGGGGCAAATAACAGGTTCGCCGATGATAGTATTGACATCGACCATCTGTCTGATCTTCTCCATCGTATTGTCCATCATGTTTTCAAGATGATTTGCCATTTTATACACCCTTCCTTTTTGTTAATGGAAAATTGAAAATGGAAAATGGAAAATTATTGAGTCGCTTCGCTCCTGTTTTATATCAGCGTATCAAAACCATTGTACGTAAAGATACCCGAAGCTGATCAAGTTATTGTCTGGAAAAAGTTGCTATAATCAACTCGCCGCAGGCGAGTTCCGCAATTTTCCATTTTCAATTTTCAATTTTCCATTTACTTAAATTTCTCCTTTGATCTTAAACCCGACAAACCTGACGAAGGAGCAGAGGGCGCCGCATACGGCTGCCCAGGGGATCACTGATATTTCTGTCGAGATATCGGCCTCGAACTCTTTTTTGTCGAAGTCGGGTCTGATATTTACCGTGTATTTATTGTATCGGACAACGCTTAGTATCAGCGTTAAAGCAGGATAAACGCCTGCGCACAGTCTGCCGTAATTGATGGCAGCGTCAGCCGCATTATCAGCCGCCGATGTGATATCTATATTAAGATTGCGGAGCTTGAACGTTTTGAAAACAGGTTTCAGCACGCCTCCTACAAGGGAAGCTATCCTTTTGAACGCCGTGATTATCGCTTCCACTCCGCCTTTATTATACAGGCTTTTCAGCCATTTGACAACAGGATTCGGCTTTTTCTTTTTTTTACCGCCCTTTTTATCGGTCTTTTGCTTCTTTTCGGCTTCCTGGGCGGCCTGCTTTTCGGCTTTTTTCGCCTCTTTTTTGGCAGCTCGTTTTTGCGAAGCCTTCGATCTCTTTTTCTTTTTTTCTTTTGCAGCTTTCTGCTCTTCCGTTATCGGGATAGTTATTTTCAGAAAAAGGTAGCGAAGCTGCAAAAATATCTCGCCGTTATACCGCACATAAAGACGTGTCGGCACTGCGAGTGCAAGCACGATGAGTATAAGCAGTGCAAGCAGGATATACAGTATTATTTTTAATATCAGCAATTCCGCTCACCTCGGTATACTTAAAACTGAAAACGAAAAACCCGGATCATGTATTATCATTTTTGTCTTCTGCTGGATTCTCTGTGTTCTCTGCGTTTTCTGCTTCGGGGGCTTCTTCTGTATTTTCGGACTCCTGTTTCTTTGTCTCGACAGTCGGCAGACCTTCGAGGTTTTCAAGTCCGAAGCAGTGCAGGAAACGGTCTGTCGTGCCGTACAGAAGCGGCTTTCCGGGCAGCTCAAGCCTGCCTTTTTCTTCGATAAGCCCTTTAAGGCAAAGGCTCGAAACAACACCGGAGCAGTCAACTCCTCTTATCTGCTCGATGAATGCCTTCGTTACGGGCTGATTATATGCGATCACCGCAAGGACTTCCATTGCAGCCTGTGAAAGCGGCGTGTTCTTCTTCATATCCATAACTCTGCGGACGTATGTGCCGTATTCCTTATCGCTGCACATCTGATAGCCGCTGTTGATGCGCACTATCTTTATCCCGTGTTTTTCTTTTTTATACTTATCTATAAGCTCATCGGCGCAGTCTTTTACAGTCGCCGTATCAAGCTCCAGCGCAGAAGCTATCCTCTCAGCCTCAACGGGCGTTCCGCTTGCAAAAAGCACAGCTTCGATCGCCGCCTTTATTTCTGATTTTTCCAAATCAGCCACCCACCTTTATTCAATTGACAATTGACAATGGATAATTGACAATTGCGGAACTCGGCTTCGCCGAGTTGTATTGTATCAGTTCTCAAAAACCTATTATTTACTCGATGCCGAGAGATAACTATTTAGTCCGAATAACCTAAGGAGCCACTGAATAAATCACGCCCTACGGACTGAGCACCCATCTTGCTTGCACCCCAAGGGCACTTGTAACACATGCCGATCGGTCTGCGCCTTACGGCTTGCCCTCTCGGTGTGTTACGAGCGC